>DATNOU010000065.1:0-22672 GCA_035601195.1 Gaiellaceae bacterium | reverse complement strand
CACCGAGCCGCTCACGCGACCGCCAGCATCGGTGCCGCTCACTCGCGCTTAGGCTCCAACGAACGCATGATCACTTGCCGCAACTCTCTTTTTTGGTCGCTGGCGAGTGTCTCATCTGTGAAGAAGCGGCGAACTTGGTCGCCGGTCTCCGGGCCGAGATACCGCTCACCGGCATGTTCGTCAAGCGAGGAGCGCAGCCTCTCGAGCGCATCCGCGTATTCGACTTTCGCGCGGGCAAACCCGCGCGTTCCCTCCGGCGCATGGGTCCTGAGGTCGTGTGCTGAGAGCAGTTCGCCCCCCGCAGCGCGCATCGCGGCGGCAGCGCTTTCACTTCGCTCAGCGCGTGCTCGCTGTTGCTCGCAGTACGTCTCCAGCCGCTCGCGCTGGGCACGCAACGATTCAGTCAATTCTTCGAGCTCGCCGACGCGCTCCTCCGCCTGGGTCAGGCGCCGCTGGAGGAATTGCGCGTTCGAGTGCGCGATGGCGGTTTCTCGCTCGAGTTCCTCCACCCTGAGGCGAAGGTCACTAGCGGCGCGCGCATAGTCGTCGCCAATCTGCGATCGCCGCTTGACCTCTGCGGAGAGGCCGGCGTTTGCGCCGCGGAGGCGATCGAGCTCGGCGAGGACGTCCCACTCGGCGCCGGGCGGGTCGCTGCCGGGCGGGCCGGACGGTAGTTGTTCAGGCGAGTGCTTCTCGGTCTCACCCGCGGGCAGGAGGAGGAGACTGCGCAGCTTCACGTACGTACCCCTTTCGTAGGTCGCGCAATGCTCACGCAAAGCGATTGTCGGCATGGCAAGCGAGCATGAGGAGGGTTCGAAGCCCATCGATTACAAAACCCGTACATCGTGGACGCTTTGCGGCGTCGCGCTTGGCGCAACACCCTGCGGCGCTCGACCGGTAGGTCGTGCGGCGGGGGTCAGTCCACGACTTCCTCTCACTGGTTGAACTCACGCCGGATCCAGTCCCGCACTGCGAGCCGGCGGTAGTGTCGCCCTCGAACACTTGCGGGTGGACGGCACCGTCTTTGTCCACGCGCTCGACGATGATCTGCCGGCGCTCAAGGGCGCGAGGCCGGCCGCCGTGGGCTGCACGGGCCCGCGTGTGGGCCTGTCGAGCACTGCTGGCAACGCCGCCAATCAGCTCTTCGGCTGGCGTGCCCTTCTTCGTCCTCGCCAGAGGCGGCTGGTCGACGGGTGCTTCGGCGGCGTGCGAACAACGATGGCGTCCACGCCCTGCTCGTCGCGGCAGTCGTGACAAAGAACAGACCCGAGGCGAGCGAGCACCTCGGCGATCGCACCGCCGCACTGGAGGCAGACGTATTCCGGTTCCTTCCACGAGATGCCCATAGGGCCGCTCCTCTCCCCTTCATCGCCGCAGGCGCACCCCGGCGTTGCCGCAGGTGGGACCGCCTAGTCTCACTGTCGTCAGGATCGACGGCGTGTCAAGGCCAAACGAGCCCTAGCCCCTACGTGAAGACACGCTCTGAGCGCAAGAAAGCGGGCGCTGCCGGTCTCTTTACGGAAAGGAGCCGCGGATGGGAGGGGACTGCGGCCAAGCAACCCCGGATCCGAATCTCCGCGGCTCCTTAGGCCACCTTACGCCTGGCCGCTGAGCACCGCTAGAAACCGGCGCACGACCAAGAGGTACAAGAGCTCTTCGAGGCGGAGACCGCTGGCTGTTGGTGACCGCGATTGCGCCGCGAGGGGCGCGATTGCTCATCTCTCCTCGGAGGCGCGGGGCGCGCGGGCAGCTCGACCGCCCCGGCCTGCAGACGTCGAAAGCGGTTCCAGGGTCAAGCGAGCTCCGCGAAGCGGCCTGCTCGTCACGGTTTAGAGGGCGATTTGTGGCAACGTCTCCGTGCTCACGAAATGCTCACGAGCGCTTTCGCACAGGACGAAACAGGCTGTCACAGGAAGGGTAGGAGTAGGGCTAAAAGCCGTGCAAAGCCAGCACAACAACGCACGGCCCGACACGCGCCGTCATGGCGGCAAAAGAACTACTGGTTCTATTCCACTGCCCCACGCGGGTGCAAGAAATAGCCCCGCTATTGAGTCTTGAAAGGTAACGGGAGCCACGCGTTAGGGGAGGGGCTGCGGCGCCCGCTCTGCACGTGGCTCCCGTTGTCTCATACCCCGCCGTCCTCTAGGAGAACCTGCGAGGGCGTGTCGAGCGTAACTGACTTGCCCCAGCGAAGACCCGCCGGAGCCGATTAGGGCCCGGAATCCTCTCGCGCTTAAGTTTTCTGGCGCGGTGCCGACGCTTTAGAGGGGCCCGGGCGGGGCTCGCTTCTCTCCAAGCGAGTGGTGCTACGAGAGCCGCAACCGTAGTACCGGCCGCCCCGGGCCCTAGGCATTCCGGCTCAGGGCAACGATCTGCGCCGCGACGGCGATCGCGACCTCCTCCGGTGTTCGCGCGCCGATGTCGAGTCCGATCGGCGCGTGAATCCGCGCCAGTTCCTCGTCCCCGACGCCTTCGGCGCGGAGACGCTCCTCCCGGTCCGCATTCGTCTTCTTGCCCCCGAGCGCGCCGATGTAGCCGGCCGGGCTCGCGAGCGCAGCCTGCAGGAGCGGCACGTCGAACTTGTGGTCGTGTGTGAGGACACAGATCGCCGTGCGCTCGTCCACATATGCCCCCCGCAGGAACTCGTGGGGCCACGCGACGACGAGCTCGTCCGGCTCGGGGAAGCGCTCGCGCGTTAGGAAGCGCGGTCGCGCGTCGCAGACGGTCACCTGGTAGCCAAGCAGGCCGCCGACGCGGGCGACGGCCGCGGCGTGGTCGACCGCGCCGAAGACGTACATGCGCGGCCGCGGGAGCAACGGGAGGAAGAAGACGTCGCCCTCGAGCACGGGCTCCGAGCGGCCGTCGAGAGTCACGAGCTCCTGTGCGCCGGCCAGGGGTCCCGACACGATCAGCGAGAGCGCGATCGGCTCCTCGAGGCGAGCGGCGGCCGCCAGCTCGCGAACGATCTCGCGGTCGGCCTCGCCAACGAATATGTGCACTGTCCCGCCGCAGGGGAGGCCGACCTCGAACGCGTCCTCGTCCGTGATCCCGTACGTGACGAGGCGAGCCGGCTCGCCGGCGAGAACAGCACGCGCCTCCTCGTAGAGGGCGGGCTCGACGCAACCCCCGGTGAGCGACCCGGCCACGTCCCCGCGCTCGGAGACGGCCATCACCGCGCCGGGCTCCCGGGGCGCGGAGCGCTCCGTCTTGACGAGCGTCGCCGTGGCGGCGCGCAGGCCCCCGGCGGTCCAGCCCGCGAGGGTCTCGAGGATCTCCCTCACGCCGGCGAGGATACGCGCGCCGGGTGCCTAGCGCGCTTCGACTAGGTGCTCCGCTTCCCAAGCCTCGAAGGCGGCCCACGAGGCGAGGTAGGCGGTCAGGCACTCGAGGCCGGCGTAGAACTCGCGCCGAATCTCGATCGAGCACGCGAGGCAGAAGCCGAGCGGATCAGAGATATGCGGATGACCACAGTGAACGCACATCGCCCGCTTAACGCTCGTCATGACAGGCCCAGATACGGCTCAGGCAGCCTCCCGCAGGCTCTCCTCGACCCGCTGGAGCTCATAGAGGCGTGGGTAGAGCTCTGGATAGCCCGCCTGTCCATGCTCGGACACGTCCAGCCCCGCCGTTTCGCGCTCGGCTTCGGCACGGATGCCGAAGAGCACTTTCATCGTCCAGAGGATCGAGAACGACGCCGTGAAGGTGAACGCCGCGACGGCCGCGATTCCCAGTGCCTGCACGCCGAGCTGGTGGAAGCTGCCGGTGTACAGCAGTCCGCCGCTTCCTGTGGCGAGGTTGGCCGCGAGCGCCGGCACCGCGAAGATGCCCGTGGCGAGCGTGCCCCAGACGCCCGAGAAGCCGTGGACGGCGACGGCGCCGATGGGATCGTCGATCTTCAGGCGTTCGACGAAGAGGACGCCGTAGACCGCGATCGCGCCGGCGACCGCACCGATCACGATCGCCGCCCAGGGAGCGACGAAGCCCGAGGCGGCGGTGATCGCCACCAGGGCGGCGATGACGCCGTTCAGCATCATCCCGATGTCCGGCTTCTTGAGCACGAGCCAGGCGGTTCCGATGCCGCCGAGCGCGCCGGCCGCGGCGGCCAGGTTCGTCGTCAGCGCGACGTAGCCGAAGTAGCCGAGCCGCTCACCCGAGACGATCCCCAGCGTCGAGCCGGGGTTGAAGCCGAACCAGCCGAACCAGAGGATCAACGTCCCCAGCACGGCGTAGGGCATGTTGTGGCCGGGAATGGGGTGCGCGCGGCCGTCCTTGCCGAAGCGGCCGATGCGGGGGCCGAGGAGGAGCGCGCCCGCCAGCGCTGCCAGGGCTCCCTGCAGGTGCACGACCGTAGAGCCGGCGAAGTCCTGCATGCCGAGCGAGTAGAGCCAGCCCCCTGAGTGCCAGACCCAGTGCGAGACGACCGAATAGACGATCGTGAAGGCGGCCCCGAAGACGAAGTAGACCCACAGCTTCGCGCGCTCGGCCATCGCGCCCCAGACGATCGCCACGGCGACGCCCGCGAAGACGACCTCGAAGAAGTAGGCACTGGCGCCGGGGATGGAGGCGAAGAACGTGTACGGCGCCTGCGCGACTCCGAGGAGGGCGTCGACCGAGGGAGCGAAGCCGCTCGTCCCGAGCATCGCGTTGCCGTCCCCGAAGGCGAGGCCGAAGCCGACCGCCCAGTAGACGAGCGAGCAGAGACCAAAGATGAGGACGTTCTTGCCCGCGATGTGCGCAGCGTTCTTCATCCTCGTAAGCCCCGCCTCGAGGAACGCGAAGCCGGCCTGCATGAACATCACCAGCACGGCCGCGAACACGACCCAAACCGTGTTGGCCGCAATTACGAGATCGCTCGTCTTCACTGGAAACCTCCCCTTGAACGCCAAAAGAGGCCCGGGAGCCGGAGCTCCGCAGGCCTCATCGCCTGGCCCGAAGCTAGCTGGCCCGCCGGACGTAAAGGGCCACGTAGTCGGGGTCAGACCCCTCCGTGTCTGTAGAGGACAAGTCGCCAACGATGGATATTGGGATTCCGGCGCAGCAGGGACCAGGCGAGACGTGACCCTTTTCGACCACACCGGGGTCAGACCCCGGTGGCCTCTTCGGACTACTCGTAGAAGGTGAGGACGGCGAGGATCGCGTAAAAGCCCACCAGGGCCAGACCCTGGTAGTACTCGGCCTCCCCGTCTCCCGTGATCTGCCACATGGCGAGGGCCGTCAGCACGAGGGCCCCGATGTACACGGCCGGCACCACGAAGGTGAGGCGCGTCTCGAAGAAGAGGGAGAGGAGGACGAGCGCCGGGAAGAGGAAGACGGCGATCTGCGCGACGGAGTTCTTCACGACCGAGATCGCGAGGTCGTTCTGGCCTTTGGCCGCCAGCGTGATTCCGACGACGTTCTCGACGGCATTGCCGGCGATCGCCACGATTACGAGCCCCGTGAACTCCTTCGAGATGCCGAGCGCCTTCACCGCCCCGTCGATGGCGCCCACGAACCAATCCGAGACGAAGGCCGCCGCGACGCCGCTGACGGCCAGGAGCCCGATCGCAAGCCTGAGCGGGACCCGCGGGGCGTGCCGCAAAGGCGGCTGTCGTCCCGCCCGGAGATACGAGACGAGCCAGACCACGTAGACGGCGAGCAGCACGACCGCCCCGATCGCGGAAATGGCAATCTGGTGGCGGCTCGCGCGATCGCCGACGCTGTTCGAGAGCCCGAGCAGGGCAATGATGAAGACCGCCAGGAGCAGCAACGTCGCCGTGTCGTTTGCCAGCCCTCGGTTGAAGCGCATGATGCCGCCGCCGTTCCGTGCCCCCGCCATCAGCACGAGCCCGAGGACAAGGAGCGCGTTGGCGAAGATCGACCCGAGCACCGAGTACTGGGCGACGACGAGCTCCCCGGCCGAGATCGCGAAGAGGACCACGAAGAGCTCGGGCAGGTTGCCGAGCGTCGACTGGAGGACACCCGTCAGCGCAGGCCCGAAGCGCTCGCCAACGGCTTCTGTGGCGAACGAGACCACCCACGCGAGGCCGGCCAGCGCCCCGGCAGCCACGAGGAACACGGCCACGTCCCTGGCGCCGGCGAACTGGAGCGCAGCGGTGGCCGCCGTGAGGGCGCCGACCCCGGCGAGGAGCCCGCGCTCGCGGCCGGTGAGGCCTGCCATGAGAGGATCCTTCCATGCGGACGCTATTCGCGAACGCCCACATCGTCACGATGGACGACGCGGGAACGGAGATTCCCAACGGCTGGCTCCTCGTCGACGACGGCTTCGTCGAGGAGGTCGGGAGCGGCAACCCGCCGCCCGCTGAGGCGTACGAGAACGTCGGCGGCGCCCTCCTCACGCCCGGCCTGGTCAACACGCATCACCACCTCTTCCAGACGCTGACGCGAACCCGGGCGCAGCAGGCCGACCTCTTCACGTGGCTCAAGCACCTCTATCCGCTCTGGCAGCAGATCGACTGGGACGCGGAGTACGCCGCCGCCCGCGCCGGGCTCGCCGAGCTCGCGCTCTCGGGCTGCTCGACGGTTTTCGACCACCACTACGTGTTCCCGCGCGGGGAACCCGGGCTGCTCGAGGCGGAGATCCAGGCGGCCCAGGAGCTCGGAGTCCGCATCGTCGCCGGCCGAGGGTCGATGGACCTGGGCGAGTCCCAGGGCGGCCTCCCTCCCGACGAGCTCGTCGAGGAAAGAGAGCACGTCCTCGCCGAGACGCAGCGCGCGGCGGAACTGCACGAGCCGGATCCGGGCGCCTTCGTACAGATCGCGGTGGCCCCGTGCTCGCCGTTCTCCGTGACCAAGCGCCTGATGACGGAGTCCGCCCAGCTCGCCCGTGACCTCGGTTTGCAGCTGCACACCCACCTGGCGGAGACCGTCGAGGAAGAGGAGTACTGCCAGGGAATCTTCGGCTGCCGCCCGCTCGAGTATCTGCAGCAGCTCGGGTGGCTCGAGGCGGACGTGTGGTGCGCGCATTGCGTCCATCTGAGCGACGCAGACGTCGCGCGGATCGGCGAGGCAGGCACCGGAGTCGCCCACTGCCCCAGCTCCAACATGCGGCTGGGAGCCGGGATTGCACCGGTGCGCGAGATGCTCGACGAACGGGTCCGGGTCGGGATCGGCGTCGACGGACCGGCCTCGAACGAACGCAGCGACCTGCTCAACGAGACCAGGCAGGCGCTCCTCGTGGCGCGGGCCCGACGGGGTCCGGAGGCGATGACGGCGCGCGAGGCGCTTCGACTCGCGACCCGCGGCGGCGCGGAAGTTCTCCGCCGAGACGACCTCGGCTCGCTCGAGCCCGGCCGGTGCGCCGACTTCGCCGTCTGGCGGACGGACGCGCTCGAGTTCGGAGGGGCCGACGATCCCGTCGCCGCGCTCGTCCTCTCGGCGCCTCACCGCCCCGACCGGCTCTACGTCGGCGGCAAGGAAGTCGTCCGTGAGGGACGGGTCGTTCACGGCGACGAGCACGAGATCGCCGCCGCGCACCGCCTGCAAGCGCAAAGATTCGCGGCGTGATCTCCACGCACGTCCTCGACACGGAGCGCGGACGCCCAGCAGCTGGGGTTCGAGTCGAGCTCTACCGGGGTGAGGAGCTCCTGGCAGCTGAGGACACCGACTCGGACGGCCGCATCCCGGACCTGGCCGGAGAAGTCGAGCCGGGCACGTACCGACTCGTCTTCCGGCCGGTCTCCGCCCCGTTCTTCGAGCGCATCGAAGTCGAGGTCTCGCTCCCCGACACCGCGCATATCCACGTGCCACTCCTCCTCTCCCCCTACGGATGCACGATCTACCGCGGCAGCTGAGCGTCGACGAGCTGGACGAGCTCTTCGAGGGCCACTCGGGGTTGACGGAGGAGCTCGCGCGCAGGGACGACCCGCTCGGCCAGGCGCGGGCCGTTCTGCAAGAGCTGCCGGAGGAGGCGGGCATCGAGGCGCTGAACACGCACCCGCGGATCGGCGAGAGCGGCGGGTCCGAGCGCTCGAACCACGAACAGGGCTCCGACGACGACCCCGCCCTCCTGGCCGCGCTTCGCCGCCTGAACAAGAACTACGAGGAGAAGTTCGGCTTTCGCTTCGTCGTCTTCGTCGACCGCCGGCCGCGCGCGGAGATCCTCTCGGTCCTGCGCGAGCGGCTCCAGCACACGCGTGAGGAGGAGCTCGGCATCGGCCTCGACGAGCTCGTCGCGATCGCCCTGGACCGATGGCAGAGCCGCTGACGATCAGCTACGGGAAGGCCGCAGTCTCGGTCTACCGGGCGGACGAGGCCTGCAACCTCTTCGCCGCCGAAGTGGAGCTCGTCGCCCACGGCGACGTGTTCATCTCCTCCTATACGGAAGGGGACAACTCGCAGGTCGTCGCGACGGATTCGATGAAGAACTTCATCCACTCCTGCGCGCTCGAGTTCGAGGGCACCTCGCTGGAGGAGTTCCTCGCGCTCGTCGGTCGGAGCTTTCTCGACCGCTACGAACATGTCGAGAGGGTGACGCTGGAGGGGCGCGAGCCTACCTTCGAGCGGCGCGGCGACGTCCTCTACGAGCAGCTGCAAGGGGATCGGGGAGTCGCCTGGCTGGACGTCGGACGCGACGGGATCCGGGATCATCGCTCCGGGCGGGAGCGCCTCCACCTGGTCAAGCTCCGCGGCAACGCGTTCAGGGGTTTCCTGCGCGACGAGTACACGACGCTTCCGGATGCGGACGACCGGCCGTTGTTCATCCATCTCGACGCTCGCTGGCGTCACGCGGACTTCGAGAAGCGGGTGCCGGGCGAGGCCGTGCGCGATGCGCTCGCAGCCACGTTCGACGACTTCGTCTCCGAGTCGATCCAGCACCTCGTCTACGAGATGGGAGTCCGCGTGCTCGAGCGCTTCGAGGACATCGAGCAAGTCGAGTTCGACGCCCAGAACAGGTTGTGGGACATGGCGCTCACGGGCGACGGCGTCAAGGTCTACACGGATGCCCGGCCCCCGTTCGGCGTCATCCATCTGACGCTCAAACGATGATCATCCCGCCTCGCTACAACGGTCCGCCGGACTCCGCTAACGGCGGTTATGCCTGCGGGCTCATGTCGGAGGCGCTCGGCGGCGGCTTCGAGGTGACGCTCCTGCGCCCGCCGCCGCTGGGCGTCGACCTCGACCTCGTCGGGCATGAGTTGCGGCAGGGCGACATCCTGATCGCCGAGGCCCGGCGGGCTCCACCCCTCGCGCTCGACGTGCCGGCCGCGGTCTCAGTGGAGGAAGCCGAAGAGGCGTCGAGAGGCTATCCCGGCTTCCAGCACCACGCCTATCCCACCTGCTTCTCATGCGGCCCGGAGCGCGACGACGGGCTCGGGATCTTCCCCGGGCCGGTTGCAGGCCGCGAGGGGCTCGTGGCCGCATCCTGGACGCCCGAGGAGGTGCGTCCCGAGATCATCTGGGCAGCCCTGGACTGCCCGAGCGGCTGGGCCGTCGACCACTTTCAGCGTGAAGGAGTCATGCTCGGACGTATGGCGGCGGGGATCCGCGAGCTGCCGACAGTGGGCGAGCGCCACGTCGTCGTGGGGTGGCCGGTCGGAGAGGAGGGTCGCAAGCGCCACGCCGGCTCTGCCCTCTACGGCCCGGCCGGAGACGTCCTGGCAATCGCCCGCTCGACGTGGATCGTCCCGGCTCCCTGAACGCGCGCCGCCCCTGGGTTTGTGTTTCACGGGCACAAAGTCGTTCTGTCCAGCTCATGCCGTCTCTGGCGCCGCCAAACCGTCCGGAGGAGACGATCTCTGTACTTGTGCGCGTGGAACACAAGCGTCATCGCAGCTACGGGAACAGGTCGCGTTTCGGCGGCATGATGAGCTCGCGGGCCGAGCCGTCCCCCGGCCCGGCGCGGTAGCCGCGGACGAGCGCCGCGGGGACGCCTTCCGCCTTCCCCATGACGAGCTCGGCCGCGCCGGCCAGCTCGTCAGCGACGGCGATGATCGTCGATTCGAGCGGACGACCTGCGGCATCGTCGGTTGCGCGCAGGTCGAGGAGAGGGCTCATCCCGGAGACTCCGATGGCGACGTCGGTCGTCCCCTGCCGCCAGGCGCGGCCGAACGAATCGCTGACGACGACGGCGGGAGCGACACCGAAGCGCTCCCCGAGCGCGGAGCGGATCCCGGCAGCCGACGCATCGGGATCGCGGGGCAGGAGCACGACCCAGCCTTCGCCGGGAGTGTTCGAGCGGTCGACGCCCGCGCTCGCGCACACGAAGCCGTGCTCGGTCTCGGCGATGACCAGCTCGTCGCGGCGCCGCCGTACGGCCCGCGCCTCCCGCAGGATCACCGAGAGCACGTCGTCCGTCTTCTCGACTCGACCCTCCGCCTTGGAAACGACTTTGTGCGCGACGATGAGAACGTCGCCTTCCTCGAGACCGCCCGTGCGCTCTACGGCGTCACAAACGAGCGCCGCAAGGTCGTCCCCCCGCCCCACTTCCGGGATCCCGGTCAGCGGGATGATGCGAATCTCGCCCACGCGCCGAGCCTAGATGCTCGACATCACCGGCGCGCGCGCCTCCTCTTGCCCAGTCGCAGCCCCCCGGGCTCAGCGGGATGGATATCCCGCGGCGACTCGTCCTTCCTGAACATGCTCACGACACCATTGGTTTCGAGGATCGCGGTGTGCACCGAAGCGAGGTCGGGAAAACCCTGGCGCCGTGCAATGGCAAGCAGTTCGGTAAGCGTGATCCCAGCCCTGAGGAGGGCTCGGCTCACAGGCTTGCCGTCTCTGATGAGTATGGCCGGCTGTCCCTCGAGTGCCCGCTCGGCCCAGGGGAAGGCATACGTCGTCCGGTTCAGCCCCTCGTTGATCGCGAAGAGAACGCCGGCACCAATCACGGCGCCTGTCACGGAGACGTCGTTCCCGATGATGCCGTTCTGGACGGCGTTCGCGACGAGCAGAAGTACGACGAGATCGAGCGTGTTCGTCTGCCCCAGCTCGCGCTTGCCGACCACGCGTAAAGCGACGACGAGAAACGCGTAGACGAGGACTGAGCGTAGGACCTTCTCGCCGACGCTCAGATGCAGGTCCCAGATGTGCTGCCACACGCCGGACAGGTGCGACGCGACTGGGCGGTTTCCTTCGCCGCTAGAGCAGTTGCTCGCGGCGGAGGTAGACCACCAGCAGCGCGGCCGCAACGACGGGCACAGCGACGCCGAAGACCAGAAACGAGGCGAGATCGCCGATGTGGTTCACGAGCCAGCCGAAGTTCTGGCCGAAGAAGCTGGTGAGCACGATCAAGGGCAAGAGGATCGTGGAGAGGACGGTTAGGCGCTCGACGACGAGGTTGAGCCGATTCGACACGGACGAGAGGTAGACGTCCATAGCGCTCGTCAGCAGATCCTTGTAGCTGTCGATCAGGTCAGCGACGCGAATGAGGTGGTCGAAGATGTCGCGGAAGTAATGCTCGGCCTCGGCATCGCTTCCCGGCAGCCTCGAGATGCCACCGAAGAGCTGGCTGGCGAGATCCCGCTGAGGGCCTACGACCCGGCGGAGCCGGTTGAGCCGCCGCTTCATCCGGACGAGCTCCTGCAGCTGCTCCTCTCGGGGCTCGCGGAAGATCGCCTCCTCGATCCGGTCGATGCTCTCGTCGTAGTCCTCGAGCGCGGGGAAGAAGCTGTCCGAGAGCGCGTCGAGCAGGCGGTAGAGCACGCCGATGGGCCGCTCCAGGCTTCCGGGCAGCTTGGAATAGCGCTCGCGCAGCACGTCGCAGCTGGGGGCGTGCTGGCGATGGAGCGTTACGAGGTAGTGCTCGGAGTAGAAACAGTGCACCTCGACGAGCCGGTCCTTATCGGGCGGCGGAGCCGCTCCGTAGAGGACGAAGAAGACGAAGTCGCCGTACTCCTCCATCTTGGGGCGCTGACCGAACTGCTCCGAATCCTCGAGCGCCAGCGGATGGAAGCGAAAGACCTCCCGCAAGAGCGCCATCTCACCCTCGTCGGGCTTCAGGAGGTCGAGCCAGAAGTACTCGCCGGCGGATAACCGCGACTCGATCGCGGCGCGGTCGAGCCGCGGTACCTCCTTGCCCTCGCGATCGATGAGGTGAGCGCTCATGGCAGCCCGGTGATTCTGACGCCCGCGTTGGCCTTGTAGCGGCGGTTCACGTTCAGGAGAACGGCGGTCATGGGCTCCATCCAGCGGGCGACCTCGAGTCGGCCGGCATCGACGGCGCGGCCCTCGATGATTCGCTCGGCGAGCTCTGCAACGACAGCCTTCGCTTCTTCGTCGTCCCCGCAAAGGAGGACATCCTCGTCCAGGGGGTCGTCCGCTCGGGCAAGCGCCTTCGCGCTGATGGTGTGGAAACCGGCCACAACGCGTGCGCCTGGCGCCGCCCGCTGGGCAAGTTCTGCGAGGGACAGCTCACCGACGGCTGCACCAGGCTGGCCTTCGATGAACACGATCGGGCTGGCCACGCTGACGGTGATCTTGCCTTCCAGATTCTGCGCCAGCGAGCTGCACATGTCCTCGACCCCGCCCGGAGGTACGGAGAGGAACACGAGATCGGACTCCTCTGCGCATTCCTGGTTGGAGACCAGGTCGTCGTGAGGCGTGCGCGAGCCGAGCAAGACCTCTTCCCCGACCCGGCGCAGCCGTTCGGCGAGGCCACGGCCGAAGTCTCCGCTCCCGCCCACTATTCCGATCCTCACAGGAGCGCCTCCAAGAGCTTCCGCCCCACCTCCGCCCGGCGGCCGGGGTCAACCATATCGATGTCGGCCTCGACGGCCTCCACCGGGCCCTGGTCGCCTGGAACGACGACGAAGACGTCGAGGAGATCGCCGTACAGAGCCGCCACGCCGGCCGCGCTGGGCTCGTGGCCGAGCGAGGCCATCATCTCCGCGAGCGGCCCTCGGAACGCCTTTCCCCCGGCGAGGGGCGAGACAGCGGCGACGCGCTTGGCGGCCAGGGCCTCCCGGATGCCGGGGACGGCCAGAATCGGCCAGATCGAGACGAACGGGTTGGACGGAGCGATGACGACGAGCTCTGCGGCCTCGAAGGCCGCGAGCACACCGGGAGCGGGGCGTGCAGCCTCAGCTCCGTCGTAGCGAACACCCGTGACCTCGTCGCGGTGGGCGCGCGCGACGAACCACTCCTGGAAGTCGAGTTCGCCGTCCTTCGTCTGGATTTTCGTACGGAGGGGCTCGTCGGTCGCCGGCAGCAGGCGCACGCGAACGTCAAGTGCCTCCGCCAGCCGGAGGGTGGCCTCGGAGAGCGGCAGACCCTCGCGCAGCCAGCTCGTGCGCACGAGGTGGAGGCCGATATCGCGGTCGCCGAGGGTGAACCAGCTCGCCCCGCCCAGCTCGCGTGCCATTCCGAGCGCGTTATAGGTCTCGTCTCGCACGCCCCAGCCGCGCTCCTCGTCGAGTAATCCGGCGAGCGTGTAGAGGACGGTGTCGAGATCCGGCGAGACGTGGACGCCGAGAAGCTCGAGGTCGTCGCCGACGTTCCCGATCGCGGTGACCGCCTCGGGACCCGCGGCGCGGGCCAGCGAGTCCACGCAGCGCGAGCCCCCGAGCCCGCCGCAGAGGACGGCGATCCGGCGCCCGGCGGCCATCACAAACCCCTGACTTGTGTTTCACGCGCACAAAGTCCTTCGGCGACGAAGGGCGGGGTTTTCCCCGAAGAGACATGTCTTGGCGTGGAACACAAACTCGCTTTACGTATGCTCACCGCGTGCTCGCGATCGTCCCGTTCAGGGGGCTCGACGGAGCGAAGACGCGGCTCGCCGCAGTCCTCCCACCGGAGGAGCGGGCACGGCTGGCCCACGAGATGCTCGAGCGCGTGCTCGTTGCCTGCGAAGGCGCGAACTCCATCCGGCGAACGCTACTCGTGACGCCCGATCCGAGCGCCCGGAGGAGCGGCGTCGACGTGCTGGTGGATGACGGCACCGGCCATGCCGCGGCTGTCGCGCTCGCGCTCGCCGATCCGCGTGCGCAGGACGGCGCGGTAGTGGTCATGGCCGATTGCCCGCTCGTGGAGCCGGAATCCCTCGACGCCTTGGTGGCCGCGGCCCAGCCACTTTCACTCGTCCCAGCCCGGGACGGGGGTGTCAACGCGCTCGCGCTCCGCGACCCTGCGGCGTTCCGGCCTGGTTTCGGCGTTCCCGCCGCGGACACCGTCGCGCGCGCCCGGGCCGTGGGCATCGAGCCTGCGATCCTCGACGACGAGCGGCTCAGCCTCGACGTCGATCGTCCGGAAGACTACGAGCTCGCCCTGGCGCGCCTGTGACGAAGCTCGTCACGTATTCGCCGAAGGTCTTCATCCCGCTGACCAAGCTCTGCCGGGACGTCTGCCACTACTGCACGTTCGCCCAACCGCCGCGCCGAGGTGAGCGCGCCTACATGAGCGGGGACGAGGTGCTCTCGGTGGCCCGTGCGGGCGCGGAGGCGGGGTGCCACGAGGCCCTCTTCACGCTCGGGGACAAGCCGGAGCTCCGCTACCGCGCGGCCCGCGAAGAGCTTGCCGAGCTGGGCTGCGACACGACGCTCGAGTACCTCGCGCGCATGTGCGAGCTCGTCCTCGCCGAAACGGGTCTCCTCCCGCACGTGAACCCCGGGGTGCTGACGCGCGCCGACCTGGAGCTCCTGAGGCCCGTCTCCGCCTCCATGGGACTGATGCTGGAGACGACCTCTGAGCGCCTCTCGGCGAAAGGCGGCCCGCACTACGGCTCCCCGGACAAGCTGCCCGCGCGGCGCCTGGAGACGATCCAGCTCGCGGGCGAGCTGGAGATCCCCTTCACCACGGGGATCCTCATCGGGATCGGGGAGACGCGGGAGGAGCGCCTGGAAGCGCTGGCGGCCATTCGCGACCTGCACGCGCGCTATGGCCACATTCAGGAGGTGATCATCCAGAACTTCAGGGCGAAGCCCGGGACGAAGATGGCTTCCGCTCCCGAGCCGTCGCTCGAGGAGCACGTCTGGACGATCGGAGCCGCCCGCGAGGTGCTCGGCCCGCAGATGAAGGTGCAGGCGCCGCCGAACCTCGCCTACGATGACTTCCCGAAGCTGCTCGACGCGGGCATCGACGACTGGGGCGGCGTCTCCCCCGTCACGATCGACCACGTCAACCCTGAGGCTCCGTGGCCCGACATCGTCCGCCTGCGTGCAGCGACCGAGGCCGCTGGCTCAGAGCTCGCGGCCCGGCTCCCCATCTACCCCGAGTACGTCGCGGATCTCGAGCGCTGGGCCGACCCGCGTGTTGCCCAGGAGATTCGCAAGCACGCCGACGCCGACGGCCTCGCCAGGGACGACCGTTGGGCGGCCGGCAGTACTGCGGCGATACCGCCTCTTCCCAGCCGTGCAGCGCCCCTGGCGCTCGATGGCCGCGAGCTGGACGAGGACGAAATCACGCGGCTCTTCGAGGCGCGCGGACGCGACCTGGCGGCGGTGGTCGCCGCCGCCGACAGCCTGCGCCGCGAAGTCTCGGGCGACGTGGTCACCTACGTCGTCACACGAAACATCAACTACACGAACGTCTGCTACTTCCGTTGTGGCTTCTGCGCCTTCTCCAAGGGGAAGCTGGCAGCGAATCTGCGCGGTGCTCCGTACGTCGTCCCACTCGAGGAGATCGTGCGCCGCTGCCACGAGGCTTGGGACCGCGGCGCCGTCGAAGTCTGCCTCCAGGGTGGGATCCACCCCAGCTTCACGGGCGAGTACTACCTCGACGTCCTGCGGGCGATCAAGCGCGAGCTCCCCGACCTCCACGTCCACGCGTTCTCGGCCCTGGAGGTCTGGCAGGGCGCAGCGACCCTCGGACTTCCACTGGGCGACTATCTCTCGCTACTCAAGGCGGATGGGCTGGCCTCGCTACCGGGCACTGCCGCCGAGATCCTCGACGACGAGGTGCGGCGCATCATCTGCCCGGACAAGGTCACGACGGACCAGTGGCTCGAGGTCCACGACGCGGCTCATCGCGCCGGCCTGCGCTCGACGACAACCGTCATGTTCGGCTCGGTCGAACGGCCGCAGAGCTGGGCGCGCCACCTCGTTCATCTGCGGGAGCAACAGCGGCGGTCGGGAGGCTTCACCGAGTTCGTGCCCCTCCCCTTCGTGCACATGGAGGCTCCCATCTACCTCAAGGGGCTCGCGCGGCCCGGCCCGACCTTCCGTGAGGCCCTACTCATGCACGCCGTCGCCCGGCTCGCGCTGCACCCGCACATCACGAACATTCAGGCGTCCTGGGTGAAGCTCGGGATCGACGGTGCGCAGGCGGTTCTACGCGCCGGCGCGAACGATCTCGGGGGGACGCTCATGAACGAGTCGATCTCGCGCGCCGCGGGCGCCAGCCATGGCCAGGAGATGCCACCGGAGCGGATGGAGAAGGCAATTCGAGCACTCGGACGGGAGCCCCGGCAGCGAACGACGCTCTACGGGACCCCGGACCCAGAGCGAAGGCGCCACTCGTACGGCGCACCACCGCTGGTGGAGCCGTGGAACCCCCACGTGAACGACTCGCGTCTTCGCCGCCCGCAACGTCTCATCCGCCCGGGCCTCGCCGTTCGGTGAGGCCGCTCGCCGGGGTCGCGATCGCGCTCGCGCTCGTCGCCTCCGCTTGCGGAGGGACGAAATCCACCGCCAAGCCGCCGCCGACGACCACGCGAACAGAGCCGACCACCGAGGACCAATGGTTGGGCCACTACGCGCTCTGGGTCACCGATCTGCGCGTCGCTCTCCTCCATCAAGATCGCGACTCGCTCGCACGTTGCGCAAAGACGCTCGCCGAGAAGCTCGGCGACGCGCCCGCTCAGGTCCGGAAGGCCAAGCGCTTCCTCGAGCGCGCCTGTGAGCGCTTCGCGGCCGGGGCGAGCGTGGAAAACGAGAATCGTGCCTTCCGGGAGTGGTCTCAGGCCGCCGTCCTCGTTCGCGACGCAAACGACCGCCTCTCTCACCCTCAAGCGATGGAACGACTGCCGCTCCCCGTCGGGACCGGCCTGCGGGAGGAGAGCCGCATCGAGCCGCTCTTTACCCGCGTCGCCAACGACCTCGCGGCGCCCGCCAGCGAGGTTCGCTGCTGGTCCCGGGCGGATTGGACGAAGCTCCAGAAGGAGACTTTCGGCCGCACTCTGAACCTTGCCGGATTCGCCTCGCCCCAGTACAAGCGCGCCAACCTCGCGTGGGACATCTGCGACAGCCTGGCCACGATCGCGTACACCGATCGGAGGCCGACCGGGTCCGAACAGCTCGGGCTCGCCTTCGCCGTCACCACGCTCATGCACGAAGCCGGCCACCTGAACGAGAGCGGCGACTTCTTCGGCGCCGGGCAGAACGAGCCGCTGGCGGAATGCTGGGGCATGCAGCACATTCGCCAGGCGGCGCGTCGGCTCGGGGTCGAAAGGGCCTACCCGACGAGCTCGCCGAGCGCTACTGGACCGAGATCTACCCCACGCGGCCGGCCGACTACCGGACGATTAGGTGCCGCGACGAGGGAGCCTACGACGTCCGCAAGGAAAGCGCTATCTGGCCTTAGCCTAGGTCAGTACCAGCGCCCCCTGGCGAAGCCGCCGAAGGCGAGCAGACCAATGAGCACGACGATGAGTCCGAACCAGATGCTGTTCAGGACAAACATGAGGATGATCCCCACGATGACGATGATTCCTCCGAGCGTGATGCCGGCTCCTGGGCCGTAGCGCCGCTCCGGTGTAGCCACTTCCCCTCCCTTCCCCGGGGCATGCCCGGGTTCGACTCTGTCCGATGGCCCTGCTACCCGAAGCAGGTGCAGCGCAATCTTTACGCACCTGTCGGAGTGCGTGTGGACCCCGCTCGGGTCGAGCGCCGACGGCTCAGGCGAGAGCGGCAGCGGAGGCGGCTGGCCGCCGCCTGTCTCGGGGGGCTGGCTGGCGCCGCGCTCCTCGGCCTCGCCCTCAGCGGCTTCGACCCGACGCGGGCCGGACACGCGGCTTTGCCGCGTGAAGGGCATGGAGTCGCCGCCGCGAGCGCAGGAAGCGTGCAGACCTTCGACATCGTGGCGACCGGCGATCTCCTCATCCACGCGCCCGTCTGGCAACGTGCGTCGGCGCTCGGCCACGGGCGCTACGACTTCCGGCCCCTGCTCGCGCGGGTGAGGCCGATCGTGAGCCCGGCGGCTCTCGCCATCTGCCACGTCGAGACGCCCATGGGCGCCGGCGCGCCGACCGGCTATCCGATCTTCAACAGCCCGAAGGAGCTCGCGGCGGCCATCAAGTGGACGGGGTGGGACATCTGTGACACGGCCTCGAACCACTCGGTCGACAAGGGCCAGGCCGGCATCGCGTCGACCGCCGCCGCTCTCGATGCAGCAGAAATCCGCCACACGGGCAGCTTCCGGACCGCGGCGGAGTCGCGTCGCCTCCTGATCCTGAGCGTCCGGGGTCTGCGCGTCGCGTTCCTCTCCTATACGTACAGCACGAACGGCGTCCCGCTGCCTCACTCTTGGTCGGTCAACCTCGTCTCGACGGCGAAGATCGTCGCGGACGCTCGCCTGGCGCGGAAACGCGGCGCCAGCCTCGTCATCGCCAACCTTCATGCGGGGAACGAGTACGTCCACGAGCCGAATGCCCAGCAGCGAGACCTCTCCAAATATCTCCTCCAGCGCGGCATCGTGGATGCGATCGTCGGCCAGCACGTACACGTCGTGCAGCCCATCCGCCGTATCCACGGGCGCTTCGTCGTCTACGGCGAGGGGAACCTGCTCTCGAACCAGACCAGTTCGTGCTGCCCGACCGAGTCCCAGGACGGCCTTATCGCAATCCTCCACGTGCGCGCCACGGGTCTGCACGCCCGCGTGACGAGCGTCGACTACATCCCCACCCTGGTCGAGCACCCGAGCCTGGTGGTGCAGCCGGTCGGCGCCCGGCTCGCGGAGCTCTCGAGGCAAGGCATGGGAGGGAGCGCTCTCGCCCAGGCGCTGCGGGCCTCCTATCGCCGGACGGTCGGCTACGCGGGACGCGGCCGGCTCATCCAGCCGCTGCCGCGCCGACTGGGCTAAGGAGCTCGCTCCACGATGAAAGCTGTGCCGCCGGACGACGCTAGCCGGCGACGAGCCCCATCCTGGAACGACCTCCTAGCTGCTCGCCGAAGCGGGCGCGCTTGACGAACTGCCCCTCGCCCGCCCGCCCGAGGAACTCGTCTCCGTCGACGATCACCTTGCCGCGCAGGAGCACGATCACCGGCGATCCCGTCACTTCCGTGCCCTCGTAGAGGTTGTAGTCGCACCTGGAGTGGTGCGTGGACGCTGAGAGCGTCACCCTCCTTTCCGGGTCGAAGACGACAACGTCCGCGTCCGAGCCGACGGCGATCGTCCCCTTCCGCGGGTACAGGCCGAAGTACTTCGCGGGATTCGTCGAGAGCAGCTCGACCATCCGGCTCAGCGAGATCCGACCCTGGCGGACGCCGAACTCGTGGATCATCTGCAAGCGGTTCTCGAGACCGGGCCCGCCGTTCGGAATCTTGGAGAAGTCGTCCTTGCCAAGCGACTTCTGGCCGTCCCAGAGGAAGGCGCAGTGGTCGGTGGAGACGACCGAGAGGACGTCGTTCTGGACGGCCTCCCAGAGGCGCTCCTGGTTCTCCTTTGGACGCGGCGGTGGGGTGTAGACGTACTTGGCGCCCTCGAAGTCGGGCCGCTCGAGGAACGAGTAGTCGATGAAGAAGTACTGCGTGCAGGTCTCGCCCCAGACGTCCCAACCCTTCTCCCGTGCGGTCGCGATCGGATCGATCGCCTCCTGGCAGGAGACGTGCACGACGTAGAGCCTGCAGCCGGCGACGCGCGCGAGCTGGATCGCGCGATTCGTCGCCTCGCCCTCGGTCTCGGGCGGGCGTGTGAGCGCGTGGTACTTCGGCTCGGTCTTTCCCTCGGCGAGCGCCTGCTTCACGAGAACGTCGATCGAGTCGCCGTGCTCGGCGTGCACCATCACGAGCGCGCCGGTGTCTGCCGCCACTTGCATGACCCGGAAGAGCGTCTCATCGTCGACCATGATCGCGCCCTTGTAGGCCATGAAGAGCTTGTAGCTCGTAATTCCCTGGTCGGGGAGCGTCGCGAGCTCCTCGAGCGTGCCACCCTCGTGCAAGTCGGTCACTGCGATGTGGAAGCCGTTGTCGATCACGGCCTTTCCCTCGCGCCTTCCGTGCCACTGCTCGAGCGCCTCCGTGAAGGTCGACCCTTTCGGCTGGATGACGAAGTCCACGTGGCAGGTGGTCCCTCCGAAAGCCGCTGACGTCTGACCGGATTCGAAGTCGTCACACGTGATCGTCCCCCCGAAGGGCATGTCGAGATGCGTGTGCGGGTCGACGCCGCCGGGGAGCACGTACTTCCCGTCCGCGTCGATCACCCGGTCGGCCTCGACGTCCAGAGACTCACCGATCTGAGAGACCGTTTCACCCTCGATGAAGACGTCTGCGACGCGATCCTCGTCGGCGGTGACGACGCGTCCACCCTTGATCAGAACGGACATCCTCCCTCCTTGGCTCGGAAGGGTCATTGTAGGGGCGGGGCATGCCCCGCCCCTACCAGCATCGTGCGCCTAGTCGCCGCCGGCCGTCACCTCGACGGTCGGTGCCTGCCAGCCGGCGCCGTTCACGTCCACTCCTTCGGCCTTGAGCGCCTCGACGGCCGCCTCCGCGTAGTCGGTGACGTACGTATCGTCGCTTGGCTCGGTCTTCACGATCTTGTAGTCGATCGCGATCTGGCTCGTGGTCGCGAAGTCGTCCGGATTCATGATCCCGATCTCGAGGTCGTTGGGCCAGATCAGCTTGTTGATCTCGTTCAGCTGCCAGCGCTGGTGACCTTCGCCCAGAGTCGGGCCGTGAGTGCCCGGCGAAGCATGCTATTCACTAACACATTCGGAGCCGAGTTCGCGAAGGGATTTGCAGAGGACGTCGACGTTGAGCCCGAACCAGCCGGCGAGAGGTTCCGGCACAGGCGGCTGTAATCCGTCTCGGGTTGCGACGAGCGCGTTCGCGATCGCAGCCAGCACCGAGGCGGCGTCGGTGAATTCCCCTCGAAGCTCGACCAGGACCCAGCTCCGGAAGCGGGCGACCGGGTATTCCTCCAACGCGGCGGACGAGAATCTCGTCCGTCCGGTAGGGATGGCGACGAAGATCCGGGCGACGGGGTAGTCAAGACGGTCGAGAGCGTCGAGGATCGGGCCTGACTGAGCGCGCGGTAGTGCGGTTGCCTTCCCTGCTTCGGGCAGCGCGGCAAGAAAAACCGACGAGTACGGGTAGAGCACCTCATTCACCTGCACGCGCTCCCTCAGCCAGGCCGACGGCGCGGCAAGCGCTTCCTCGGTTCCGAGCGTCGCCGTGTACGTGATCGAGCGGGGGTCGTGGATCCCCTGGGGCGAGATCGCGGCGAGAACGGCGACGGCCACGAGGACGACCATGCGGGCGGGTGCACGGGCCACCGCCGTCCCGATGAAGGCGGCCCAGAACGGCAGCGCGAAGATCAGGTGGCGCGGCGAGAGATCCGGAGCCCTTCCCGTGTGCACGAGGCTGGAGAGGAGCGGCGGCAGGACGAGCGCCGCGAGTCCCCACGCGACGAAGGCCGGCCGCCGGCGCGCTAGCAAGAGGGCGCCGGCGACACCGAGCACCAGGAAGACGCCGAGGGTCCAGCCCGCCCCGCCGGCGAATCCGCGCACTGCGTCTGTGAGCTGGTTCCACGCCTCGTCGCGCGTGGCGAGCCGTCGGGAGGAGCCGGAGCTGACCTCGAAGCGGTTCGCCAAGCGAAGGTCTGCGACCGCGAAGGGCAGCATGGCCAGGCCAACCGCCACGACCAGGATCGCCGCCCGAAGCGGACGACCGCGCCAGAGCGCCAGCGCGACGACGGCTTCGATTGCGACGACGATCCCTCCATAGGGATGCACGGCAGGGAGGAGCCACGCGGCTGCGGCCGCTGCGGCCGCCGCGCGAGGCGTCCGCAGGTCGAGCGCGCGGACGAAGAGGTCGGCCGCGAGCGCCGCGGCGAAGGCGAGGAGCGCGTACATGCGCCCGAAGCTCCCGTAGACGGCCAGCATCCCGGAGCATGCGGCCACGACCGCAGTCGCCACCCCGGCCACGCGTCCCTCGAGCCGCCGGCCCAGGTCGTAGCAGAGCCCAACGGTCGCGAGCGCGAAGACGACGGAGAGCCACCGGAGAGCGCTCGGGGACGCGTCGAAGCTAAAGGCGACGTGGACGAGGAGGAAATGCAGAGGCGCTCCGCCGCGATCCCAGAGCGTCGTAACGAGGATCTCCCATGGCGGCCGCGCGCCGATCAGGCCCGACACCGCCTCGTCCTCGAAGAGCGGCTTCCCGTGGACGTCGGGCGCGAGGCGCGCCAGGAGGAAGGCCGCAGCCCCGAGGACCGCCGCGGCGGCGGCCAACCGGGGCGCGGCAGGCGGAAGGCGCGATGCCCCCGAGCCCAGCGAAGCGCGCGATTTGAGCAGCCGCACGCGGTGGTTCTACCTCGTCCCGACGAGTCGTGGCGAAATCTGCCACCGGGGTCTGACCCCATACAGCGTCCGCGGCGGTCATGTCAGCATGCAAGCTCGCTCTCGGGCGGGCGCGGAAATCGGCTCACCATGCCAAAGCCTGTTCCGGGACATGCCTGCCCGGGACACGCCGGGGTCTGACCCCGACGTGTCCCGACCGGACCTGGCCTCTGTAAAAAGTGAGTGTCTTCTGCCGGTCGGCCGGCGAGGCCTCGATCCGGCCGAGCGGCGGCGCGAGAACCCTGTGTT
>DATNOU010000064.1:0-34910 GCA_035601195.1 Gaiellaceae bacterium | reverse complement strand
CCCGCTAGCACCTGGGCGAAGCGGTCCTGCGCCGCACGGGCATACCACCACGGAATCGGGTTTCCGTTCTGGAGGATGGCGAAGACATAACGCGTGGTGACGTACCCGGAGAGGGCGGACGCCACGTCGGTCGTGCCGGTCTTCGCGAACACGTGCCGGTAGGCCGGCAGTGTCGTCATTCTGTCCCTCAGGGTCCCGTTGACGCCTGCGATCGGGAGTGAGGCGACGAAGGCGCTGCTGATCGCGGTGTCACTGACGGCTGAGATGAGAAGCTGGCCGATCGCCCTGGCGGTCAGCCGGTCGTACCTGGAAAGCCCTGATCCGTCGGCGATGCGGACTCCGGTCATGTTGACGCCCCGCTGCCGAAGCTCGGAGCGGACGACCCGCGCTCCGGCCGCCGTCGTCCCGCTCCCGCGGATCCGGGCGCCCAGTTCCTTCAGCAGCATCTCGGCGAAGAAGTTGTCGCTGACGCGATCCATTCGCCCCACGAGCCTGCTCAGAAGCCGGGAGTGGCTGCGCGCGATGAGGGCGGCGCCGGTGCCGGCGAGGCCCTTGCCGGCCGTTCCGGGCACGGCGACGCCCGCCGCTTTGAGGGCGGCCTTGAACAACCGCGCGGCCGCGCGAGCGGGCTCGTCCGCGATGTGGCTCCCGACGCGGGCGCGGTCGACGACGAGCGCGGAGAGCGGGGGCGACTCGTCTTTGTAGTAGCTGGGCTTCCAGCCGGGCCCCACGCGCACGGAGTCGAAGTAGCTCTCGTCTCCGAGGATGCGGCCCGTGACCTTGGCGATTCCCGCCGCCCGTACCTGCGCCGCCAGCCCGGCGAGCCGGCGCCTGGTCAGCGCAGGATCGCCGTAGCCCTTGAGGATCAGGCGCCCCTGCCAGACCCCGGCGTCGAGCGTGCCTACCCCCAGGACGTCTGTGGGGATCCGGAACCCCGGCCCGAGCCGGTCGAGCGCGGTCACCGCTACCGTGAGCTTCTCGTTCGAAGCAGGACGATACGGCACGAGCTGGTTCTGGCGGTAGGCAATCGAGCTGCGGGAAAGATCGAAAGCAAATGCTCCCGTGGCCGAAGACGAGACTCCCGGGGTCACGAGCGCGCGGGAAAGAGCGTCCCACAGCCCGGCGCCGGAGGGAGCCGCGAGGACAAGCGCAGCAGCAAGGCTCGCCAGGACGGCCGAAATACGGCTTCCGGCTCTGGGCCTCCTGCGGACAGAGGATGGGCCTCCCGGCCCATGTAACCGAGGCCGCGCTTCTCGATAATCAGACATGCCGATGAGCCACGACTTGGCCTCTCTCGTCCAGCGCATTCGCACCCTGCTCGAGCAGCGCGGAGCCGACCCCACGACGCCTCTCCTCACTGCGATGGAGCATACGCTGACCGACGGATATGCGCGGGCCCTCGAGTTCGAAGGCGAGCGGCTGCGGCTCGAGCGGAGGATCGGAGACATCGCTCATCGCCTCGACGGACCGGAGCAGGCCGGCGAGCTCCGCGACCTCGCTGAGCGTCTGCGCAGCGCGGACGAAGACCTTGCGACCCTTCGCGACGCCCTCGCGCCGCTGCAGCAGCGCGTGGACGCTGCCCGCGCCGCGGCGTAGCCCGCTACTAAACGATTCCGCTGCGCACGGCGTAGACCGCGGCCTGGATGCGGTTTTCGATCTGAAGCTTCATCAGGATGTTCGAGATGTGGTTCTTGACCGTTTTCGGGCTGATGAAGAGCTCACGCGCGATCTGGGCGTTGTCCTTGCCGTTGGCGATCAGCTTCAGCACCTGGATCTCCCGGTCGGAAAGCTCCGCGCGAATGGTCGCGGCCGCGTCCTCGCTCGTGCTCTGCGAGCGCAGCCGTTGGAGCAACTTTCCGGCGATTTGCGGCGAGATCAGCGACTCCCCGGCTGCGGCCGCGCGGATCCCAACGATGAGGTCCTGGATCGAGGAGTCCTTCAATAAGTAGCCGCAGGCGCCCGCCATGACCGCGTCCATGACGTCGTCGTCATCGGCGGAGATCGTCAGGACGACGACTCTCGTGAGCGGAGCGACGCCCGCGAGCTTACGGGTCGTCTCGACGCCGGTGAGCCCTGGCATGTTCAGGTCCATGATCACGACGTCGGGGGCGAGCTCGCCAGCCAGCTGGATCGCCTTCTGGCCGTTCGCCGCCTCGCCGACGACGTTCACGCCTTGCTCCTCCAGAAGGTTCCGGAGTCCCGTCCGGAACAGGTCGTGATCGTCCACGACGACGACGCGAATGTCGAGCGCCTTCTCGGCCTGCCGTTCATCCGTGGGCGTGCTGCTCAAAAGACCCCCGGGCGGAGGGTGCCTGTCCTTGGAAAAAGTCTAGTGGAGTGTGATCGTCACCGTGCGCCAGCCCCATTGGAGCGCCTGGGCGCAGGTCGGGAACCAGAGGTCGATGACGGCGCCCTTCACGGCGGAGCCGGTGTCCGCGGCGACTCCCTCGCCGTAGCCCGGGACGAACATGCGCGTCCCCAGCGGGATGAAGGATGGGTCGACTGCGATCACGCCCCAGCCCACCGGGATCCCCGTCGCCGTCGTACCACGCAGGCAGTAGCCGGTCGACGAGACGGTAACCTTGCTGCCGCTCTGGGGCGGCGGGCCAGGGGGCGGTGCTCCTCCACCGCCGCCTCCGCTGGAGGAAATGTCCTCCGAGCGCTGCTCGCTGGCAGCGGCCTGGGCGGATAGCTTCGAGATCTGCGAGCGATTGAGATCCTGCTGGCGGCGAAGGCTGTCGAGGTAGGCATTCTGCTGAGCCTGGGCCCGCGCGAGAGAGGCGTGAGCCGCCTCGGCTTGGTCGAGCGTTGCCCGCAGCTCGGCGCGGCGCGCGGCGAGGCGGGTGATGGCAGTCCGTAGAGCTGCACGGGCTTTCGTGAGCTCTTCGATGATGTGCTGGTCCTGCTCTGCGAGGCGGTTCAGCCCGTCGAAGGCGGCGAGGGCGTCGTCCAGTGACTCGGCGCCGAGCAGGACAGCGAGCGGATCGACGTCACCTTCGATGTAGAGCTGCCGGAGCCGCTCGCCGAGCTGGCTGTGCGCCGCGGTCATGCTCTCCCGCGCGATGGTGAGCTGGCCCTTCGCCGAAGCCTGCGCCTCCTCGAGCTCGGCGCTAAGTTTCCGCAGTGCCTCGAGCCGCTGCGCGGACTGCGCCAGCCGGCTCTGGAGCGAGTAGAGCCGCAGCAGGACCTGGTGCGATTTCGCCGCCAAGCCGGTGTTATTCGCCCGGAGTGCATCGGCCTGGCTCGCCGGATCGTCGGCGTGGGCTCCCCCCGAGGCCAGGAGCGAAATCACAACAGCGAGCCCGGCGAGCGCGACGCGAGCCGGACGCGATGGGCCACTCGCTCGCACGAGCCCGACACCCTAACAGGGGGTCTCCGAATGAGCGTCCCCCGTTGCGCTCTGTCGGAAAGCCCTGTTAGGGTGCCCGCCTTAACGGCGCCGCCTTCCCAGTGCGCGCTTGCCATGGTCCCTACCGGGGGGTTCTGATCCGAGCGACGA
Organism: Gaiellaceae bacterium; assembly: GCA_035601195.1. Lineage (GTDB taxonomy): Bacteria > Actinomycetota > Thermoleophilia > Gaiellales > Gaiellaceae > JAIBJP01. Next base: position 31,411 of record DATNOU010000064.1, on the reverse strand, counting down.
AGCGACAAGCGGTCCTTGTAGCTCTCTTCTCTCTGCTCGCGGCCTCGCTCTTCACCGCCGCCGCGCGCCCTACGCCTGTCACCTCGAAGCAGGCGCAGGCTCAGCAGGTTCTGGCTCAGATCGAGTCCATCGACGCGAGCCTGGAGCACGTCGTCGAGGCCTACAACGCCTCGCAGATCAAGCTCGACGGGATCAAGGCCGAGCAGCAAGTCAACGAGCGCCGGCTCGAGATCGCGCGCGCCAACTACAAGCGCGCGCAGACCTTCTTGCAGGAGCGCCTGGTCGCCCTCTACACGTCGCACGACGAGTCCGCCCTCGAAGTCCTCCTTGGGTCGTCGAGCCTCGACGACCTGCTCGACCGGATGGACACGGTCAGCCGCGTCTCCGAGCAGGACACGCGGATCGTGGGCGAGGTGAAATCTTTCCGGGCCGAGATCAAGAAGCGCGAAGGACAGCTCGAGCGTGCCCAGGCCGACCAGGAGCGCGTCGTCGCCGAGCAGGCGGCCAAGAAGTCATCGATCGAGAGCCAACTGGCCGAGCGCCAGCGTCTGCTCTCGTCGATCAAGAGCGAGATCGAGCGGCTCAAGCAGCAGGAAGCGGCCCAGCAGTCGCAACTCGAATCGCAGGCCCGCTCGAGGCTGGGCGGAACATATTCCGGTGGCGGAAATCCCGCCGGCCACGCGGGCGGCGTCGTCGGTATCGCGATGCAGTACCTCGGCGTTCCGTACGTCTGGGGCGGCGCGTCTCCGAGCGGCTTCGACTGCTCGGGCTTCACGATGTACGTCTTCGCGCAGGTGGGCATCGCGCTCCCGCACAACGCCGCGATGCAGTTCGGGATGGGCAGTCCAGTTGGTCGTGAGTTCCTCGCGCCCGGCGATCTGGTCTTCTTCAACGGCCTCGGGCACGTGGGGATCTACATCGGCGGTAACCAGATGATTCACGCGCCGCACACGGGCGACGTCGTGAAGATCTCTCCGCTCACCGGCTGGTACGCGTCGACCTACGTCGGCGCGCGACGCTATTAGAGCTCGTTAGCCGAAGTTGGGCCCCGCGGCCCGCTTGCTCATCCGGACGCGGGTACCCCTGCTGGTCTGGGCGAACTCCACCTCGTCGACGAGAGCGAGGATGATCGGGATCCCGCGGCCACTCTCGGAATCTGGGCCCCGATGCAGTGCCGGCCGAACGGGGGAAAACGTCCCTTGGTCGACGACCTCGACGTCCACGGCGTCTTCGTTCCCGGCCACTGTGACTTCGACCGTGTGACCCTCAGGCGACCCCTTGAGCGCATTCGTGACCGCTTCGGTGGCTGCGAGCTTGAGGTCGAAACGCTCGCCCGGGTCGAGCCCGCACTCCTCCGCGACTCGCTCCACGGCCGCGCGAAGCTCCCGCGTGGCCGTCGGCCGGCCATCGAGCCTCAGATCGACGTGCGAAGCCTCCCTCATCAAAACGCAACCCCTCCATACCCAATCGAGTACCTAATGTCTTAACGCTTCAAACTGACAAAGGGGTTCGGGCGCAAAGCCAGAAACTATGCGGTCTTCAGCTACTCTTTAGCAGCCTATGCGGACTATCTGGAACGGATCCATCAACTTCGGCCTGGTCAACATCCCGATCGGGCTGGCCGTCGCGCAGCAGCGCAAGGACACGGCCTTCCGCACGCTGCACCGTGAGTGCGGAACGCCGATCAAGCAGAAGCGCTACTGCCCCGTGCACGAGCGAGACGTCGAGGCAGACGAGCTCGTCAAGGGCTGGGAGTTCGCCAAGGGGCAGTTCGTGCTCGTGGAGGAGTCCGACCTCGAGGCTGTAGCACTCCAGCGCTCCCAGTCGGTCGACATCGTCCGCTTCGTGCCCGTCGACCAAGTTGACCCGATCTACTTCGATCGCGCCTACTACCTCGCTCCGGCGGGGCCGGAGGCGCAACGACGCCCCTATGTCCTCCTGCTCCGCGCGATGCAGGACGCTGGGATGGCGGCCGTCGGCAAGTTCGTCCTTTGGGGCAAGGAGAACCTGTGCCTCATCCGGCCGCTCGGAGAGTCTTTGGTGCTCGAGACTCTCTATTTCGCCGAAGACATTCGCCCGCGCGCCGAGATCGACGAGGCCGTCGAAGAGACCGACGTGAAGGATCCCGAGCTGGCCATGGCCCGGCAGCTCGTCGAGAGCCTCGTCGGCGACTTCGATCCGGAGGAGTACAAGAACGAATATCGCAACGAGCTCCGAGCGATGCTGGAGGCCAAGCTGGCGGGCCAGGAGATCACCCGCCCCGAGCCGGCACCCGAGGCGCCCGTGATCGATCTCATGGACGCTCTCAAGCAGAGCGTGGCGCAGGCTCAGAAGGACAAAGGCAAGCCCGCGGCCGCGAAGCCGAAGAAGAAGGCGTCCACGGGCCGGAAGCGCGCAGCCGCCCGCTAGCGCGGCTTACTTTCTACGCCGCAGACGCGCGGCTTGTCTCCGACGCCTCGAGCTGAGCCTGAAAGAGGCTCTTCGGCGCGGGGGAACCCATGGTTCCCCCGCGAGCCCCTCCTTACTGGCTACGCGGCAGACGCGCGGCTTGTCTCCGACGCCTCGAGCTGAGCCTGAAAAAGGCTCTTGTCGATCTTGCCCTGGTAGATCGGGATCGCTTCCTCGATGCAGACGCGGATGACCTCGTCGCGTTCGATTCCGAGCTCCTTCGACAGCTCTTCTGGCGTCAGGTGATTTGCCACATCGTCTCCTTTCGGGGTAAGGCGCAAAAAAGCCCGCCTTCAGCGCACCGAGGCGGGCTAGACGCGTCCTTCCATTTCGGCGGCGGCGCTCAAAGGCTCCGCGCTCCTTCCAAGTCCATATAGACAGAATATTCATCCGACGTGTCTGAAGCAACGCTCCTCCGAGGGTTCGAGCCGCGGGTCACAAACGTGGACGGCGTGCGCACCCGTTACTTCGTCGGCGGCGAGGGCCCGCCGCTCGTCGTCGTCCACGGGCTCGGCGGGGCCGCTGTCAACTTCACCCTGCTCGCGCCGCTCCTGGCTCGACGTCATCGCGTGCTCATCCCGGACCTTCCCGGGCACGGGAAGACGGAGCCGCTCGAGCGCGCCGACGACCTGACCGCCTACGCCGACCACGTCGCTGCACTGGCCGAGCTCGAAGGCATGTTCCCGGCGCCGCTCATCGGCTACTCGATGGGAGGCGTCATCGCCCTCCGCCTCGCCGTCTCCCGGCCCAAGAGCGTCATCGGGCTCGCTCTCGTCGCGGCCGCCGGGATCGTCTCGGTCTCGAGGCGTGCGGAGATCTGGCTCGCCGTCACAGGCGCCCTTCGTCCAGCGCAGGTCATGACGCGCTTCCGCGGCACGTTCGCCCGGCGGCCGAGGCTGCGCTGGCTTCCCTTTGGACTCTGGGGAGCTGTCGACCCGCCGGCGCTCGCACCCGAGGGCGTCCTCGGATTCCTGGAAGGTCCTTCGCAGCACACGGACGTCGGCACGGCGGGCCGCGCGCTCCTGAGAGACGACCCGCGGTCGGACCTCGATCATGTGCGCTGCCCCGTCTTGCTCCTCTGGGGATCCCGTGACCGGCTCGTCCCGCTCGTGGACGGCTTCGAGTATGCGCGTCGTCTCCGCGCTCCGATCCGGACCCTGCCGGCGGCGGGCCATCTGCTCGTCGGCGAGCAGCCTCACGCGTGTGCCGAGATCTTGGTGGACTTCCTAGACCGGATTCGGGAGGTCGAGGAACTCCCACTCGATGCCGAACTCGTCCGCCAGCTTGGCCGCGAGCGCGCGGACGCCTAACGTCTCCGTTGCATAGTGGCCCCCGGCCACGAAATGGATCGCGGCCTCCTTGGCGGCGTGCTTGGTCGGCTCGTCCGCCTCGCCGCTGACGAAGCAGTCGTATCCCTGCGCAGCGGCATCCGAGACGAAACCGGCGGCGCCTCCGGTCACGACGGCGACTCGCTCGATCTGCTCGGGTCCGTAGGAGAAGACCAGGGGCGGGCGGTCGAGCTTCTCCTGGACGCGCGTCGCGAACTCGCTGACCGGCATCGGCTCGTCGAGGGGACCGCCGTAGCCCCAGTCCGTGAACCGCCGCTCGCGCGTGACCCCCAGGGCGTCGGCGAGGAGCGCGTTGTTGCCGATCTCCGGATGGGCGTCGAGGGCCAGGTGGTAGGCCACGAGCGAGAGGTCTGCGTAGAAGAGCGCCTCGAGGCGCCCCCGCATGACGGCGCCGACCACGCGGGTGTCCTTCTCCCAGAAGAGACCATGGTGGACGATGACCATCTGCGCGCCGGCCTCGGCCGCCCGCTCGAAGAGCTCACGCGAGGCCGACACGCCGCAGGCGATCTTGCGAACCTCGGGCGCTCCTACGACCTGGAGGCCCATGGGGCCGTAATCTGGGTATGCGGCCGTGTCGAGGAAGTCATCTGCGAAGGCGACGATTTCGTCCCGCGAAGCCACGGCCCTAACCTAGCCGCTCGCTCGTTGACCAGCGTCAGCGGGGGAGTTAGAGTCGAGCCGCACTTTTCTCCCGGACCTCGGCCGGAGGCTGGCACGTATGGGTGCCATCGTGTGGGTTTTTCTGGGACTCCTGACGTTTGTCGTCCTCGGCCTCGCCTGGGCTCTCTTTCAGATCATGCGTCAGCAGGGCCGGCTCCTCCTGCGCCTCGAGTCGCTGGAGCGGCTCGGACCGGGGGCCGAGGTCGCTGGAAGCGTCGAGCCCAACGGTTCGCCGCGCCAAGAACGAGGCCTGTCGCTTGCGACTGTCGCCCCACCGTTTCGGCTCTCCGACCTGGATGGGAGGCTGGTCGCTCTCGAGGACTTCCGCGGCCACCGGGTGCTACTCGTCCACTGGGACACCGGCTGCGGTTTCTGCGACCAGATCGCCCCGGAGCTGGCGCGGCTCCAGGGTGATCTCCGTAAGAACAAGACCGAGCTCGTGCTGATCAGCTACGGCGATGCCGAGACGAACCGAAGCTTCGCGGAGGAGCACGGGCTCGACTGCGCAATCCTGCTTCAGCACGAGGGCGAACCCGTACAAGCCTTCGCGCACCTCGGGACGCCGGTCGCCTACCTCCTCGACGAGAAAGGACGCGTCGCGAAGCCGCTTGCACTCGGGGCCGACGAGGTCCCTCGGCTCGCGCGCGAAGCCGCCGGCAAGCGCGGGCGCCTCCAGAGCGAGCGATCGCTGGCCGAGAGCCGGATCGAGCGCGAAGGCCTCCCGGCCGGCACGCCGGCGCCGGCGTTTGCGCTGCCCGACATTAAAGGTGGCAGCGTCTCCCTCGACGATTACCTTGGCCGACGGGTCCTACTCGTTTTCAGCGATCCCGATTGCGGTCCCTGTGACGCGCTTCTGCCCGACCTTGTCCGGCTCCACGATCAGGCTGGCGACAGACTCGAGGTCGTTCTTGTCGGGCGTGGGAGCGTCGACGAGAACCGCCGCAAGGCCGCAGCGTACGCCATCGACTTCCCCTTAATCGTTCAGTCCGGCTGGAGGCTGTCCAAGGAGTACGGAATCTTCGCCACTCCCGTTGCCTTCCTGATCGATGAGGAGGGTCTCATTGCACGAGAGGTGGCCAAAGGAGGGCCCGAGATCCTGAGCCTGGCCCAGGGGGCGCTCGCGGCCGGGAGGGAGGCGCGTATGGCCTAACCGGAGGCTCCTTCGTGCTGCATGCGAAGGAGATCTGACTAGCGAGGAGGGTCGCTCCATGAGTGACGAGAGGTTCGACGAGCTCTCCAAGGCCATCGCGACGGCGGTTTCACGGCGCCAGGCTCTCAAGCTGACCCTGGCCGCCGCCGCCGGCGGAGCGCTTTCGCTGGTCGGTGCTCGGCAGGCAAAGGCAATTGCCCCGGGCCGATGCCGCAGAGTGGGCGTCATCTGTCGACAGGACTACGAGTGCTGCGACTTCTTCTGCAACCCGGCCACCGGCAGGTGTGCGTGCCGGACCGGGCAGAACTTCTGCAGGAGAACCAGGCGGTGCATCTCCTGTCCGCCGAACTCCACGTTCGACCCGGACACGTGCCAGTGCACGTGCAACGGAGACGCCAGTCCGTGCGACGGTGACTGCTGCGAGCCGGACGAGACCTGCTGCGTCGGGTTCTATGGAGGTCAGTGCTGCCCGCCGGGGATTGCGTGTTGCCCGGGCGGCTTCTGCGACTTCTACGGGTACGGCTGCTGAGCCGAGCTCCAAACGCAGGAAGGAGAGGGCCGCTTGAAAGCGGCCCTCTCGCTATTCGTAGCCCAGGTCGCGCAAGCGTTCGATCATGCGCGCTTCCTCTTCCATCGAGTAAACCGGCCGCTGGATGGGCGCGCGGGTCGCAACGGCCACCGGGACGCGCTCCGAGGTGATCACCGGATCGAGAATCTCGTCGAGTGGCGCCCCATCCAGATCGGCCGCGACACCGAGCAGGGCGAGCAGCGTTGCCGGAAGCCGCGTGATGTCGGCACCCTCCGGCATGTCGGCGGTGCGGATGCCTGGACCGGCCGCCGCGAGGATCCCCGTGCGGGCGTGCTGGCCCGAGAAGTGTCCGGACCCGCGGACGAGGAGGCGCTCGTGCCGCTCGAACACCGCGGGCCATTGCTGGTGCGACGACTCGACATGGACGCGCTCGTCGAACGGGAGGAGGACGAGCTCGGGCGCCTTCTCGTAGAAGGCCCCCCGATAGAGCTCCTCTTTCGTCCTCACTTCGAAGGCGGGCGCGTCCGTCTCGGGATGACGGATCGACGAGAGTGCGTCGGCGAGCTCCCGCGCGAACCCGGTGTCCTCGGCGGCGCGGGTGAGCTCGCCAAGGTAGATCTGGCCGCCGTAACCGAAGCAGTAGGCCTTCGTGGACGCGAAGTCGATCTCGGCGAACGGTGGTTCCTCGGCTTGTGGCTGGCGCCGCCGCGTGAGCAGGAAGCGCTCGTCGACCTCGGTCGCATCGGCCGCCGGCGTCGCGGAACCCGCCCGGTAACGGAGGTAGCCGGCCTGCTCGAGCCACCGGTTGGCACGAAACACCCAGTGCGTCGGCTTCATGCCGTGATCCGAGAGGATCATCACGGTGGGCTCCTCGCCCCAGAGCCACCGGGCCTGCTCCACGAGCTCGCCGCAGGCGCGATCGATCGCCTCGTATACCTGGATGAGCTCGTCGCCGGCGTCCTCTGGCGAATGAGCGGGATGCGTCGGGTCGAGGCGATGCCATGCCAGGTGCCCGGCGATGTCGGAGCTCATGAAATCGACGCAGAGGAGGCCGAGGTCGGGCTCGAGCTCGAGCGCGAGGAGGCAGACGTCGGCGATCTGACCGACGTGATCGACGAGCTTCTCGGCGAACGCTACGAAGTCCTCGCTCCAGCCGGTCGGGTGGTGGGCCGTCAGGAGATTCGGATGCGCGCTCAGGATGGCCGCACGTGCCGCCGCAGGCACTATCTCTGGACGCTGCGGACCGCCGAATCCCGTCACCATCAGCCCCCGCAGCGGCTCGGGTGGGTGGGTGAATGGGACGGTGACGAACGCCGAGCGGAGCCCGGCCGCGCCGAGCATCCGCCAGAGGGGCGCTCCAGCCCGGCTGGCCGCGCTCTCCAGGCGCCCGGTGGCCCGGTTGGGGTTGGAGGAGAAGCTGAAGATTCCATGGCCGCCAGGGTTCAGCCCAGTGAGGAACGAGGACCAGGCCGTGGGCGTAAATGCCGGGATCGTCGAGCGCAGTGGCCCGAAGGTGCCTTCGCGGGAAAGGCGGTCCAGCGTCGGCAGTTTCCCCTCTGCGAGCAAATCCCGGACGAGGTCGTAGTCGGCCCCGTCGAGGCCGAGACAGAGAACCCTCATCGTTTCGATAACGTATCCCGCCTCGGGGTGTAGCGCAGCCTGGTAGCGCGCGCCGTTCGGGTCGGCGAGGTCCCCGGTTCAAATCCGGGCACCCCGATGATTTTTGAGACCATTCGGCCATGCGCCGGAGAGGACTCGCTCTCGCAACGGCTTCCGTCGCCGCGCTCCTGCTTCCGGGCGCGGCGGCGGCGCACGCCGTCTCCGGGATCGACTACCGCTTCCCCCTCCCGGTCTGGCTCTACGCACTGGCGGCGGGGCTCGCAGTCCTGCTTTCCGCGCCCGCTGCGACGCTGGCCGGACGGGCCGACGGCACACGCACGAGCGGAGATCTCTATGGGCCGTTGCGCCGTTTCCACCTCGGGTGGATCGCTGTCGCGCTCGCCTCGCTCCTGCTCGTCGACGTAGTCGCCGGCGGCCTCTTCGGCCCGGAGGACTTCTTCGAGAACCCGGCGACGATCGTCCTCTGGGTCGATTTCTGGGTGGGCCTCGGGATCGTCTCCGCGCTCGTTGGGAACCTGTGGGACTTCGTCAGCCCGCTGAACGCCGCCGGACGCTTCCTCGAGCGGACGCTGGCTCGTCGCGGGGCCTCCATTACGCCCTATCCAACGCGCCTTGGCCTCTGGCCGGCGACGGTCTTCCTGCTCGTTTGGTCCTGGCTGGAGCTCGTGTGGGATCCGGGCAAGGAGCCGCGAACGCTCGTGCTGATTCTCCTCGCCTACATCGCGATCCAGCTCCTTGCCATGGTGACCTTCGGAACCGAGCTCTGGCTCGCGCGCGGGGAGCTCTTCACCGTCGTGGCGAGGACCTTCGCGCGTTTTGCGCCGCTCGAGCTCTACGTCCGTGAGCCGGCCGGCGAGTGCCGCGCATTGCTCTGCACCGACGAGGAACGAATCGGCTGCCCTTCCTGCTGGCTCGACGCGACCCCCGAAGCGCGTGGGCTCAGGTTGCGGCCCTTCGGTGCCGGCGTCCGGCGCGAGGCGCCGCTCGGTCCGGGCGGCGGGACGTTTGTGCTCGCCCTCCTCGCCACCGTTGTCTACGACGGCTTCTCCCAGACCCAGACGTATGTCGACCTCCAGAGTTGGTTCGTCGATCGCTCGGTGTGGCTGGCCGTCCACGACAGCTTCCTCGACACCGTCCTCGGGGCCGCGATCGTCGCAGCCTTCGTCCTCGCGTTTCTGGCGGTGGTCGGGCTCGTCTCCCGCCTCGAGCATGCATCGCTTGCGGACGCGGCCCGCCGCTATTCGCCGACGCTCATTCCCATTGCGGCCGTGTATTTCGTCTCGCACTACTTCCTCTTCCTGATCTACGCGGGCCAGTTCACGCGGGCGGCCGTGCTCGACCCGTTCGGACGCGAATGGGTGCCCGACGTCGAGGTGCCCTGGAAGGGCGTGCCGGGCGGGCTCGTCTGGTACCTCCAGGTCGGCCTGATCGTCTGGGGGCACGTTGTTGCCGTCTTCGAGGCGCATCGTGTCTCGCTCGGCGTCCTGGCGGGCCCCCGCCAGGCCGCCCTCGCACAGGCGCCGCTCGTGCTCCTGATGGTCGGCTACACGTTTCTCGGCCTCTGGGTGCTCGGGCAGGTGCTGGCGGCGGCTTGACCTCACTGCTCCTCGCGCACGGCGACCTCGTGCCGAGGTCTGAGCTCGGCTCGGCGTGGAAGACGCCTCCTGCGGTGCTGGTGGGGGCCGGGCTGGCGCTCGTCCTTTTCGGCCAGGCTTGGATCCGATTAAGGCGGCGCGGCCGGGTGGACCTGGCCGGCATCGACCGCGCGCTCCTTTTCGTCGGTGCCGTCGCCCTCGGGACCCTTGCGCTCGTCTCGCCGCTCGACGCCATCGGCGAGGAGTACCTCCTCTCGGCTCACATGCTCGAGCACGTCCTGATCGGGGACGCAGCCGTCGCCCTCGCCCTTGTTGCGCTGCGCGGGCCGCTGACGTTCTTCTTCCTGCCCGGGCGGGTGCTGGGACCGCTCGCACGCGTAGGCGCGCTGCGCTCCTTCCTGCGGTTCCTCCTCCGTCCCAAGGTCAGCTTTGCGGTCTGGGCCGCCGTGCTCGCAGGCTGGCATTACCCGGCCGCCTACGACTACGTGCTCGACCATCAGGTCGTCCACGATCTCCAGCACGTGACCTTCGTGCTGGCGGGCGTGCTCGTCTGGACACAGCTCGTCGACCCGGCGCGCCGCGGGGAGCTCCGTTATCCCGGGAGGATTGCGCTCGCCGTCGCCCTGTTCGCGTCCGGGCAGATCCTCTCCGACGTGCTCATCTTCTCCTTCGACCCGCTCTACCCGGCCTACGCCGCGCAGGACGAGCGACTGCTCCGCCTTTCCCCTCTCGGCGACCAGCGGCTGGCGGGCATCGTGATGATGGTCGAGCAGGCGGTCACGCTCGGAACCTGCGTCGCGTTCCTGCTCGTCGCCTCCCATCGCCAGGTCGTCAGGCGCGAGGCCGCCGAAGCGGCGTGAGCGCGCCGCCGGCTTCTTCCTTCAGCTTCGAGCCTCTCTTCCTCGCGTTGGCGGCCGTGGCGGCCGTCGTCTACTGGGTTGCGGCGAGGCGCGACCCGCCCGGGCGGCGGGCTCTCCTCTTCGGGCTCGGACTGCTGTTGATCGTGGGGGCTCTCAACTCACCCCTCGAGACGATCGCCGTCCACTATCTCCTGCTGATCCACCTGCTCCAGAACGTGATGATCGCCGACTGGGCGCCGCCGTTGATCCTCCTCGGCTTGACGCCCGTGATGCGCGCGGCGATCGCCCGGCGCGGAGGCCCCGCGTTTGCCTGGATCACGCGGCCAAAGATTTCGCTCCCGGTCTGGCTGGTGGCCTGGTACGGAATCCATCTCGCCGTCTTCTACGACTTCGCTCTCCGCAATCCGTGGGCCCTCAACATCGAGCACGCGCTGCTGGTCGCCGTCGGCCTCCTCTTCTGGTGGCCCGTGCTTGCAGGCGAGCCGCACGACGTCTCGGTCCCCGTGAAGATCGGCTATCTAGGGGCTGCTTTCGTCGGGTCCGTCTTCCTCGGCCTGGGGCTCACGTTCTCCGAGACGCCCTTCTACGACTTCTATGTCGAAGCGCCGCGGCTCTGGGGGCTCTCACCGTCGCAGGACCAAAACTTCGGCGGGATCCTGATGAACGCGGAGCAGGCCGCGGTCTTTCTCGCGGCGATTCTCTACTTCGTCGTACGGCTACTCCCCGACGAGGAGCCCCAGGACGTCCCGCGGCAATAGAGAGGGCAAGGCCGGAGCCCGCCCTCAGCATTTACAAGCCGCCATGCCCGGTTCCTACATGTGCGTTGCGAGTGCCCGATGAACGATCGCAGTGCACTCATCCTCGACGTAATCCATGCCGGCCGCCTCCGCGATCGCCCGTGCCTCGGCCGAGACGATGCCGAGCTGCAGCCAGAGAGCTTTGGCCCGGGCGGCTACGGCCTGCTCGGCCACGGCGGGGCAGAACTCGGGGCGACGAAAGACATCCACGAGGTCAATGGGCTCGTCGATCTCGCCCAGGGAGGCGACGCAGGAGACGCCCAGGACTTCCTTCACAAGCGGCCGCACGGGGATCACGCGGTAGTCCTGCGCCAGCAAATAACGCATGACGCTGTGGCTCGGCCGCAATGGGTTCGGTGACGCGCCGACAAGCGCAATTGTGCGCGCCTCCGAGAGGATCTGGGCAGGAGTCCGGATGCCTCCAGGCTATCCTGAGCCCATGGCTTCCTCTCTTCGGGTTGCTTGCGTCCAGCTGAACGCGACCGAATCGAAGGCCGACAACATCGAGCGGGCCGAACGGCTCGTCGCGAAGGCCGCGGCGACCGGGGCCGACCTCGTTCTCCTGCCGGAGAAGTGGAACGGCTTCGGGCGACCCGACTTCATGCGCTCCATCGCCGAGAGCCTCGATGACGGCGAGACCTTCGCGGCGATGAGCGACTGGGCTCGCGCGCACGGGATCACACTCGTGGGCGGCTCGATCGTCGAGCGCCGGGACGGGCGCGAGAAGCTCTCGAACACTTGCGCCGTTTTCGATCCGGAGGGCGAGACGGCGGCCGTCTACCGGAAGATCCACATGTTCGACGTGGACGTCGGCGGACACGTCTACCGCGAGTCCGAGACCGAGGAGCCCGGAGACCGGCCGGAGACCTGCGAGGTCGAAGGCTGGAAGGTCGGTCTGACGATCTGCTACGACCTGCGCTTTCCGGAGCTTTACCGCATCCTCGCGCTCGAGGGCTGCGAGGTCGCCACGGTGCCGGCGGCTTTCACGCTCTACACCGGCAAAGACCACTGGGAGCTGCTCTTGCGCGCGAGAGCCGTCGAGAACCAGTGCTACGTCGTCGCCGCGAACCAGTGGGGAAGCTTCGCGGAAGGCAAGGCCGCATACGGGCGCTCGTCGATCGTGGATCCCTGGGGCGTCGTCCTCGCGCAGGCTCCCGACGAGGACACCGTCATCTCCGCCGAGCTCGACCGCGGCCACCTCGAGGACATCCGCCGCCGACTTCCCTCTCTCGCCAACCGCCAGCCCGAGGCGTACCACTGGCGAACGGAGGTTTGAACCTAAAAGCAGTCCTCTTCGACGTGGACTTCACGATCGCGAAGCCGGGTCCGCTGCTGGGCCCCGAGGGCTACCGCGACGCCGGGCGGCGCTTCGGTCTCGAGCTCGATCCCGACCGCTACGCCGAGGCCAGGGCGGCCGCGCTCCTCGATCTCAAGCACCACCCCGAGCTCGACCACGACGAGGAGGTCTGGGTTCGCTTCACGGAGGACATCGTGCGCGGGATGGGTGGAGAAGGCGAGAAGTGCCGTGAAGTCGCGGTGGCCATCACCGACGGCTGGCTCGAGTCGGAGAACTTCGAGCTCTACGAAGATGTCCTTCCTGTTCTGGCTCTGCTGCGAGAAGAGGGCCTGAAGATCGGCCTGGTCTCGAATACGAGCCGGGACCTCGACGCCTTCGTTCGCCATCACGCCCTCGACGTAGACGCCTGGGTTTCGTCGGGCGTCCACGGCAAGGTGAAACCGAGCCCGACGATCTTCCAGGCCGTCCTCGACCTCCTCGAAGTTGAGCCGGGTGAAGCCGTGATGATCGGCGACTCACCCGACGACGACGTAGCCGGCGCGGAGGCATTCGGGATCCGCGCGCTGCTCCTCGACCGCAAGGGAAAGCATCAGCGAGACGATGCCCTTCCGACGCTCCTTGCTCTGCCGGCACTCCTGGGACTCACGGCCGATGGCTCGTAGACGCGCCGCTCTCCATGTCGTCGAGCGGCCTGAGCTGGAACTCTCGCTCGAGCAGCCGCTCAACCGACTCCTCTGGTTCCTCGGCTTCGGCGCTTTTGGCCTGGCGTGGTCGATCACGACGGTTGCGGCCTACCTGCCGCCGCTCCTCGAGAAGTACACCGATTCGAGCACGCTCGTCGGGCTCGTACTGGCCGCCGAGGGGGTCTTCGCGTTCTTCCTGCCGCTCCTCGTCGGGCCGATGAGCGACGCGACGCAGATGTCGCTTGGACGCCGGCGGCCGTTCATGGTCCTCGCTCTCGGCCCGATGGCCGTCTCGCTGTCCCTGGTCGCCTTCACGCACACCTTCATCGGGACGGCGCTCGCGCTCTTCGCCTTCTTCTTCGCCTACTACATCTACGAGCCGCCGTACCGCGGTCTCTATCCCGACCTGCTGCCGGACACGTACTTCGGCCGGGCTCAGGGAGTCCAACACCTCTTTCGCGGAGCCGCCCTCGGAGGAGCGCTCGTCGGCGGGGGCTTCCTCCTCAGCGTCTGGGAGCCGTTTCCATTCGTTCTCGCCGCTGGGATCACCCTGCTCGCCTGCGGAGCGGTTGTGCTGCTTGTGGACGAGCCGCCGGTCGGCCCGCCGCAGTACGAGCGGCTGCGAACCTTTCTCGCCGCTCCCTGGCGGGTCGTGACGCGCGAGAGGAACGTCCGCCACTTTCTCATCGCCAACACGGCCTGGGAGGCGACCTTCGCCGGGATGCGGACGTTCGTCGTCCTCTACATCATCAAGGGCCTGGACCAGCCGCTCTACGTGTCGGCCACCGTGCTCGCGGTGGTGGCCGGCGGCTACGTAGTGTCCGCCGCCATCGCGACCCGGTTCGGCGACCACTGGGGCCTCGGGAACGTGATCCTCGGCGCGTCGTTCATCTACGGGCTCGGCCTGCTCGGCGCCGGTTTCGCGACGAGCTGGCACTGGTGGTACTACGGGTTCATCTTTCCGGTCGCCATGGCGGGCGGAACGGTCATGACCCTTGCTTGGGCCCTTCTGTTCAAGGTGATTCCGTCGACGGACCGCGGGACGATCACGGGCCTCGCCACGACGACCAAGGGGATCGGCCTCCTCATCGGGCCGCTGGCCGCCGGGGCCGCCATCGACATCCTGCGCCCTTACCTCTCTGCGACTGACGGCTATGCGGCTGTCTGGCCCGCCATGGGCGTCCCCATCCTCGCCGCGATTCCGTTCGTGCTCAAGCTGGCGGAAGCGGAGGCTGGGGTTACAGGCAGGGCGACGCGTTCTTCAGGATGAGACCGAAGCCCCAGACCTTGTCGCGGAAGACGTAGAAGGCGCTCTCAACGCGCTTCCCCGGTTTCAGCAGCGCGTGGTAGCCCGTGCACGGGCGGCGGTCGAGTGAGCCGTACGTCCGTGAGACGTCGGAGTCAGGCGCGCCGAGAACGAGGCCTTCGGGCGTTTTCCAGCCGGACGGCCGCCAAACGGTGAAGACGTGCACCACGCGACCGCGGCGAAAGACCACACCCGCGCCTTCAGGAGTGAAGGGGCGGTAGTTGAAATACCACGTTCGGTCGAGGCATCTGCGGCAGACGCCGTGGCGCTTGCCCCAGGCCTGCAGGACCTGTGCAGGCGTCATCCCGAGGCTAACTCCGGCGAGCGACCGTCCCGGTACAAACTCGGCCTGCGGGGGTGGCGCTGCCGTCGATGATGGGATCAGCGCGATCGCCGCGACAGCGGCTATCGCGACTGCAGCAGCGCGGGGCCCCATGATGCGAGCGGAGAAATGTCGCCGTCGCGCCCGTTCAGGTTCCGGTATCCGAGGGCGTGCTCGGCCTGCATCATCTTGTGGATCTGGGTGGTGCCCTCGTAGATGATCGGGGCGCGGGCGTTGCGGAAGTACCGCTCGATCCCGTACTCGCCCGAGTAACCGTAGGCGCCGTGGACCTGGATGGCGAGGTGGGCGGCACGGAAGGCCGATTCCGTCGCGTGCCACTTCGCGAGGCTCGTCTCCCGTGTGTTGCGGACGCCTTTGTCCTTGAGCCAGCCGGCCTGCATCACGAGCAGCTTCGAGGTCTCGTAACCGAGCACCATCTCCGCGATCATGTCCTGCACGAATTGGTTCTTGCCGATCGGCTTGCCGAAGGTCTCGCGCTCGCGGGCGTATTCGACCGAGCGTTCGAGGCAGGCTCGGATTACGCCGCAGGCGCCCGCGGCGACCGTGAAGCGCCCCTGGTCGAGGCCGTACATGGCGATCTCGAACCCCTGACCCTCCTCGCCGACGAGGTTCTCCGCCGGAACCTCGACGTTCTCGAAGAAGAGCTCCCCAGTGGAGCCCGCCCAGACACCGAGTTTGTGTTCCGTTTCCTGGGTCGAGACGCCCGGCCACTCCCGCTCGACGATGAAGGCGGAAATGCCCTTGTGCTTCGCGTCCGGATCTGTCTTGGCGAAGACGAGCGCATGGTCGGCGACGGCCGCGTACGAGATCCAGTTCTTCTGGCCGTTGAGGACATAGCCGTCGCCCTGCCGGCGGGCATTCGTCCTCATGGCCGCGACATCCGAGCCTGCGGCCGGCTCGGTCAGCCCGAAGCACGCGAGCTTCTCGCCGCGAGCCTGCGGCGGGAGATAGCGCTCCTTCTGCTCCTCGTCGGCATAGCGAAGCAGCGCGAGCGAGTTGAGCCCGACGTGGACGGAGATGAGCGTGCGGAAGGCGGCTTCACCGCGCTCGATTTCCTCGCAAACGAGCGCCTCCGAGACGAAGTCCAGGCCGGCGCCGCCGTACTCCTCCGGGATCGTGATGCCGAGGAGGCCAAGCTCGGCCATCCCCTCGATGACGCTCATGTCGAGGTGGTGGTTGATGTCGTTCTCGATCGCATTCGGCAGGATGCGGTCGTCCACGAACTGGCGAACGGTCGACTGCACCTCGCGCTGCTCCGGGCTCAGCTCGAAATCCACGGATTTAGTCTAGGGAACCCTTGGGGTTCGCAGCGCTCTTTCAGGCGGTCGCCGCCCTCGTCGCGCCGCCCGGGTCGTCGCCGGCTCTTCCTCTGCTCACACCGCGCCAGAAGGCGGCGCTCGTGGTCGTCTCGGGGCTACCTGCCCCACGTGGGGTCGCCGGCGTGCTCGTGCAGGACTACAGCGTCCGGGAGCGGAGGCCGACGGGAGCCCTGGTGTTCGTCGACCAGGAGGGCGGCACATCCTCGACCTTCGAGAAGCTGCCGCCGCGGACGGCCGCGGCCCGTTTTTCGAATCGTCGGAGCGTATTTTGGGCCGGACGGGCGACCGGGCTTGCTCTTCGCCGCGCGGGGGTCGACGTCGACCTGGCGCCGGTCATCGACCTTCGCGGCGGGCCGCTGGGATCGCGCCATTTCGCCAGCCCGGCGTTGGCGCTCGCGTTCGCCCGCGGGCTGGACGCGGGCGGCACGGGCGCTTGCGTGAAGCACTTCCCTGGCCTGGGAACGGCTCAGGTCTCGACCGACGAATCGCCGCATGTTCGTGCCCGCGTCGTCCAGCGAGAGCTGGCGGCCTTCCGCAAAGCTATAAGGGCGGGCGTTCCCTGCGTGATGGTTGGGCACGCTTTCTACCCACGCTTCGGACCGCGGCGCGCCTCGTTCAATCAGGCCGCTTACCGGCTGCTTCGCAGCTCGGGGTTCGAAGGCGTCGCCATCACCGATTCTCTCTCGGTTTTCGGGAGTCGCTACGCGGTCTTCGGCGCCCTTGCTTCGACGCGCGCGGGAGCCGATCTCCTCCTCTTTACGAACGGGCCCGACGCACGTCGGGCGATCCGCGCGCTGGTTCCGCTCGCGCGGCGCGGTCTCTTGGATGAGCACGTCGCCCGCGTCCTTCGCCTGCGCCGTTTCTTGGGTCTGGGCAACCCCTGACGTTGTTAGACTCGCCGCTTCGATGCGAGCGGATGTCGGCGTCGAGCCGATCCGTCGGGGTCGGTCTATCCCTGCTCAGCGGGATTATTCGGCTCTGGTCCGACGCGGCTTCAAGGTGGTCGGCGCCACCGCGGGTGCGCTCGTCATCGCGCTGCTCGCCGTCGGGTTGGTCTTCGCAGGACCCGCCGATCGCATCGCGGCAGGTGTGACGGTCGCCGATCTGAACGTCGGCGGCCTCAAGGCCGAGCAAGCAGAGCAGAAGTTGGCCGCTCGCGCGCGCAGATTGGCAGCCGTCCCCATTGCTTTCAAGGCCGGCGGGCGTAGCTGGCCGATCGCACCGGCTCAGATCGCGCTGCGGGTCGACTGGGCAGCCGCCGTGCGGCAGGGCTTGGACGAAGGCGCCGGGGTGATTCCGCTGCGCGGGCTCAAGCGGGTCCAGCTGCGGCTGCTCGGCGCCAACGTCGAGCCTGGAGCGATCTTCGAGGAGCGGACTCTCGACCGCCGCCTCCGCTCGATCGCGCGGACGGTCGACGTCCATGGGCGCGAAGCCGCGATCGTGATGCGAAACGGGAAGCCGGTCGTCGTACCGGGTGAGGCAGGCCGGAAGCTCGATCGGGAGGCCGCGGCGCGGACGATCGTGAGCGCGTTGTCCGGGTTCGAGCGCAGTCCGGTAGCGCTGCCCGTCGTCATCGATCCGCCCGCGGTGACGCGCGACGCTCTCGCCCGGGTCGCCGAGCAGGTACGAGTTGCGCTTTCGGCACCCGTCCGTTTTGCGTACAGGGGCGTGCACTGGTCGGTCCCGCCGGACCAGATCGCGACCTTCCTCAAGCTTCCCCAGGACGGGCAGCGGCAGCTAGGAATCGGCGGCCCGGCGGCCCGGCGCTATTTCGCCAACCTCGGCAAGGCTGTCGGCAGGCCTCCTCGGGAGGTCGCCTTCAATGTCTCTAGCTCGGGACGGGCGACGATGGTCCCGTCGCGGAAAGGACGACGCCTCGACGTGCCGACAACCCAGGGCGCCTTCCTCGCCGCTGCGCTCTCCACCACCGATCGTGAGGTCGAGCTCGTGGTCGTCGCCGCAGAGCCCCAGCTCTCGACCGAGAGGGCCAAGTCGCTCGGCATCACGGGCCTCGTCGGCGGCTACACGACCTTTTACGGGGGCGAGCCGAACCGCATCCACAACGTCCAGCTCGTCGCCAAGCTGATCGACCGGCATCTGATCGGCCCCGGCTCGACCTTCTCCTTCAACAAGACGACGGGCGACCGCAATGCGGCCAAGGGCTTCCTCGAGGCGCCGGTGATCATCAACGGAGAGCTGAAGAACGGCCTCGGCGGCGGCGTCTGCCAGGTCTCCACGACAGTCTTCAACGCCGCCTACGAGGGAGGGCTCCCCGTCAGCGAGCGGCACAACCACGCGTTGTACATCGACCACTACCCGCTCGGCCGCGACGCGACGGTCAATTACCCCGACACCGACCTCAAGTTCGTGAACGACACCGGGCACTGGCTCTTGCTCGAGACGATCATCGGTTCTTCCTCGCTGACGGTCAGGCTCTTCGGGACGCCGGTGCACCGCAGAGTCGAGACGCAGACCTCGCCCCTGCGCGAGACCGCCCCGCCCAAGGTCAAGAAGGTCCTCGATCCGAAGCTCTACGTCGGCCAGCAGGTCGTCGAAGAGGCCGGATCGCCTTCGCGCTCTGTCTCCGTGCGCCGTCTCGTCTACGACAAGCGCGGGCGCCTCCTGTACGACGCGACGTGGTACTCGTCGTACGTTTCCGAGCCGAAGGTCGTCCGCGTCGGCACGAAGCCGCGGCCGGGAGCGACTACGTCGGCGAAGTCCGGATCCACGACGCGCGCCACCACCACCGGCACGTCGACCGGGACCACGACCGCGCCCTAGCCTGCCTCGGCCCCTGCGATGCCCTCGGCCAGCCAGGCCGGCATACGCGTCGGGCGCAGCGTCGTCGCATCCACGCAGGCGTGCGCCGTCCAGCCTTCGGCGACCGTGGCGCTCGGCTCGCTCGTCCGCTCGACCACGTACTCGAAGCGGAACCGCGCCCCGCGCAGCTCCGTGACCCGGGTATGGATGCGAAGCTCGTCGTCGAAGCCGCACGGCGCGCGGTAGCGCACGTGCGCCTCGATCGTGAGGGCCTCCACGCCCTGCTGGATCAGACCTCGGTACCCGCCCGGGAAGCGGGCCAGATACGCGATGCGGGCGACCTCGAACCAGTTGAGATAGACCGAGTTGTTCGCGATCCCCTGCGCGTCCGTCTCGCTGAAGCGGACCGTGACGTCGGTGGCGAAGTTGAAGCCCTTCATGGGCCGGGAACTTTCGCAGTCGCGCTCGTGTCGAAGCAAACGACACGAAGGAGGAAGGATGCGCAAGCTCGTCTTCATCGTCTTGGTGGTTCTCGCCGCAGTCGCGGCGGCAGGGTGCAGCAGCGGAGGAGAGGAGGGTGGCGGCGCGGCTGGAGTAACCGGAGACTTCGAAGCTGGAGGAGGAGCGGCTCGGTCCGCGGTTGCCGGCGAGGTGACCGGGGCGGACAAGGCGCTCCCTTCGTCGCAGCGCAATGTCTCCGGGGTGCCCGAGATCGGGCCGCAGATCGTGCAGACCTCTTCGGTGCGCCTCTCGGTGCAGCGGGGCCGCTTCGACGAGACAGTGGACGAGGCGCGCTCGATCGCAGCCGGGCTGGCAGGTTTCGTGGTCAGCTCCTCAGCGTCGCAGGGAAGTGCGCAACGCCTTGTGCGCGGGACGCTCGTCCTGCGGATCCCGGCGAGGAACTACGCCGAGGCGATGAAGGCGCTCGCCTCGCTCGGCCGGGTGGAGGCCCGCCGGGAGAACGGCCAGGACGTTTCCCAGGAGTACGTCGACCTGCGGGCGCGAACCCGCCAGCTCCAAGCGGTCGAAAGCCAGCTCCTCGAGCTCCTCGACCGCGCTAACACGGTCGGGGCAGCTCTGGCCGTGCAGCAGCAGCTCAGCCAGGTGCAGCTCGATCTCGAGCAGGCGCGCGGGCGCCTGCAATACCTGGACGACCAGGTCGCGTTCTCCACCATCTCGCTCGACCTGTACGAGCGGGTCCTGCCGGTGCCGAAGAGCGGCGGCGACCGCTTTGGAATCGTCGACGCGTGGAGTAAGGCCGCGGCGGGCTTCCTGGCCGTCCTCGGTTGGACGTTCGTCGTCCTCGCGACGGGGGCGCCCCTCGTACTCCTCCTGGCGGTTGCGCTTTTCCTGGCACGAGTCGCCTTCCGCAAACGGCTCCGGTGGCCCAGTCGCCGTCCGGCCTGACCATCTACCATCTCAGCGCATGCGGTGGTGGCTACCACCCGCTCTCCTCGCGCTCTTCTTCTTTGCCACTCCGGTGGCCCTGGGTGAGACGGCGATCGGGCAAGGCTGTGGGGAGCGGGCCGCTCAACTTGGCGACGCGACGACGGCGTATGCGGCATACGCGAACGGCCCGGTGCAAGCCGTGGAGGAGCCTGGAGGCCGCGCGCGGCACAGTTTCGCGCGCGTGAACAGGAACGGCGTTCGCACGGTCTTCGGCATCCTCGCCGTCATCCGAGACAGCGATTGCAGCGCGGTGTGGTATCGCGTGCAGCTCCCCGTTCGTCCCAACGGCGCAACCGGTTTCGTGGCCGCGAGCGCCGTCACGGTGCGTGCGGTTCGAACTAGGCTCGACGTCGACCTGTCGAACCGTCGCCTTTCGTTCTTCAGAGACGGACGGCTGGTCCTGGCGGTGACGGCTGGTGTCGGCGCGCCGGGGACTCCGACGCCGACCGGACGCTATTACGTCAACCAGCGACTGCACGCACCCGATCCGTTCGGTCCCTATGGGGCCGGCGGCATCGGGATCAGCGCCTTCTCGCCCGTCCTGATCGACTGGGCCCAGGGTGGTCCCATCGCAATTCACGGGACGAACGACCCTTCGTCCGTCGGGAGATCGGTGAGCCATGGCTGCATCCGGATCGAAAACCGTCTGCTCCGCCGCCTCTTCCGCGCGACCGAAACCGGCTCGCCGGTCAACATTCACGCGTAGGGCCTGGGGTAAGGTGCGGTCGAAACCCAAGGAGGACGACACATGGCGACAGGGCGAAAGAGGCCAGACGAAGGCAGTCTGGTGGGACGGCTTGCAGAACGAGGCGAGGAGGCCGTCAACCGGCTTACGAACGAGCTCGCGAACAATCCGATGGTCACGGACGCGCTCGGAAAGGCACTGTCCGCGAAGGGCAAGGTCGACGCGGGCGCGCGGAGAACGCTCTCACAGATCGGCCTCGCCGCGAGCGACGAGCTGAAGGACCTGCGCAAGCAGATCGAGCGTCTCGAGCGCCGGCTGGCTCGGCTTGAGGGCGGCAGCTCGGCAACGAGCGGCTCGTCCACCCCTACATCGGCGAAGCGCTCCGAGACGAAGAAGAAGCCGACCGCGCGCAAGAAGGCGACGACGGTGAAGCGCGACGCCAAGAAGGCGGCCTCTCCGCCTTCCGGCCGCTCGCTGGGCGGCGGAACGGGCCGAGGGTCGAGCGCGGGCGGCGGCTCCGCCGCGGCTTAGGCGGGGACGCGTACGCGTAGCGCGCCGGGCACGATCTCGAAGCGCGCAGGGGTCGTGCCGGGCTGCTCGCCGTCGAGCTCGACGGGGAGGGGCACGAACGCGTCGACAGTCACCGTCCGGCCCCGTAGCGCCTCCGCTTTGGCGTGCGGGAGGTGCGTGCCGCGATACACCTTCGGGAGTGTGAGGGCCAGGTCCCGCTTCGTGATGTCCCCGATCAGAAGGACGTCGAAGAGGCCGTCGTCCGGCTGGGCGTCGGGGCACATCCGCATTCCGCCGCCGAGGTACTGGCAGTTGGCGACGATGACGTCCAGCATCAGGCCTTCCCGCCGCTGGCCGTCGACCTCCACCGAGACGTCGGTGTTTCGCCAGCGCGCGAAGACCGCGAGCGTCGCCCAGAGGAACGACACCTTGCCGCCGAGCACCTTTGTCGTCGAGTTGGCGCGCTGCGCCACCGCTCCGCTCATGCCCGCGCTCGCCACATTGGCGAAGTAGGCCGTGCCGTCGGATCCGTCCCACGCCCGGTACTCGACCTTGCCCGCATCGATCGTTCGGGTGCGGCCCCCGTTGAGGATCTCGAGCGCGCGATCGAGCTTCCCCGGGATCCCGAACGTGCGCACGAAGTCGGTCCCCGTCCCCATGGGGATCACGCCGAGCTCCGCGGAGGTTCCCACGAGCCCGTTCACCGCCTCGTGCACCGTGCCGTCTCCTCCCACGACAACGACCAGTTGAGCTCCGTCGGCGACGGCCTTTCGCGCGAGCTCCATGACGCCGCCGGGCCGGTCGCTCAGGAGCGTGGCGCCGTGCAACCCGGCCGCCGCGGCGCGGTGCGCCATCTCGGGCCACCGCTTGCCGGTGGCTCCGTTTGCCGAAGCCGGGTTGACGACGAAGACGACGCCCTCGGAGGGCATTAGTGGTCGGCTGTGACGGTCTCGAGCGCGAGCTCGGTCATCTGGTCGACCGCGGCCTTCATCTCCTCGTCGGAGATTCGCACGAACGCGCCCTCGACGACGACGTCGCTCACGGTGAGGAGGCAGCCCGCCTTCATCTTCCGAAGCGCGCCGAGAGTGAACAGCACGGCGCTCTCCATCTCGACCGCGAGGATGCCCCGGTCGGACCAGCGCTGATACTGCCCTTCGTCAGGGTTGTAGAAGATGTCGCTCGAGACGATCGCGCCGACTCGGACCGGCTTGCCGAGCTCCTTCGCGGCATGGACCGCCGCATGGACGAGATCCCAGTTCGCTGTGGGAGCGTGCGGCTCCCCGCCCACGTAGTGGATGGCCGTCGAGTCGGCCGGAACGGCTGAGAGCGCGACGATGAGGTCTCCGAGCTTCATGTCCGGCTGCAGGCCGCCGCAGGTCCCGATCCGGAGTAGCCGTTTGACGCCGAGCTGAGCCAGCTCCTCGATGACGATCGCGGCCGACGGACAGCCCATGCCGGTCGCCTGCACGGAGACCGGCTTCCCCTTGAAGGTGCCCGAGTAGCCGAGCATGCCGCGCTCCCAGTTGCGCTGCTCCGGACCGTCGAGGAAGTTCTCGGCGACGTATTTGGCCCGCAGCGGGTCGCCGGGAAGGAGGCAAGCGTCGGCGTACTGACCCGGATCCGCACGAATATGAATGGGCATGGAGGCGGAGCCTAACTGCTCTCTCGCACCGTGTAATTGAACGCCAAGCGGGCGCAGCCCGCGCCTGGCGTGCGCGAAGGCGCACGCCAGGCGTATCGTCACCGGCCATGGCCGGGCTGGTCAAGCGCCCTGAGCGCGACGAGGTCCTCGCATTCTGCGACGAAGACCCGATCGAGCGCGTGTTTCTCGCGGATGTCGCCCGGCGCGGATTGGGCCGCTTCGCCGCCGTTCGCGAGGGGGATCGGCTCGTGGCGCTCTGCCATCTCGGCACGAATATCGTTCCGGCCGGGACCGGGACCGGTCTTTTTGCGGAGCTCGCGGCACGTGCGCACCCACGCATGCTGATCGGCGCCGAATCCGCTGTTTCCGAGCTCTGGGAGACCGCTCGCGACCACCTGCCCCCGGTCCGAGAAGACCGTCCAGGCCAGCCGGTGTACGTGCTCGAAAATTCGCCCCCTCCTGGAGGGAGCGGCCTGCGGCCGGCGCAGGTCGGCGACCTGGACCTGCTCGTGCGGACGTCAGCGGCCGCCTTCCTGGAAGAGGTCGGCATCGACGCCTACGCGCGCGACCCGGCCCTCTTCGAGTGGCGCGCTCGCACGCAGATTGAGGAAGGGCGTAGCTGGCTGTGGGAGCAGGATGGGAAGGTGCTCTTCAAGGCCGAAGCCTCCGCATGGACGGAGCGGGCGGTTCAGCTCCAGCAAGTCTGGGTGGATCCGGAGCTGCGTGGACGCGGCTATGCGAAGCGCGGCCTGGCCGACCTCTGCCGCGTCCTTCTCCGGATGACCCCGGCGGTGTGCCTCTTCGTGCGGCCCGAGAACGCGGTGGCGATCCGCCTCTACGAGTCGCTCGGCATGCGCCGCGTGGGCGTGTACAGGTCGCTTATCTTCGGCTGACCGGCGAGCGGCCGCAAGAAATCGACGCTCGAAGGCTCCCTGTTTGAGTGATCGAGCGCGATCGCGCCAAAGCCGATGACCCTTTCGTCTTGCGGCGAATCAGCGTTATTGCGGCAACGCTGTTCCTCCTCGCGTGCGTGGCCGGTTGCACCGGCTCGAGCGAAGCGCGTGGGCACAGCTGCGGCGCCATGGACAAGAGCTTTATCGCCACGGCAAGCGTCGACGTCACCGCGCTCGGATCCCTGACGGCGGACTATCAGAGCGGGCTGGCCGGGCCGGACGAGGTCGCCCAGGAGGCCTTCGACGCGGCGGAGCGGGTCACGCACGTCAAGCCGCGCGACCCCTCCCTCCGTACCGCGCAAAAGTATCTCGACGGGATGTTCCGCGAGTACGGCGAGGCGATCACGCTGCAGGGGAAGGGCGAGGACGGGGGGGAGCGGATGTACCGCGCCTACGGGCTCGCGAACTTCGCCCACGACGTGCTGGCGCAGGCCCAATCCGAGCTGCTCTCGAAAGGGTGCGATGTCGGACCGCTGCTCTAGGCCGCCCATACAATTTCTCCGTGGAGAGCGCTGCGCTGCGCGCGCGAATCGAAGATCATGTCCGCCGGCAGGACCTCATCCGGGCGAGCGGGGAGGTCGTGTGCCTCGTCTCCGGTGGCCCGGACTCGACATGCCTCTGGCATGCGCTTGGGGTCCTCGGCTACCGCGTAAGCGCGCTCCACGTCAACCATAAGCTCCGCGGGGCCGAGTCCGATGAGGACGCCCGCTTCTGCCGCGAGCGGTTCGGCGCACAGGTTGTCGAGGCTCCTCCGATTGGCGCGGGCAGCGAGGCCGAGCTCCGCGACCTGCGCTACTCCTACGCCCCTGGGAGGCTGCGAGCGACCGGCCACACCGCGTCCGACCAGGTGGAGACGATCCTCTACCGCCTCGCCACGAGCGGGACGGCCACAGGAATCAGGGCCCACCGAGAAGACGGCGTCGTTCGTCCGCTCTTGACCGTCTGGCGGGCGGAAACGGAGGATTACTGTGAGACAGAAGGGCTGCCCTTCCGCGTGGACAGCTCCAACGACCAGACCGTGCGCGGGCTCATCCGGCGAGAGATCGTCCCGGCTCTCCGTCAGATTCATCCGGCGGCTGAGGAGAACGTCCTCCGCGCGCTCCAACCGGGTGGCCGGCTGACTAGGCCGATCGAGAACGCACTGTTAGAGTTGCTCGCCTCCCGTGAGGGCTCGAAGCGCGTCGATCTGGGTGGCGGCCGTGTGGCGGTGAGGGAGTACGAGAGCGTTTGGCTCGAGCACTCACCGATGCGTCTGGACCGCGAGGTGCGATGGGGCAGCTGGACGCTGCGCCCGCGTCGCCGCGGGCTGCAGGTCCGCGGCTGGCGCGCGGGCGACCGGCTCGCGAACCGCAACCTGAAGGTGCAGGACCTCTTCGTGGACGCCAAGGTCCCGCGCTCGGAGCGGGAAGCCTGGCCGCTCGTCGTGCGGGGCGAGGAGGTCGTCTACGTGCCGGGGATCGCCGCCGCGCCCGGCTGGGAGGACGCGGTGGAAGGCGAACGGAAGTGAGTCACGTGAACGAGCTCGCCGCGGCGGTCGAGGAAGTCCTCGTCGACGAGCAGGCTCTTCAGGAGCGGATCGCCGAGCTCGGCGCGTCCATCACCGAGGACTACCGTGGCCGCGACCTGCTTCTCATCGGCGTCCTCAAGGGCGCGATCTTCTTCATGGCCGATTTGATGCGCGCGATCGAGATTCCGTGCGAGGTCGACTTCATGGCGATCTCGAGCTACGGCGCCGGGGTCGACTCTTCCGGCGTTGTACGAATCCTCAAGGATCTCGACGTCTCGGTCGAAGGACGTAACGTGCTCGTCGTGGAGGACATCGTTGACTCGGGGCTCACGCTCTCCTATTTGCTCCGGAACCTGGAGGCCCGGGACCCCGGCTCACTGGAGGTCTGTGCCCTCCTCACGAAACCCGAGCGGCGCGAGAACGACGTCGAATGCCGCTACGTGGGCTTCGAGATCCCCAATCGTTTCGTCATCGGCTACGGCCTCGATTTCGCCGAGCGCTACCGCAATCTCCCCTATGTGGGCGTTTTGCGGGACGAGCTGGCCGCTCAGGCTGAGGAGACCGTCTGAAAGGGAACCCTCCAGCGCCGGTGGGGCGAATAGGGGTTGCTAACCTTTCGTTGAATAGAGGCAGACCTTGAGCCGCTTTTTTCGCAGCGCACTTTTCCCCCTCATAGTCATCGTCCTGCTGGTCTACCTGGCCTCGCAGACGCTGCTCCCTGGCCGCTCGGACCAGACCGAGAAGATCACATACAGCCAGCTGATCGACATGGTTCAGAACGAGCCACTGTCGATCGAGAGCGTTCTCTTCGCGCCCAAGGGCCAGTCGATCGAGACGAAGCTCAAGAGCGGCAAGAAGTACAAGGTCAATTACCCGAGCGACCAATCACAGATCGAGTTTCAGAACGAGCTCGAGTCCCACGGCATCACCTTCGACTCGAAGGGCACTGGCGAGAACGCGTGGTGGTCGTTCCTCACGTACCTCCTCCCGTTCGTCCTCTTCTTCGGATTCTGGATCTTCCTCATGAACCAGGTGCAGGGCGGCGGCTCGAAGGTGATGAGCTTCGGTAAGAGCCGCGCCAAGCGCATGGCGCCGGACTCGCCGAAGATCACCTTCAAAGACGTCGCCGGCGTCGACGAGGCCGTCGAGGAGCTGCAGGAGATCAAGGAGTTCCTCGAGAACCCGAAGAAGTTCCAGGCCCTCGGCGCGCGCATCCCGAAGGGCGTTCTGCTCTACGGCCCCCCTGGCACCGGTAAGACGCTGCTCGCGCGCTCGGTCGCCGGCGAGGCCGGCGTGCCGTTCTTCTCCATCTCCGGCTCCGACTTCGTCGAGATGTTCGTCGGCGTCGGCGCCTCGCGTGTGCGCGACCTCTTCGAGCAGGCCAAGCAGGCGAGCCCCTGCATCATCTTCATGGACGAGATCGACGCGGTCGGCCGGCACCGCGGGGCCGGGCTCGGCGGCGGCCACGACGAGCGCGAGCAGACGCTGAATCAGCTGCTCGTCGAGATGGACGGCTTCGAGATGAAGGACAACATCATCCTGATCGCGGCGACGAACCGGCCGGACATCCTCGACCCGGCGCTGCTGCGCCCGGGGCGCTTCGACCGGCAGATCGTCGTCGACCGCCCCGATCGCATCGGCCGCCGCCGGATCCTCGAGGTGCACACGAAGGGCAAGCCGCTGGCGCCGGAGATCGATCTGGAGACGCTCGCGTCCGGGACGCCGGGCTTCACGGGCGCCGACCTCGCCAACCTCGTCAACGAGGCCGCCCTCCTCGCGGCCCGCCGCGGCAAGAAGGTCGTGCAGCACGAGGAGCTCGAGGAGGGGATCATGCGCGTGATCGCCGGTCCCGAGAAGCGCACGCGGCTCTTCTCGGAGGAGGAGCGCAAGATCACCGCCTACCACGAGATGGGCCACGCGCTCGTCGGCCACTACCTCGAGCACACCGACGAGGTGCACAAGATCTCGATCATCAGCCGCGGCCAGGCGCTCGGCTACACGATCTCGCTGCCGCGCGAGGACCGCTACCTGACGACGAAGTCGGCGCTGATGGACAAGCTGGCGATGACGCTCGGCGGCCGCGCGGCGGAGGAGCTCGTCTTCCACGAGGTCACGACCGGCGCCGCAAACGACCTCGAGCAGGTCACGTCGACCGCGAAGCAGATGATCATGCGCTTCGGGATGAGCGAGAAGCTCGGCCCGCGCGTGCTCGGGCGCAACCACGACATGCCCTTCCTCGGTCGCGAGATGGGCGCCGAGCCCGACTACTCCGAGGAGATCGCCCGCGAGATCGACGACGAGATCCGCCGCGTGATCGAGGAGGCGCACTCGCAGGCCCGCGGCGTGCTCGAGCAGCACATGGACGAGCTGCACAAGCTGTCCGGGATCCTGATCGAGCGCGAGACGATCGACAAGGAACAGTTCGAGCGGCTGCTCGCGGGCGAGAACGAGGAAGACATATTCGTCGACGAGGCGCCCGTCGCCGAGCCGACTCCGCAGCCCGAGCCGGAGCGCAAGCCGAAGCCGAAGCCGAAGCCGTTCCCGCTCCCGGGCGCGGCGATGAAGCCGCCCCCACCCGAGCCCTCGAAGGGCTAACGCTCCCGGCCCCACCGGGGCCCAGCGTGCCGTGGTGACTCGCTCCGGCGCGGACGTTCAACGCTGAGACGAAGGTTCGATGACTCCGCGGATCGGCGAATGGAGGCTGTGCGCCCGTTGTTAAACGGCGCCATTCCGGTTTCTGCGTCCAGATGGGTCACTGCCTCAGTCTCGGCGGCTGCTGACTTTTGGTATCGGACCCGCTATCATCGTTCGTAGTGGCATTCACGCTTCAAGTCGAGCCTCGACGGAAATCGTGACCCGCAGAGACCACTTGGCGTGTCGCCGCCTCGCTTGCGGATTTCTGCTGCCACTTGCAGCAGTCTTCGTAGCGTTCGCCCTCTTTGCTTCGCCCGCCAGTGGCCACATCAGGCGTAGTGATGGCTCTTGGGTCTACCGCTATTACACGCATGACTCCGGGAATCCGCAATGCGGGTTGGAGGGCGGCGCTATCGATCCGCTGAACATCATCTACTACCAATACGGCGAAGCGCTACGAATCAACGACCACTCAAACGCCGAAACCGACTGGTACGGCGACAGCAACCGGCAAGATCAGGTGATGTGCGTCAATCCATCGGGAACCGGATGGTCGACGAGCCAGGGAGCTGCGGAGGAGCAGGGGCATGGATGCCTGCCCTGCCCCACGCGCGCTCACCTGAGGATCTTCCCGGCAGGACATCTCCATCCTGATCTCTGGGACAAATGGTCGACGGCTGATGTCCACCACGAGGCCCTAGGGTGCTGTCCAAGCCACTACATCGACGAAGACTGGGAGCTGTGGGAGAACCACTACGCGAGCGAGATGGCTCCCGCGCACAACATCTATCCAGACACCTATGATCGCCTCGCTGCCGGATATTGGCGCGGCTACTTTGACAATGGCGATGTGACCAGGGTCGGAGGGCTCCACAATGGGACGTATTAGCGGATCGTCGGGCGCGCGTCGTGCAGGCGTTGTGTTCCTGACCGTGACGTCAGCAGCAGTACTCGCCGTAGTCGCTTGGGCCGAAATGCCAAGGACTCTCTTGGGCGCAAGCGGAAACTCCTCTCGCAGCGAGTTCGGTGACGTGTACAGGGTTCGCTTGACGCTTGAAGGAGCGCCGCATGCTCTACGGCGCGTTGAGTGGATCGCGCCGGAGAGCGGTGCTTGGCGTTTCCGAGAAGGCGAGACAACAAAGATATTCACCGGTGAAAAATACGTCGTGAAATACCCCTTTGGCGCGTACGTTAGAACCGGGTCGGCCTCTTTCTTGCGGGGACTGCAGAAGCTTCCGATCTCCGACGACGCGGTGAGGGAGTACGCGGCGCGTATGGAAGCCAAGGCTGGAATGAGGGCGACGGCGTCGAGAAGCGGCAGTGCCGAGCTTCACTTCTCTTTCGGCCGCCGAAGCGTAGTCGCGTTTGTAAAGAAGCTCAAGCTTACGGAGGGGGAGGCGTCGAAGTTGTTTTCCATCCCGGCAGGGCGCGTGGTGACGCGAGCGAGGGAGCTCCGTGCCGGCCAGGCGACGAGACTATCTTTGCGTCCCTACTGGTTCGGAACGAACATTGCAGGACGAACGGCCGCAACTGTCGTCGAACACGAAGCTAAGCTGCCTGAAGGTTCTGAGCAGGCCGCAGGCTGGTCCGCAGAGGACGCCGCCTCTCTCTACATCGTCTTTTATGAGGAGCCGAGTGCGCAAGGGCGAAGCAGCGCCATTCCGAACGAACCGGCTCCCGAAGGCGAGCTGCAGGTCGTCAGCCAGCCAGTGGCCTCGGCCGCGGCGAAACAGGACCTTGCTGCATTCGACGGGGATATGAGTGACTTAAGAGGCAGTCCATGGCCGCGCTTTTCGACGAAGACTGAAAACGGTGAAGCGGCGATCGTTTTTATCGCCCCGGACTCTTCCGACGGATTGGTCGAAAGATTCGCGGTTGCGACGCCCACGACGCTCGTGAATGTCTCGGGGAAGGTCCCAATCGGGCAGATTGATGCACTCACGCGGAAGCTCAAGCCCGTCACTCGTTAGCTCAGTGAACCTGTGCCCGCCTCCGTAGCCGTCGTTGCGGGTCTTGCTTTAACCGGCCTCACTCTCGCGTTTCTCTTGCATGCCGCGCTCGGATCGCGAACCTGGGCGGGTGCGACGGTTGCTCTCGTAGGAGTAGCCGCATATGCGACCTTCGTCCTTTGGTACGCATTTGGTTACAGCTGCCCGCCGAGGCGAGAATGTCCCCTTGTGCTCGGTGTGGCCTTTCCCCTTCCGATCCTCGCGTGTTGGATCGCAGGTGGCCTCTTGGGGGGAATGGCAAGGCGAAAACTGTCGCGCTCGGGACGGTAGCGCGGCGCACTGCCGCGTGCGCGACCTGTTCGAGCAGGCGAAGCAGGCCGCTCCGTGCATCGTCTTCATGGACGAGATCGACGCGGTCGGCCGCCACCGCGGCGCCGGTCTCGGCGGCGGGCACGACGAGCGCGAGCAGACCCTGAACCAGCTCCTCGTCGAGATGGACGGGTTCGAGCTGAAGGACAACATCATCCTCATCGCTGCAACGAACCAGCCGGACATCCTCGATCCGGCGCTGCTGCGCCCGGGCCGCTTCGACCGGCAGATCGTCGTCGACCGTCCCGACCGGAACGGCCGCCGCAAGATCCTCGAGGTGCACGCGAAGGGCAAGCCGCTCGCCTCTGAGATCGACCTCGACGCACTCGCCGCCGGGACGCCCGGCTTCACCGGCGCCGATCTCGCGAACCTCGTCAACGAGGCGGCGCTGCTCGCCGCCCGCCGCGGCAAGAAGCAGATCGAGCAGGAGGAGCTCGAGGAGGGGATCATGCGCGTGATCGCAGGCCCCGAGAAGAAGACGCGCCTCCTCTCCGAGCACGAGCGCAAGATCACTGCGTACCACGAGCTCGGCCATGCGCTAGTCGGCCACTACCTCGACCAGGACGCCGAGGTCCACAAGATCTCGATCATCTCCCGCGGCCAGGCGCTCGGCTACACGATCTCGCTCCCGCGCGAGGACCGGTACCTGACGACGAAGTCGAACCTGATGGACCGCCTCGCGATGACCCTCGGCGGCCGGACGGCCGAAGAGCTCGTCTTCCACGAGGTCACGACCGGCGCCGCCGACGACCTCGAGAAGGTCACGTCGACCGCCAAGCAGATGGTGATGCGCTACGGGATGAGCGAGAAGCTCGGCCCGCGCGTCCTCGGGCGCAACCACGACATGCCCTTCCTCGGACGCGAGATGGCCGCCGAGCCGGACTACTCCGAGGAGATGGCGCGCGAGATCGACGACGAGATCCGCCGCGTGATCGAGGAAGGACACGATCGCGCGCGCGCTGTGCTCGAGGAGCACATGAACGAGCTGAATACGCTG
>DATNOU010000063.1:0-26265 GCA_035601195.1 Gaiellaceae bacterium | reverse complement strand
GGGGGGATGGCCCGCCACGGTGGAGGCGCCTTCTCCGGCAAGGATCCGACGAAGGTGGACCGCTCGGCCGCCTATGCGGCGCGCTACGTGGCGAAGAACCTCGTCTCCGCGGGCCTTGCCGACCGTGTCGAGCTGCAGGTGGCCTACGCGATCGGCGTCGCCCGTCCGGTTTCCATCGAGGTGGACTGCTTCGGGACCGAGCGCGTTCCGCTTGGAAAGATCGAGGAGCTCGTCCGCGACCATTTCGACCTGCGGCCCGGAGCCATCCTTCGCGACCTCGACCTGCTACGCCCGATCTACGCCAAGACGGCTGCGTATGGTCACTTCGGGCGCTCCGACCACGATTTCACCTGGGAGCGAACCGACAAAGCCGAGGAATTGCGCATCGCAGCGGGCCTCACGGCTGAGGTTCCGGCCCCTTCCTGAACGGGTAGAACCCAGGAATCATGGCGATTGTCACGCCCGAACGCAGGCGCGCGGAGCCTCCTCCGCCTGCACCCCCGCAGTACGAGCCGCCCCGCCCGCGGCGTGAGGTCCCGTGGGGGCTGATCACGCTGGGCATCCTCATCATCGCCATCTTCGGAGGCGTGAGCTGGGTCAGGGGTGTGATCCCGGACTTCCACAACCCGTTCGCCGAGACGACCGTCGACCGAAGCGGCCCTGCCGTTCTCAAGTCGATTCAGGACCTGCAGGAGTACCACGCCGCCACGGGCAACTTCCAGCAGATCGTCGACCTTCACCACGACACGGGCCTGCCGGACAAGCTCCTCGGCGACCGGACGCTGTTCGTCGCCGTCGGTTCGGTCGATGCGCTCGTCGATTTCGGGCAGGTGGGGAAGGGAGGCGTCCAGGTCTCCGACGATCGGCGCGCCGCCACGATCACGCTTCCGCGACCGCGACTGTCCGATCCGGAGATCGACGTTGGTCACAGCTACGTCTACGACCAGGATCGCGGGCTCTTCAACCAGATCGGCTCACTCTTCGGCGACGACACGGAAAGCCAGCGCGAGGTCTACTTGCTCGCCGAGGAGAAGATCCGCGCTGCGGCGCAGAACGGCTCGGGCCTCGTCCCGCGGGCCGAGGACAACACGCGGAAGATGCTCCAGAGCCTGTTGCGCTCGCTCGGGTTCACCCGCGTCGTAGTGAATTTCGAACCGGCCTAGGTCCTATTTGGCCATGCCCTGCAGGAACGGTCGGGGTCTGACCCCGCGGTGCCTTAACGAGGCATGGCCCTAGCGGGCCTGATTTCGGCGAAATCCGGTCTATTTCGGACGTGAAAACCGTCCGCTTCGGACACGGAGGGGTCTGACCCCGGCTGTCGTTATCGGACGTGGAGGGTTCTGACGCCCGCTGACGCTAGCTTGGCCGTACGAAGAGGCCGGCGGCGGCCTTCTCCTCGATCGCGCGCTCGCCGCCGTTCACCTTGAGCGTGAACTGGCCCACGGTCGGCGCAGCGCGCAGCTCGACGGTCGTCCCCGGTACGAGCCCTGCGTCGTAGTACCAGTGGAGGAGGGAGCCGTCGTGCTCTGCGAGACGCACGATCTCGGCCCGCGAACCCGGCTCGAGGTCGGCGAGCGCCTGCAGCTCGCGGTTCTCCGCCTGCTCGAAGTCGGTGTCCACGGGCCACCCGTGGGGACAGCGCTCGGGGTCCCCGAGCTGCTTGGCGATGCGCTCGACCATCTCGTCCGTGAAGGTGTTCCCGAGGAGGTCGGCCTGCTCGTGAGCCTCCGCGGCGGTGTAGCCCATGAAGTCCGTGAGCAGGCGCTCGATGATCCTGTGCCTGCGCACGACCCGCTCGGCCTGCACGCGGCCTTCCGCGGTAAGGATCGCCTCCTTGTGCTCGCCGCGCTCGATGAGGCCGTCCGCCTCGAGGCGCTTCAGCATCTCGCCCGCAGACGCACGGGAGACTCCCAGCATGTCGGCCACGCGGACGGCCAGAGTGGACGCGCCCTTCGTGTCGGGGCGGTACTCCCCAATGGGGAAAGCGAGGAAATAGATCGTCTCGAGGTAGTCATCTACCGAGTGTCCCGCCGCCATCTCAGGGACAATCCTACCTCTGTCCAAGTTCGCCTCTGTGTATCCGCTCGTCACCGCCCGTGCCCTGGCGCGGCCCTTCACGTATCTCGCAGACGGGCTCGAGAAGGGCTCCGTCGTCACGGTGCCGTTCGGGCGCGCACGACGCCGGGGCGTGGTCGTCGGCCTCGGCGACGAGGCTCCGGCCGAGGTCGAGCCGGTCGCCGTCGAGCGGGTCGTCGGTGCGATTCCTCCGCCGCTCGTGGACCTCGCGCTCTGGCTGGCGGATTACTACGGCTCGACTCCTGCGCGCGCCCTGTCGCTCGTGGCGCCCCTCACCCGGGCGCGTCGCGGGGAGATGCGGGCCCGGGCGGCCGATCTGCCGGGAGAGCCTGCGCCTGCAGCGCTCACGGATGAACAGGAACGAGCCCTTGCGACGATCACGGGCGCCCTCGACGGCGCAGGGGGCGCCTTCCTCCTCCACGGGGCGACAGGGAGCGGTAAGACCGAGGTTTATCTCCGCGCCTGCGCGGCGGCGCTCGAGCGCGGGCGGGGAGCGATCGTGCTGGTCCCCGAGATCGCGCTCACGCCGCAGGCCCTCGGGCGCTTCCGTGCGCGCTTCGGCGAGCGCGTGGCCCTCCTCCATTCGGGCTTGACGGAAGCCGAGCGCCGAGACGAACGGGAGCGCATCTCGACCGGGCAGGCCCGGGTTGTCGTCGGCGCCCGCTCTGCGATCTTCGCGCCGGTGGCCGGCCTCGGCCTCATCTGCGTGGACGAGGAGCACGATCCCTCCTACAAGCAGGAGTCCGACCCGCGCTACGACGCTCGCACCGTGGCGGCGAAGCGCGCAGCGCTCGAGGGGGCCGTGGCGATCTTCGGCAGCGCCACGCCGCGGCCGGAGAGCTGGCAGGCGCTCGAGCGGCTCGAGCTCGGCGGTCGGCTCGGGAGGCGGCTCCCGTCAGTTCGCGTGGTCGACCTGCGCCGCGAAGCCGGGTATCCGCTCTCCGCGCCGCTCCTGGCCGAGCTCGGCGCCATCGCCGACGGAGACGGCAAGGCGATCCTCCTCCTCAACCGCCGCGGAATCGCTCCCGCCATCCACTGCCGCGCCTGCGGAGCCACGCGCCGCTGCGAGAGCTGCGACGTGGCGCTGACTCTGCACGGAGACGGGCTACTCCACTGCCACCACTGCGGCCGCCGCGAGACCAAGCCCGCGCTTTGTCCCGAGTGCGGCTCGCCGGAGCTCGCCCGCCTCGGAGCGGGCACCGAGCGGCTCGAGGCGGAGCTCGCCGCCCAGGTTCCCGAGCTCGAGCTCTTCCGCCTCGACGCGGACGCGGTGGCGAAGCCCGCCGTCCTGGCCGAGAGGCTCGCGCGCTTCGCCGCGGCCGATCGGGCCGTGCTCCTGGGCACGCAGATGGTCGCGAAGGGCCATCACTTCGAGGGCGTCTCGCTCGCAGCTGTCGTGGACGCGGACACCGGAATGGCCATGCCCGATTTTCGGGCCGAGGAGCGTACCTTCCAGCTCGTCACCCAGCTGGCCGGGCGCAGCGGTCGGGACGCTCCCGGCCGCGTGATCGTCCAGACCTACCAGCCCGACTCCCGGCCGGTTGCGCTGGCCGCCCGCCACGCGGTGGAGGAGTTCCTGGCGGGGGAGCTCGAGCGCAGGCGGGAGCTGGGCTACCCGCCCTTCCGACATCTCCTCCGTATCGTCGTCTCGGGGCCTGACGCGGGAGGCCCAAATGCCGTGCTCGGCGAGCTCCGGGCGGAGCTCGAGCGGGCCGGGGGAGAGGCAGAGCTCCTGGGGCCTGCTCCCCTGCTCCGTCTACGCGGCCGCCACCGGGCTCAGCTTCTGGCGAAAACGGGCAGTCCGCGGCCGCTGGCGGCGCTCGCCGGCCGATTGCTCAGCGCTGCGGCGCCGGCGATGCGGAAGGACGGTCTGACCGCCTCGGTCGACGTCGATCCGCAGGGCCTTTCCTAGGTGTAGTTCCTAAGACGTTTTCGGCCCGAAGAGGCCGGGAATCACAGTCGCCATGAGCATCGGAGAGATCATCGGGCTGGCCATCGTCGGCCTCGTCGTCGGAGCGCTCGGGCGGCTCGTTCACCCGGGTCCCGATCCGATGGGGATCCTTATGACGATCGTGATCGGCATTGCATCGACCCTGCTCGTGTTCTGGCTCGTCGGCGGCGGGATCCTCGGCTGGATCCTCGCGGTCGTCGTCGCGGTCGTCCTGGTGGCGATTTGGAGCCGCATGGTCGGCCCGCGGCGACGCACCGTGGTTGGCCCTGTGTAGGTAGAACACGGGTTCGCCCTCGATAAACTTTGCCCCGATGGGTGAGGTCGAAGGGCAGATTCGAAGCGAGGAGCTCGACGCCGAGCGTGAAGCCCGGCGTCGGGCCGCGCTTTCCCTCGTTCGCCAGTATCCGGACCCGGTTCTGCGCATGAAGGCCAACGAAGTGGGCGATTTCGACGAGTCGGTCACCGGGCTCGTCGAGCGCATGACCTTGCTGATGGACGAAGCGCGCGGCGTCGGTCTCGCGGCGCCCCAGCTCGGCGTTCTCAGGCGGATACTCGTCTACCGGAAGGCCGATGAGGAGCCGGTGGTCGCGCTTGTCAACCCGCGGGTCGTCTCCACGGGCGAAGAAGTCGAGGCGGCCGACGAGGGTTGCCTCTCGCTCGGCGCCGCCACCGTCGTCGTCGAGGTCGAGCGTCCAACCGCCCTCAAGATCGAAGCTTCGTCTCCGGAAGGAGAGCCCATCAGCATCGAAGCGGAAGGACTGGAGGCGAGGGTGATCCAGCACGAGCTCGACCATCTCGACGGCGTTTTGATCATCGACCGGACAACACCGGAGCAGCGTCGCGCCGCGCTCGCCCAGCTTCGGCCTCAGCCCGTCCTCGGCCCGGTCGGGTAGCGAGGCACTAGCGATGCGCATCGCGGTCGCCGCGACCGCGCCCTTCGGGGCAGCGATCCTCGAAGGGCTAGCCGGGCGCGGATACGACATCGAACTGCTCCTCACGCGGCCCGACAAGCCCCAGGGGCGCGGGCGCAAGAGGGCCGCGCCACCCGCGAAGGAGAGCGCGAAGCGCTTCGACATTCCGGTCGAGCAGCCCGACCGTCTCACTGCCTTTCCCGGCGAAGCCCGGGTCGTCGTCATCGCCGGCTACGGCGTCCTCATCCCGGAGAAGCTCCTCGCGGAACGTCTCTGGCTGAACGTCCATCCGTCCCTCCTCCCGCGCTGGCGCGGCGCGGCGCCGGTCGAGCGGGCGATCATGGCCGGCGACCGCGAGACCGGCGTGACCATCCACAAGACGACGGCAGATCTGGACGCCGGGCCGATCGCGGCCCAGCGCCGCTTTCCGATCGGGCCCGAGGACGACTCCTCCATCGTGTTCGGGCGAGCGGCCCAGCTCGGAGTGGAGCTCCTCAGCGAAGTCTTCGCCGAGCCGACGTTCGTGCCGCAGCCTGACGGCGCGACGTACGCGGAGAAGATCACGGGCGCCGACCGGGAGATCGACTGGTCGCGGCCCCCCGAGGAGACGCTCAACCAGATCCGCGCGCTGGCGCCGCACATCGGCGCGCGGGGGCTCGTCGACGGGCGGCGGCTGCTGGTCTGGCGAGCCCGGCCGGCGCGGGAGGATTCCCTGCTGGTCGCGGACGGCGTCGAGGTGCTCGACGTGCAGCGCGAGGGGGGCAAGCGCATGACCGCGGAGGAGTACCTACGCGGACGACGATAACCCTGAGCGCCCGTGGGGTTGCGTACGAGGTCGTTCGGCGCGTCTTCGAGGAGGACGCCTATGCCGACCGCGCGTTCCGAGCCCTGGCAGAGGGGCTGGATTCGCGCGACCGTGCCTTCGCCATGCAGCTGGCCTACGGAACGGTGCAGCTCGTCAGGCCACTCGACCACGCGATCGAGACCCTCGGGCGCCGGCCGGTACGAAAGCTCGACCCGCCCGTGCGGGCCGCGCTCAGGCTGGGCGCCTACCAGATCGGGTACATGGGCTCGGTCCCGGTGCACGCGGCGGTGAACGAGTCGGTCGAGCTCGTGCGGGCGGCGGGCCTCGAACGCGCGGTTGCGTTCACCAACGCGGTCCTGCGCCGTTTGGGGGAGGGGATGGAGCGGCTGCTCGCCGGGCTCGGTGAGGGAACTCCGGCGGAGGCGGCGCTCAAGCACTCCTATCCCGACTGGATCGCGGAAGTCTGGTGGCGGGAGTGGGGACGTGATGAGGCCCTCGGGCTCATGCGCGCCCAGAACGAGCCGCCCGAGACGGCCGTCAGGACGCGAGAGGGCCCGCTCGTGGTCGACGAGATCCCGCCGGAGTGGATCGAGGAGGGTCGCGCGTGGCCGCAGAGCCGTGGTTCCCAGCTTGCCGGCAGAGCGGTGGGGGCTCAGCCCGGCGAGCGCATTCTCGATCTCTGCGCCGCTCCGGGAGGCAAGGCGACACAGCTCGCCGAGGTGGCGGCGGAGGTCGTCGCGGTGGAGAAGCATCCGGGCCGCGCCCGCGAGCTCGAGGAGAACGCCGCGCGCCTCGGCGCGACCAACCTCAGGGTCATCTGCGCCGATGCCCTCGAGCTGCCTTCCGACCTGGCCGGCTTCGACCGGGTGGTCGTGGACGCGCCGTGCTCGGGTCTCGGCGTCCTCAATTCACGGCCCGACCTGCGTTGGCGGGCGCATCCGCTGCCGGAGCTCGAGGTGGCGCTGCTGGCGACGGGGCTCGAGAGAGTCAAGCCCGGTGGAACGGTGACCTACTCCGTCTGCACGATCCATCGTCCCGAGAACGAGGAGATCGCGGACGCGGCCGGGGCGCAGCTGGACGATCTCGGCTCCGAGTTCCCGGAGTTTCGCCATCCCCGCCGGCCGGAGTTCCTGCTGACGCTTCCTCACGTGCACGGCACCGCGGGCTTCTTCGTCGCCAGGCTCCGCAAATAGAGTCTCCCCGATGGGCTGGCGAGATTGGGTCCGGACGGCCGAGATCGAGCCGTCGCTCTACGCGGCGGATTTCGCACGGCTTGGCGAGGAAGTGGAATACCTCCTCAACGCGGGCGCACGCGTGTTCCATTTCGACGTCGGCGACGGGCATTTCGTCGAGCCGATCACGATGGGGCCGGTCGTCCTCAAGTCGATCGCTCCGATGATCCACCGCGCGGGCGGGGTGATCGACTGTCACCTGATGGTCGACAACCCGGAGCATCACTTCGAGCAGATCAAGGAGGCGGGCGGCGACAGCGTCACCTTCCATGTTGAGGTGTCCGCGGAGCCCTGGAACACGATCAAGCGGGCGCGTGGCCTCGATCTGGGGGTGGGCGTGGCTTTCAACCCCGAGACGGAGGTCGAGGTCGCGGTCGAAGCGTCTCTGGGCGCCGACCTCGCGCTCTGCATGAGCATCCATCCCGGGTACTCGGGCCAGGAGTTCCTCCCGGACAGCCTGTGGCGCATCCGCAGGCTCCGCCAAGAGCTGCCGAGCTCGCTCTTCGTCCAGGTGGACGGTGGGATCACGGCCGAGAATGCCGCGGACGTCCGCAAGGTTGGCGCAGACCTGATCGTCGCCGGCAGCGCGATCTTCGGGGTGGAGGACCTGCCGCGCGCCTACAGGCGCCTCGTCAGGGCGCTCGAGTGAGCCTCGAACGCGCGCTCGAGCTTGCCGAGCGCGGTCGCGGGACGACACACCCGAACCCGGTCGTGGGCGCCGTCGTCACCCGGGAAGGAGAGGTCGTGGGGGAGGGGTGGCACGAGCGCCAAGGCGGTCCGCACGCCGAGGTGGCTGCCCTCGAGGCGGCGGGAGAGCGAGCGCGCGGCGGGACCCTCTACGTCACGCTCGAGCCGTGTAGGAGCTTCGGTCGGACGCCGCCCTGCAGCGCTGCCGTGCTCGCGGCCGGGATCGCAAGAGTGATCGTGGCCTCGCTCGACCCGAACCCGGAGGCGGGGGGAGGGCTGGAGGAGCTTCGCGCCGCCGGGGTGGAGGTCGAGCTTGCCGAGGGGAAGGTCGCGAAGCTGGCGCGTCGCCAGAACGAGGCCTGGCGCACCTGGATCGTGCGGGCACGCCCGTTCGTCACCTACAAGGCCGCAATCACGCTTGACGGGCGGGTGACCGTGCCCGGCTCCCGCTGGGTCTCGGGCGAAGAGAGCCGCCTGCATGTGCACGAGCTGCGGGCCGCCTCCGACGCCGTCGCCGTCGGGATGGGGGCCGTTCGCGCCGACAACCCCCGGCTCGACGCACGCGATGTCGATGCGGACCGGCAGCCGCGCCGCCTGGCGTTTGGGAGCGGGCCGCTCCCGGATGACTCCGAGCTCGAGCTCCTCTCCGGGCCGCTCGAGGAGGAGTTGGGGCGACTGGCGAAGGAAGGCGTGCAGTCGCTTCTGCTAGAGGGCGGGCCGACCCTCGCGACCGCATTCCTCCGGGCCGGGCTCGTCGACAAGCTTCTCGTCTTCGTCGCCCCGCGTCTCTCCGGTGCGGGGCCGCGCTTCCTCGGGGACTTCGAGGCGCCCGTCGACCTCCAGGACGCGGAGGTGGAGCAGGTCGGAGAGGACGTGCTCGTGACGGCCTACATCCACGAACCGTGAAACGGACTTTGTGTTCCACGAGCACAATCTTGCGGGGTTCGAAAACAAGCCAAGCCGTTGTCCCGAAAGGCCCACGAATGGGCTTGTGCGTGTGAAACACAAGGGGCAGGCGACGCCGGGATATCGTTGCTCGTGTGTTCACCGGGATCGTCCGAGAGCTGGGCCGCGTCGAGGCCGTCGAGCGGGCTGACCAGCGGGTGCGGCTACGCGTCCATGCGCCCGAGACGGCGGCCGGCGTCTCGGCCGGCGATTCGGTCTCCGTGAACGGGGTCTGCCTCACGGTCACCCAGAATGGCGACGGCGTCCTCGCTTTCGACGCCGTTCCCGAGACTCTTCGCCGCTCCACCTTGGGACGGCTCGAGGAGGGGAGCGGTGTAAACGTCGAGCCGGCGCTCGAGGCGGGCGACCCGGTCGGAGGCCATTTCGTCCAGGGCCACGTCGACGGCGTCGGCCGCGTCCGCCGGGTCACCGCTGAGGGCCTCGAGATCGAGGCCCGCCCCGAAATCCTCCGCTACTGCGTGGAGAAGGGGTCGATCGCGGTCGAGGGCGTCAGTCTGACGATCGCGGCGCTCGACGAGCAAGCCTTCTCGGTCGCGCTCGTCCCGCACACGCGCGAGGTGACGACGCTCGGTCGTGTCGCCGAGGGAGACGAGCTGAATCTCGAGGTGGACATGCTCGCCAAATACGTCGAAAAGCTGGCGGCCCGATAGCGCGCGTTACGATTCCCTTGTGACCCAAACCGCGACCGAAACGCCCTTCGCAACAATCGAGCAAGCGCTCGAGGACGTCCGGCAGGGCAAGTTCATCGTGGTCGTCGACGCAGCCGACCGCGAGAACGAAGGCGATCTCACCATCGCCGCCCAGTTCGCGACGCCGGAGGCGGTCAACTTCATGGCCACGCACGGTCGCGGGCTGATCTGCCTTTGCCTGACGGACGAGCGCTGCGACGAGCTGGCGCTGGAGCAGATGACCGATCGAAACGAGACCCCGTTCGGAACCGCCTTCACCGTGTCGATCGAAGCCCGCGAGGGGGTTTCCACCGGCATCTCCGCGCAGGACCGGGCCCGCACGATCCAGGTTGCCATCGACCCGAGCAAGGGTCCCGAGGACCTCGTCCAGCCTGGCCACGTCTTCCCCCTCCGTGCTCGCGTCGGCGGAGTTCTCCAGCGGGCCGGGCAGACCGAGGCGGCCGTCGATCTCGCCCGCCTCGCAGGCCTCAATCCCGCCGGCGTCGTCTGCGAGGTGATGAAGGACGACGGGACGATGGCGCGCGTGCCCGACCTCGTCGAGTACTGCTCTCGCCACGATCTCAAGATGATCACGGTCGAAGACCTGATCGAGTACCGCCGGCGCACGGAGAAGCTGGTGGAGCGCATGACCTCGGTCCGCCTCCCGACGGCCTACGGAGACTTCATTGCGATCGCCTTCCGGGAGAAGCTGACCGGCAAGCACCACGTCGCGCTCGTCAAGGGCCACGTCGAGGGCGAGGAGGATGTCCTCGTCCGCGTCCACTCCGAGTGTCTGACCGGAGACGTCTTCCACTCTCTCCGCTGCGACTGCGGCGAGCAGCTCGAGCAGGCGCTCGCGCGGATCGGCTCCGAGGAGCGCGGCGTACTCCTCTACATGGCGCAGGAGGGCCGGGGCATCGGCCTTCTCAACAAGCTGAAGGCCTACGAGCTCCAGGAGAACGGGATGGACACCGTCGAGGCCAACCTCGAGCTCGGTTTCCCGCCCGACATGCGCGAATACGGGATCGGCAACCAGATCCTCGCCGATCTCGGGCTCTCGACGATTCGAATCCTCACGAACAACCCGAAGAAGATCACGGGCATCGAGGGCTTCGGCCTGACGGTCGTCGAGCAGGTGCCGATCGAGATCTCGCCGAACGACGAGAACCGCGACTACCTGGAGACCAAGCGCACGAAGCTCGGGCACCGGCTCCACCACCAGGACCTTCGCTTCGAGGAGCCCGAGGGCGAGTGACCGTCGCTCGCGTCCGACTCGCTCCCATGGGGGAAACCATGTTTCCCCCATGGTCCCCCTTCTTCCGGGCGGGGGAACCTACCGGTTCCCCCGCTCCCCTTCCACGCGCTCATAGGCCGGAAGCCGGCCTATGAGCGAACGGGCTGTCGAGGAGCACGCGGCCGGTGAGCTCCGCATCCCCGAGGGGGTCGGCGTGTACATGGGCTCGCCGAACGGCGCCCGCCGATCGGTCGGGATCGTCGTCGGGCGCTTCAACGGGAACATCACATCGCGGCTCCTAGACGGCGCGCTGGATGCGTTAGGAGAGGCAGGGGTTCCGCGGGAGCGCATCGACGTGATGCCGGTCCCTGGGGCGTTCGAGCTTCCGCTGGGCGCGATGGCCCTCGCCAAGACGCGGCGCTACGCCTGCGTGATCGCTCTGGGCTGCGTCATCCGGGGAGACACGCCGCATTTCGAATACGTCGCGGGTGAGGCGGCGAGCGGGCTCCAGCTCGCCGGGCTCGAGACGGGCGTCCCCGTCGCCTTCGGCCTGCTCACGTGCGATAACCGCAGGCAAGCCGAGGAGCGGGCCGGAGGCGAGAAGGGCAACAAGGGCGTCGAAGCCGCGCGCACGGCCCTCGAGATGGCAGACGCGCTCTCCCGCCTACGCGCTTCGATACCCAGGTAAGTGCCCTGCCCGGCCGTGTCCACCGCGCCCCTGGGCGGCTGCAAAGCGTCGCCGGACGTCGTCCTCGGTCGCCCCCGTATCTGACTCGATACGAGGGCTCCCTGCGTCCTAGCCCGCCTCGCTTTTCGCGCGCCAGAAGCACGGCAACACCACCGGGCAAGGCACCTGCCCTGGCTATACTCAGCCGCTGACCATGTCGAAGGTATGCGCAGTCTGCGGGAAGGCGCCAGGGTTCGGTCATAACCGGAGCCACTCGATGGTGGCGACGAAACGACGGTTCAACCCGAACCTCCAGCGCGTGCGCATCCTCGTCAACGGGGTCCCGCGCCGGAGCTACGTCTGCGCGCGTTGTCTGAAGTCGGGCAAGGTTCAGAAGGCGCTTTAGCGGTTCGCCCGGTGACGTTGCCGGGTTCCTGACGCGCGAAAAGCAAGCTGGGCAAGGACGCAGGGAACGTGCATGCTTCGCAGCATGTTCGCGACCGAGGACGCCGCCCGGCGACGCTTTGCAGCCGTCCAGGGCCCGGTGGACGTTGCGGGGTGAGCCGCTAGCTCTCGCGCGGGCGGCGCTGGCCGCTCTCGAGGCGAGCAGGCAGCGGATCGACGATCTCAACGTCTACCCGGTCCCGGACGGGGACACGGGGACGAACATGACCGAGACCGCGCGAGCCGTCGTCTCGGCGCTCGAGCGCGGTGAGACGGACGTCGTGCGGGCCTCGCTCATGGGTGCGCGGGGCAACTCCGGAGTGATCCTCTCCCAGATCGTGCGCGGTGCGGTGGAGGCGCTGCCGGAGGACGAGATCGACACGCAGGCACTCGCGCAGGCGCTGCGCGGCGCCAGCAACGCTGCGTACGCAGCCGTTCGGAACCCGCAGGAAGGGACGATGCTCAGCGTCATCCGCGAGCTCGCCGAGAAGGCCGAGGAGCTCGCCGCCGCCGCCGTCCCGCTCGACGAAGCTCTCCCCAGGCTGGTCGACCACGGCGAGTCTGCTCTCGCCCGCACGCAGGAGCAGTTGGACGTTCTACGGCAAGCGGGAGTCGTCGACGCGGGGGGAGCCGGCATCGTCGAGATCCTGCGTGGAATCGCCGCGCATGTCCGCGGCGAGCCGCTTCCGGAGGGCCGCTCAGGCGCGGGAGCGCTCCCGCTCGAGGCGGTGCACTTGGAGCCGTCCAAGTACCGCTATTGCACTTCCTTCTTCGTCGAGGGCGATGCCGTCGATCCGGAAGACTTCGAGGCGAAGCTCTCCGAGTTGGGCGACTCGCTGCTCGTGGTGGGCGCCCCGGGAGCGGTGAAGGCGCACGTGCACACGGATGAGCCCGGCCGCGCGCTCGCCCTCGCGACGGCCGCCGGCGAGGTCGAGGAGGTCGACATCAAGAACATGCACGTGCAGACCGCTCAGCGGACGCAGCGGCTCGAGCGGGAGGCCGGCGCCACCGGAGCAGTCGCGGTCGTCGTCGGGAATGGGAACCGTCGGCTGTTCGAGAGCCTGGGCGCGGTCTGCGTGGACGGCGGCGAGACGATGAATCCCTCCACGGCCGATATCGCGGCGGCCATCGAGTCGCTGCTCGATAGCGGCGCGATCGTGTTGTCCAACTCGAAGAACGTCGTTATGGCAGCCGAGCGGGCAGCGGATTCAGTCGACAAGGACGTGCGGGTCGTCCCGACGCACACGCTGCAAGCCGGCCTGGGTGCTCTCGTCGCCTACGACGCAAAGCGACCGGTGGACAAGAACGCAGTGGCCATGACGGAAGCCGCGGCCGCGGTTCGGAGCGGCGGCGTTGCCCGGGCCTCCCGGAACGCCTCGATCGG
Organism: Gaiellaceae bacterium; assembly: GCA_035601195.1. GTDB lineage: Bacteria > Actinomycetota > Thermoleophilia > Gaiellales > Gaiellaceae > JAIBJP01. The sequence continues at coordinate 13,240 of DATNOU010000063.1, read as the reverse complement.
GCCGGTCGACGTCGAGCAGGGCCAGTTCCTCGGCCTCGTGGAAGGGGAGCCGGTGTCGGCCGGCCCCACACTCGACCCGGTTGCACGCGAGGTCGTCGACCGGCTCTTAGGGGAGGATCCCGAGGTGCTGACGATTCTCCTCGGAGAGGAAGCCGGCGACACCGATGCGCTCGTGGACGCGATCCGAACGGCTCATCCGGAGCTCGAGGTTGAAGTGCACGACGGTGGCCAGCCCCACTACCTGCTTCTGTTCGGAGCCGAATAAGCCGATACTTCGGCCGATGGCAGGCGGCGAGCCCATCGAGGTCGTCCTCGTCGAGGACAACGACATCTTCCGCGAAGCGCTCGAGCTGATGCTCGAAGTGACGCCCGACATTCGCGTCGTCGCCGCGGTGGGTGACGGCGAAGCGGCACTCGAGGTGTGCCCCCGCGTGGATCCCGACGTCGTCCTCGTCGACTACAGGCTTCCGGGCCTCGACGGGGTCGAGACGACCGCCGGGCTGCGATCCGCGTGCCCAGCGGTGTCGGTCGTCGTCTTGACGGCGACTGCGGAGACAGGCGAGGTCCAGGCCCTCCTGGATGCGGGCGCCGTGGCCTGCCTGACCAAGGATCGGGGGCTCGAGGAGATCGTCGGCGCCATTCGCGAGGCAGCCGGGCGCGATGGCGCTAACGGCTGAGAACACAGCCGTCGTCCTCGACTCGACGGCGGACTTGCCGGACCCTCAGGCGCGGCACCCCAACTGGCGCCTGGTGCCCCTGTACGTGCGCTTCGGCGACGAGACCTTCCGCGAGTACGTGGACATCTCGGCGGAGGAGTTCTACCGGAGGCTCCGTGGGAGCTCGCAGCCACCCAAGTCGTCTCAGCCGTCGCCGGCCGACTTCGAGGCCGTGTTCGACTCCCTGTCGGAATACGAACGGATCCTCTGCGTCGTCCTCTCCTCCAAGATCTCGGGGACGTACGAGAGCGCGCGTTTGGCGGCGGAGCCTGCCGGCGAGCGCGTGCAGGTGATCGACTCGGGCGTCACTTCGGGCGGGACGGTCATCCTTGCCGACGCGATCCAGCGCCGCCTCGCCCGAGGAACCGAGGAGAAGGAGATCGACGCGCTCGTGGAGCGCTTCAAGCGAGAACGCGGCCTCCTCTTCACGGTCGACACGCTCGAGTACCTGATCAGGGGCGGCCGGATCGGCAAGGCGGCCGGCCTCGCCGGTCAGCTGCTGTCCGTCAAGCCGATCCTCGTGCTCGACGACGGCGAAGTCGCCCCGCTCAAGCGCGTCCGCGGGCGGAGGAAGGCAATCGCGGAGATGGAGCGGCTCTTCGTCGAGGGGTCGCAGGACGGTTCGGGACTGCATGTCGGCGTCGCCCACGCCGATGCCAAGGAGGATTGTGATGAGCTCGCTGGGCGGGTGCGCGCAGCCCGCCCGCACGCATCGCTCGACCTCGTCCTGACGCTCGGGCCGGTGATCGGGACACACGGTGGCCCGGGAACTCTCGGCCTCTTCTGGTTCCGGGACCAGAGCTAGGCGCTTTGCTCGACGAGCGACCGGAGAGCAGCCTTCGGATCTTCGGTAAACGGTTCGCCGTGATCGAAGCAAAGGATCGAGACAGGAAGGTCGAGCAGTCTGCGAATGCTTCGCCGCGCCTCGGCGGGATCGTGCATGTATTCCTCCGCGACGATCCTCAGCCCCCGCTCAGGTAGATGGCTGAGGAGGTCCGGGACGAAGGCGACACCGCCTTCCCTGTGGAGCACGAACGTGTGCTGGGTCGTCCCAGCGCCTGGAGTGAAGACGGCGTGCAGGCCGCCGGGCAGCTCGTCGCCGTTGGTGTAACGCACGTCCGGCTCCTCCTCGATCTGCCGCGACAAGGAGGGCGCATGGACCGGCGCACCGCACTCGCGCCTGTAGCGCCAGGCGGAGCGCTGATGCGTTCCCGCCGTTAGGCAGATCGCGGTCACGTCTCCGAGCCCGGCCAGCGCTTCGGGGGCGAGCGGAAGCGGATCGATCAGGACGACGCCGCCGGGGTCAGCCACGGCATGGGCCGTACTGACGAAGTCGATCCGATCGTCGTGCACGCTCCACGACCACACGCCGGGGAGGACCTCGTCCACGCGCTCGGCGACTGCCTGCGGCTCGCTCACGGCCGAGTATCGTAGGCGCTCGTGGAGCATCTGGCCCACTGGGACGAGGTCGAGCCGGTCCGGCGTGAGGCCGGCCATCTGGCGGGCTCCTGGCGAGACCTCGGGACGGCCGCCGGTACGTGGAGCGTCGGGCTGCAACGGATCGAGATCGACCCGGGCAAGTGGTCGACTCCGGCACATGCGGAGCTCGTCGAGGAAGAGATCTTCTTCGTGCTGGGCGGTTCAGGGATCTCCTGGCAGGACGACGAAAGCTTCGAGGTCGCCGAAGGCGATTGCCTCGTCCATCTCGCGGCCGAGCAGGCGCACACCCTGCGAGCAGGTCCGGATGGCCTCAACGTCCTTGCTTTCGGGATGCGCGCATATCCGACCGGGACGCTTCTGCCGCGAGCCGGGGTCGTCCGCTTGGATTGGGCCACAGTCGACGCCTCGTCTGACCCGCGGCACCCGTGGGAGCGGGAGGCGGCGGCGGGCGAGCCCGAAGTCGGAGACGTCTCGAAGCGGCCGCAGAGGATCGTCCACGTGGACGACGCGGATTACGTCGAGGTTCGAGCGTCCGTGGATCGCGATCTGGGACGAAGCGCGGGCTCCGAGCGGACCGGTCTCTGTCACGTCACCGTCGCTCCAGGAAAGGAGGGAGCTCCGTTTCACTGCCATTCGGCCGAAGAAGAGATCTTCGTCATCCTCGGGGGCGGAGGGATGGTCTATCTCGGGGAGGAGCAGGAGGCCGTGCGGCCCGGGCACGTCCTCGGGCGCCCGCCAGGCACCGGCATCGCGCATTCGTTTCGGGCCGGGGACGAGGGCATGACATATCTCGCGTATGGAACCCGCGATACGAACGACATCGCGTACTACCCGCGGTCGAACAAGGTCAACTTCCGCGGGATCAAGCTCATCGGCCGGATTGAGCGCTTGGACTACTGGGACGGGGAACCGCCGCCCGAGTAACGTCCAGGGCGAGTCGTATGCTGGTGACGTCCTGGCCCTCTCCGTGAGTTTGCGCCCAGCGCTGGCCGGCTTTGCTGGCATGGACCAAGGTGCGCCGGAACCGAGGTTCAGAGTGGACGAAGAGGCCCCCGTGAGCACACTTTCCGGCGTGGGCCCGAAGGTTGCCGAGCGACTTGCGGCCCTGGGGATCGAGAGCGTCCGGGACCTCGCGGAACACGTTCCCCGCGACTTCCTGGACTGGTCGGAAGCGAGAGGGTTCGCGGCCCTTCGGCTCGGACAGGAGGCGACGGTCGAGTGCACGGTCGAGCGGGCGCGCCTCCGACCGACGCGGCGGCGCAACCTGAAGCTCGTCGAGGCGGGGGTCGTCGACGGGGAAGGCGGCAGGGCGACGGCGGTGTGGTTCAACCAGGCCTGGCTGGCCGAACGTCTCGTCCCCGGGACGCGTGTCCTTGTCCACGGCCAGCTCCAGGTCGGCGGCACTTTCAAGGTGGAGCGGCACGAGCTGGCGGGGGACGGCGCGGGCCTGCACACGGTGGGTCTCGTCCCGCTCTATCCCGCGAGCGAGGCCGTCTCGACGACGAAGCTCCGGGAGCTGACCGAGCGTGCGCTGCCGCTCGTCCGTTGGTACGCCGACGCGCTCCCCGCGGAGGTGCGTCAGCGGGAGAAACTTCCGCTCCGCGCTGATGCTCTCGCCGCTTACCACCGGCCGGCGCGGCTCGAGGATGTGAGAACGGCTCGCGAGCGGCTCGCCCTGGAGGAGTTGATCGTGCTCCAACTAGGCCTCCTCCAGCGGCGGCGCGAGCTCGAGGAGGAATCCGTCGCGCCTGCTCTCGGCGCGCCGGGCGAGCTCCTCGCGGGCTACCGCAAGGCTCTTCCCTTCGCGTTCACGCCCGAGCAGGAACAGGCGATCGTCGAGATCGACTCCGACCTGCGCGGAACGCGGCCGATGCAGCGGTTGCTCCAGGGCGACGTCGGCTCGGGTAAGACCGTCGTCGCGCTCTACGCTCTCCTCCGTGCCGTCGAGCGCGGTCACCAGGGGGCGCTCATGGCTCCGACGGAGACGCTCGCGGAGCAGCACTACCTCACGGTCGAGCCGATCTGCGTGGCCCTGGGCGTGCGCGCGGCGCTCTTGACCGGGTCCGTGAGAGGAGAGATCGAGGATGCGGATCTCATCGTCGGGACGCACGCCCTGATCCAGGAGGGGGTTGAGTTTCGCTCACTGGCGGTTGCCGTAGTCGACGAGCAGCACCGGTTCGGCGTCGAGCAGCGCCGGGCGCTCGGCGCCTCGACGCCTCACGTCTTGCACATGACGGCGACCCCGATCCCGCGCACGCTCGCACAGACCGTTTACGGCGACCTCGACGTCACCGAGATTGCGCGTCCGCCGAAGGGACGCCGGCCGGTCGTCACGAGCTGGGTCTCCCATGATCGGGCCGCCGAGGCCTACAAGCGGCTCAGGCGCCACCTGCAGGAGGGCCGCCAGGCCTACGTCGTCTGCCCGCTCGTCTCCGAGTCCGAGGCTATCGAAGCCCGCGCGGCCGAGCAGGAGGCCGAGCGGCTGCGGCAAGCGGAGCTCCGCGACTTCCGGGTGGGCTGTCTGCACGGACGGATGCGACCGGCCGACAGGCGCGCCGTCATGGAGAAGTTCAAGCGCGGCGAGCTGAACGTGCTCGTGGCGACGACGGTGATCGAGGTCGGGGTCGACATCCCGAACGCAACGATCATGATCGTCCAGGAGGCAGACCGCTTCGGGCTCGCACAGCTCCACCAGCTTCGGGGCCGGGTGGGTCGCGGTGCCGAGCAGTCCTATTGCTTGCTCGTTTCCCGCCCCAAGGAGGAGCTGACGGAGGAGGCGCAGCGGCGCCTGGAAGCGCTCGTGGAGACCTCGGACGGCTTCAGGCTGGCCGAGGTCGATCTCGAGCTGCGCGGCGAGGGTCAGCTGCTCGGGACGCGCCAGTCGGGGCTTCCCGACCTCAAGTTTGCGAGTCTGACGCGCGACCGGAAGCTGGTTGAGAAGGCGAGGCGATGGGCCGAGGAGCTTGCTACCGACGAGAGCGACGCCGTTCAGCCTCTTCGCCGCCAGGCGGAGCGGCTGAATGAGGATCATCGCGGGTTCGCATAAAGGCGCCCGTATCTTCGCGCCCAAGGGGCGCGAAACGCGTCCTACGGGCGACCGGGTGCGCGAGGCCGTCTTCAACCTCGTCGGGCCGGTGGACGGGATGCGCGTGCTCGATCTCTACGCAGGCTCCGGAGCGATGGGGCTCGAGGCTCTCTCTCGGGGAGCGGAGCACGCGACCTTCGTCGAGGCCGACCGCGCTGCGGCCCAGATGGTCGTCCGCAATCTCGACAAGCTCGGGCTGACCTCGGCGACCGTCCTGCGGGAGGACGCCGCGCGCCGACTCGCGGCCGATGCGGCCTCGGGGAGCCGGTACGATCTCGTGCTGGTCGACCCGCCGTACCGCATGCTTCCTGACGTTTTGTCCATGCTTGCCACCTATCTTCCCCCGGTTGTCGAGCCAGACGGTCTCGTCGTGGTGGAGTCCGACGCACGCACGGAGCCCGAGCTGCCCCTCCCCATGCGCACGAGTCGCCGCTACGGCTCGGTGCGCGTCACGGTCTTCACAGGGGAATGAGCGACTCGGCTCCTCTCACAGCAATCTGCCCGGGGAGCTACGACCCCGTCACGAACGGCCACCTGGACATCATCACGCGGGCGGCGGGCATCTTCGAGCGCGTCGTCGTCGGCGTCGTACGCGATCCCCAGCACAAGAAGGCGATGTTCTCCGTCGATGACCGCGTGAGGTTTCTCCGCGATGCACTCGCCGGCTACGACAACGTCGAGGTCGACGTCTTCGCGGAGCTCGTAGTCGAATTCGCCCGACGCTGGGGCGCGAAGACCATGGTCAAAGGCCTCCGCGCGATCTCGGATTTCGAGTGGGAATTCCAGATGCACAACCTGAACCGCAACCTCGCCCCCGAGGTCGAGACGATGTACCTGATGTCGAGCCCGCAGTACAGCTTCCTCTCGTCGAGCGGGGTCAAGGAGGTCGCGTCCTTCGGAGGGAACGTGGGTGATCTCGTTCCGGAGCCGGTCGCACGCCGCTTCCAGGAGATGTTCCCGCGACCGAAGGGTGGTGCACCCGTGTCGCCGCAAGAGTAAACTCCCGCAAATCATGGACGTACTCGTACTCATCGACAAGCTCGACGACCTCGTTCACAACGCGAAAGCGGTCCCGCTGACGGACCAGGTTCGCATCGACCGCGAGGAGATCTACGACATCCTCGACCAGATGCGCGCGACGATTCCGGAGGAGATCAAGCAGGCTCGATGGATCGTCAAGGAGCGCCAGGAGATGCTCGCCGAGGCGAAGCGCGAGAGCGACCGGATCCTCGGAGAGGCGCGGGAGCAGGCCGTCCGGGAGGCTTCTCAGACCGAGATCGTCAAGCTTGCCGAGCGGCAGGCGCAGGAGATCGTGGAGGACGCGCGGCGCCAGGCGCGCGAGACGAGGCTCGAGATGGAGGACTGGGCCGATTCGATCCTCTCCACTCTCGAGGTCAACCTGGACAAGTTCCTCGGCGCGGTGCGGCGTGGCCGCGAGCGACTCCACGAGCGCTCGCAAGAGTCCGTGATGGCCGGCGTCACGGACGAGCAGCCGGTCTCCTAGATCGACTTTCCTTCTCGCTACATTGAAGGTGTGACGACCTTCAACCTCCGCACGGTCCGGCTGCACTCGGGCGAGCAGTTTCGCGACATCAAAGAAGTCGACCTCGAGCCGCTTGGGCTCGGCGGGCAGCGCTACATCCCGATTCCGGAGAAACCGGAGGCTGCGCTCACCCTGACCCGCACGAGCTCCGGTCTTCTACTCGAGCTGGAGTTCAGCGTGCGCCTCGTCGGGCCTTGCGTACGCTGTCTGGCCGATGCGGCCGTCGCGATCGACGTGAAGGTCCGGGAATACCAGGCCACCAGCCCGGGCGAGTCAGACGAGCTCACGACTCCCTATGTGAAGGACGACACGCTCGACCTCTCGGCGTGGGCGCGCGACGCCGTTGCCCTGGCGCTGCCCGACAAGATCCTCTGCCGCGAGGACTGCGCCGGGCTCTGCCCGATTTGCGGACGCGACCTGAACAGCGAGCCGCACGAGCACGAGGAGACGGAAGCCGACCCTCGCTGGGAGAAGCTGGCGGAGCTGAAGGACCGGCTCTAAACCAGGTCTGGCTATACTCGCCGCGGCCATGGCAGTCCCCAAGCGAAAAACGTCCAAGTCGCGTCGCGACAAGCGGCGGGCGACGCACAAGCTCTCGATCCCGGCGCTCGTCGAGTGCCCGCAGTGCCATCGGCCGAAGCGGCCTCATCACGTCTGCCCGACCTGCGGCACCTACAGGGGCCGCGAGGTCGAGCCGCTCGAGACTCCGGCTCCTTAAGTGGCCCACCCGGCCACGCCCACCGGGCCTCTGGGCGGCTGCAAAGCGTCGCCGGGCCTTGTCCTCGGTCGCCCCCGTATCTCATTCGATACGAGGGCTCCCTGCGTTCTCGTCCGGCTAGCTTTTCGCGCGCCAGAGACGCGGCAGCGCGACCGGGCGAACCACTAGCGATGCAGCGAGTCAGGGTCGCCGTCGACGCGATGGGCGGCGACAGGGCCCCGGAGGAAATCGTCGCGGGCGCGCTCGAGGCGGCCTCCGACGACGTCGAGCCCGTTCTCTTCGGCCGCCGCGATCTGCTGGAGCCGCTCGCGCAGGGTCTGGAGATCGTGCATGCCGAGGGTGTGGTGGCCATGGACGAAAAGCCCGCGGACGCCGCCCGCGAGAAGCGCGGAAGCTCGATGTTCGCGGCCTGCCGCGCCCTGGGCGAGGGCAGCGCCGGTGCCGTCGTCTCGGCGGGGAATACCGGCGCGATGCTCGCGGCCGGGCTGCTCGAGATCCGCCGCCTGCCCGACGTTCACCGGCCGGCGATCGCGGTCCCCCTCCCGGCGATCGGCGGCACGTCCGTCCTCATCGACGCGGGTGCCAACGCCGACGCGCGGCCCGAGCATCTCGTCCAGTTCGGGCACATGGGCGCGGTCTTCGCCCAGGAAGTGCTCGAGATCGGCGAGCCGACGGTCGCCCTTCTCTCCATCGGCGAGGAGCCGGAGAAGGGGAACCGGCTCGTGCGCGAGGCTCGTCCACTTCTCGAAGAGAGCGCGTTGCGCTTCATCGGCAACGTGGAGAGCCGAGATCTCCTCAACCACGCCGCGGACGTCGTCGTCTGCGACGGCTTCACCGGGAACATGGCGCTCAAGCTGATGGAGGGGACGATCATGACCCTGCTGGACGCGCTCCGGACCGAGATCGCCTCGTCGCGGACGGGGAAACTCGGAGGCCTTCTCATCAGGCGATCGGCGCGCCGTTTGCGGCATCGCCTCGACCCGGAAACCTACGGCGGCGCGTACCTGCTCGGACTCCGTGGGCTGGCCGTCATCGCACACGGCTCGAGCTCGCGTACGGCGATCGCGAATGCGATCCGGCTCGGCGCGCAAGGCGCCCGCGCGCAGGTCGTGGAAAGACTCTCTGCTCGACTTGCAGAGCGAGTTGGAGCGCTACGGGGCTAGTGGCCGCTCGCGTGTTAGCATCCGCCGTCCGCTGGGGCCAGCAACCAAGAGAGGCAGGTTAGGAGACCGAAATGGCAGCTTCGCGCGAGGAGATCGCTGAGCGGGTGAAGGAGGTGCTCGTCGAGCAGCTCGGTATCGACGAGAACAACATCACGGAAGAGGCTTCCTTCCAGGAGGATCTCGACGCTGACTCGCTCGACCTTGTCGAGCTCATCATGGAGCTGGAGGATCAGTTCGGGATCAAGATCTCGGACGAAGACGCCCAGGGGATCCAGACTGTCGGGCAGGCCGTCGACTACATCTCGAGCCACCAGCCGTAAGCGAAGCCGGGCGAAGGCCGATCTCGCCCAGCTGATCGACGAGCTTCCGAAGAAGCGTCTCCGCCACGCGTTCACACATGCCTCGTGGGCGGGGGACCGCTCCGACTCCTACGAGCGCCTCGAGTTCCTGGGCGACAGCGTGCTCGGTCTCGCCATCGCGCAGGAGCTCTACGAGCGCTTTCCCACCTACCAGGAAGGGCGCCTGGCGAAGATCCGCGCGCACGTCGTGTCGCGCCAGAGCTGCGCGGTCGTCGGGCGGCGGCTGGAACTCGGCAAGCGCCTCTCCGCGGAAGCCGAGTCGGGCGACGCCGAGGAAATCGCGAAGCTCGCCTCCAACCGGAACGTCCTGGCTGCGCTCGTCGAGGCCTCCCTCGGTGCCTTGTACCTCGAGCACGGGTTCGAGCCGATTCGGGAGGCGATCGTCGCCGCGTTCGCGGACCGGATCGACTACGCGGTCGAGGGCCACGTCGACTTCAAGACGGAGCTCCAGGAAGAGCTCGCCCGGCGCGGTCTGACGGTCTCGTACTCGGTTCTCGAGGTCGAGGGCCCTCCGCACGATCGCCGCTTCACCTGCGCGGCCACGATCGACGGGGAGGCGGCGGGGACCGGCACGGGCCCCTCGAAGAAGGCGGCCGAGCAGGTCGCTGCGCGCGAGGCGCTCGCGCGGTTTCGAGGCTAGGGCAGGATCCGGTCCACCTGACCGTCGCGCGCGACGAGGATCTCGCTGACGAGCTCCGGAGGGAAGAGCCCGTGTTCGACGACTCCGGGGACGGCCGCGAGGCGCTCGGCCAGATCCGCTGGATCCTCGACGGGCCCGAGGTAGTCGGCGATCACGCCGCCGTCAGGGCTGGGCGGAACGTCGCGGAGCTCCGCTGGGCCAAGCGCCCGGAGCGTGGCGCGGACTCCGAAGGAGAGGAGCTCGAGCGGAACCGGGGGCGCGATCGCCTCGACGAGCTTGTCCGAGGAGCCGATGACCACGAAGCGGTCGGAGGCGGCTGCGACGACCTTCTCACGCGTGTGCGCTGCGCCGCCGCCCTTGACGAGCCAGCCGGCCGGGTCGATCTGATCCGCGCCGTCGATCGTCAGGTCGAGGCGGTCGAGAGCATCGAAGGGCTCGAGGGAAAAGCCAAGCTCGCGCGCGGCCTGCTCGGTTCGCGGCGACGTGGCCACGCAGCGGAGGTTCAGACGGCGTGCTGCGAGAACGGGAAGGAGGTAGGCGACGGTGGTGCCCGTCCCCAGTCCGACGGTCATTCCGTCCTCGAAAAGCCCTGCCGCCTGTTCCGCCGCGGCTCGTTTCTCGTCCTCGACTGCGCTCAAGGGCGAATCTCGAGCCAGCTGATGCCGCGGGCGTCCAGCCAGTAGCGGCCCCCGTTGCTCACGATGCGCATCAGGACGCTTTCGCACTGCGGGCAGCGGAGAACGGTGCCGGGAGCGTTCGCGTAGACCATGACGGCGCCCATCTCGGCGACCGCCCCGCAGTTTTCACACCGGCCGCGGGCCATGGTGACCTCGAAGGCGAAGAGTTCCCGCAGGAGCCCCGCGGCCGCGTTTCCATCCAGCTTCAGGTCCTGCTCCTCCATCTCAACCTCCTGTCGGACCGAAACGCTCGGTCCGGACTTGTTCAGGCGCGTAGCCTATGGCGACGAGGCCGTCGGCGACCGTCTCGACGAAGCGCGTCGGGCCGCAGACGAACGCGATGCCTTCGCAGCTCGGATACGCCACCTCACGCAGGATCTCCTCGTCGACGCGGCGTGCATACCCCGTCCAGCCCGCAGGCTGTTCCCGCGTGAGCGCGTAGTTGAGCTCGAACTGGGCGTCCGAGGCGGCGCGCCGATTGAGCTCGTCGCGGTAGATCACGTCCTCGAGCGAGCGCGCCGAGTAGAGCAGGCGGGTCGGGACGACGGCTCCGGAGGCCGCTCGGTGCCTGAGCATGGCGACCAGCGGGACGACGCCCGACCCGCCCCCGACGAGGAGGAGGGGGCCGCCCTGCTCCGTCTCCCACACGAAATACCCGCCGATCGGGCCGCGCAGCTCCAACTTGTCTCCGACGACGAGTTCTTCTGCGAGGTACGGGGAGACCTCGCCGTCGTCGAGGCGCTCGACCGTGATGGCCAGGCGCTCGTCTTCCGGAGCGGAGGCGATCGAGTAGCTCCGCTGTGCCTGGTAGCCGTCCTCGGCGGTCAGGCGCACGTCGACGTGCTGGCCGGCCCGATGGCCGGCCCAGTCAGGGACTTCCAGAACGAGGGTCTTCACGCGGGCGGTCTCGTCGACCAGTTCGGCGACCTCGCCGAGCTGCCACGCAATTGGGCTCAGTCGCCCCAGTACCGCTGCTCGCGCCATGGATCCCCGTACATGTGGTACCCGAGCGACTCCCAGAACCCAGGCTCGTCCTCGTCGAGCAGCCTCAGGCCGCGCACCCACTTCGCGCTCTTCCAGAAGTAGAGGTGCGGAACGAGCAGGCGCGCAGGGCCGCCATGCTCGGGATCGAGCGGCTCGCCGTCGAAGCTGTAGGCGATCCAGGCCTTGCCGTCCGTGACGTCCTCGAGCGGGAGGTTCGTCGTGTAGCCGCCGTCGCAGAAGGCGACCACGTACTCGGCAGCGCTCTCCACGTCCTCGAGGAGGGTGTCGACCGAGACGCCTTCCCAAACCGTGTCGAGCTTCGACCACTTCGTCACGCAGTGGATGTCCTTCGTGACGGTTTCGCTCGGCAGGGCCTGGAACTCCTCCCAGCTCCAGCGCTTCGGCTCGGCGACCGCTCCGGTGACGGCGAAATCCCACTTCTCGAGGGGCGTGCGAGGCGTCGGGCCGGCGGAGAGGACGGGGAAGTCGTCTACGAGGTACTGGCCAGGCGGAACGCGTCCACTCGGCCCTTCGTCGCGGCGCTTGCCGCGGAATCCCCGGGAGACGAAGCTCACGGGCCTACTCTACGATGCCTCTCGACGACGAAGGGGAAAACATGGCGAAAGTAGTCAACTGCGAGTGTGGCCATACGGTGCGCGGCGAAACCGACGACGAGCTGGTGGCGGGCGTCGAGGCGCACGTTCGGCAGGATCATCCGGAGCTGGTCGGTCAGATGTCGCGCGATGACATCCTCGGGATGGCCGAGGAAGCCTAGCTGGCCAAGATCCTCGTCCATCTGGCCACCGGGCCTGAGAACCCGACGCGCGCCGCGCTAGGGCTGCTCGTGGCGCGGACGGCTGTGGACGAAGGACATGAGGTGCAGGTTTTCATCGCGGGCGATGGAGTCCAACTCGTACGTGCGGAGACCGCGGTGGCGGCTCAGGGAATCGGCACGGGGTCGGTAGCGGAGCATCTCGAGTCGCTTCGAAGCGCGGGGGTTCCAATCCTTCTGTCGGGCATGTCGAGCAAGGCCCGCGGAATCGAGGCCCGTGAGGGTTACGAGCTCGCCCCGCCGCAGAAACTTGTGGAGCTCGCGGTCTGGAGCGACACAGCGCTGACGTACTGAGCCTCCCGTCCGCCGCGGTCGGCAGACTTCGGCGGCGTGCACCTGCGCTCGATTCGCCTCAATCATGGGGGAACCCAGGGTTCCCCCATGGACCCCCTCCTTAAGGCTCGGTCCCCCTTCTGTTTCTGAGGGCCATCAAAATCCGCGGCTTCAAGTCGTTCCCTGACCCCGTCGAGATCCGGCTCGAGCAGGGCGTGGCCGTGGTTGTGGGGCCGAACGGCTCCGGGAAGTCGAACGTCGCCGACGCGATCGTCTGGGCCGCGGGAAGCCTGAGCCCGAGCGAGCTCCGCGCCGAGAAACCGGATGACGTCCTCTTCGCTGGCGGGCCGGGCCGCGCCGCAGCCGACCACGCGGAGGTCGAGCTGCTCTTCGACAACGAGGACGGTGAGGGACCTGTAGAGTTTTCCGAGCTCTCGATCGCCCGCCGACTTCATCGCGGCGGCGAGGGCGAATACCTGGTCAACCGCGCACGCGTCCGCCGCACCGACGTGGTCGAGCTGCTCGCCGAGGTCGGCCTCGGCACGGAGCTCCATTCCGTGATCGGGCAGGGTCGCGTCGAGCAGATTCTGGGCTCCAAGCCGGCCGAGAGGCGGGCCCTGGTCGAGGAGGCCGCGGGCCTCGGCCGCTTCAAGCAGCGGCGACACCGGGCCGAGCTCAAGCTCGCCCGCGTCGAGATCCAGGTTGAGCGTGCGCGCGACCTCGAGGAAGAAGTGCGAAAGCGCCTGCGGCCCCTTGCCTTGCAGGCAACGGCGGCCCAGCGTGCGGAAAAGCTGGTTGGAGAGATCGAGG
>DATNOU010000062.1:0-37689 GCA_035601195.1 Gaiellaceae bacterium | reverse complement strand
TGGGCCGCTCTCTCGCCGGAGCTCGTCTTGCTCGGCGGAGCGTCTCTCTGCCTCGTAGTCACCCTGTTCCTACCTTGGAGCCGGCGGCGTCCCTTCTGCGCGGCTGTCGCAGCTCTTTGCTTCATCGGCGCGGGCATCGCGGCAGGAATCCTCTTCACCGTCGACGACAGCGCCAGGAGTGTGATCGCCGACGCCATCCAACGCGATCGCCTGGCGGAGCTCGCTCAGATCCTTGTAGCCGGGTCGGGCTTGCTGGCGGTGGGAGCGAGCTTCGGCTGGGAGAGCCAGGAGCGCAGTCGCGTGGGCGAGTACTACGCGCTTCTCCTCTCGGCCGCCGCAGGAATGTCGTTCTTCGTGGCGGCCTCGAACCTGATGACACTGTTTCTCGGGCTCGAATGGTTCTCGATCTCGCTCTACGTCCTCACCGCGATCGCGGTCGAATCGCTCCCCTCGCTCGAGGCCGGCCTCAAGTACCTGATCGTCGGCAGCTTCGGGTCGGCCATCCTCCTCTTCGGCAGCGCCTTCGTCTACGGCGCCACAGGCGCCATCGGCTTCGAGGACATCGCCGCCGCCGCGGGTGGAGCCGACCGACTGCTCTTCGTGATCGGGCTGGCGCTGATCCTCGTGGGGTTGGCATTCAAGATGTCGGCGGCTCCCTTCCACATGTGGACACCCGACGTCTACCAGGGCGCCCCGACACCCGTGACCGCGTTCATGTCGGCGGCGACGAAGGTGGCGGCTCTCGTCGGGACGATGCGCCTCCTCGTGACCGCGTTTCCGACCGAGGCACGGCTCTGGACGGTGGCGCTGGCGGTTATCGCCTGCATTTCGCTCGCGTGGGGGAACCTCGCCGCCCTCGTCCAGACCGACATCAAACGGCTGCTGGCCTACTCGAGCATCTCCCATGCCGGCTTCCTACTCATTCCCGTCGCGGTCGGGACGCGGCTCGGCGGCCGGGCGCTCCTCTTCTACCTCGTCTCGTATGCGGCGATGAACGTCGGCTCGTTCGCAATCGTCGCGGCGCGGGAGCGAGAGCTCGCGCGACCCGTGACCTTCGACGGCCTGGCCGGCCTGGGCTGGGAGCGGCCCGGGTTCGGGATCGCCATGAGCCTCTTCATGTTCGGCTTCATTGGGCTCCCCCCGGCAGGGCTCTTCCTCGGCAAGTTCTACGCCTTCTCCGCGGCAGTCGATAGGGGCTGGACCTGGCTCGCCATCGTCGGCGTCGCCGCCACGGTCCTCTCCATCTACTACTACGCGGGGGTGATTGGAGCGATGTACTTCCGCCACTCGATCGAGGTCCGCATTGCGCCCGCCGGGGGCTCGCCGCCCCGCGACTGGGCGCTCTCCGCGGCCGTCGGGGCTGCCGTGGTCGTCACCGTGGGGAGCTTCATCGCCGCGGGGCCCCTCCTCGACATCGCCCGCGAGTCGGTTTCCTTCCTCGGGTTCCCGCACTGATGCCTCGGCACGTGGTGGTGCTCGGCGGCGGCGTGACCGGCGAGGCCTTCCTAGCCGCGCTTCGCCGCTACGACGAGGACATCCGTCTCACGCTCGTGGAACACCAGCTCGTGGGCGGAGAGTGTTCCTACTGGGCGTGCATCCCCTCCAAGACGCTACTGCGACCGCTTGAGCTGGCTTTCCGGGCGAGATTCGCGCCCGGCGTGACGGCGACGGTCGATGCGGTGCAGGTCTTCAAGTGGCGCGACGAGGCGGCGGAGAAGGACGACACCGGCCAGGTCGAGTGGGTGCAGGATCTGGGCGCCGAGGTCGTCAAGGGTACGGGGAGAATCGTGGAGCCCGGTCGCCTGGAGGTCGGGGACAGGACGCTCGAATACGACGAGCTGATGATCGCCACGGGCTCGGTGCCCTCGATGCCGCCGATCGAGGGCTTGGAGGAAGCCGCAGTCTGGACGAGTCGCGATGCGACGAGCGCAAGCGCCGTCCCCGAGAGTCTCCTGATCGTGGGCGCAGGCGCGGTGGGCTGCGAGCTGGCGCAGTTCTACGCCCGGATCGGAAGCCGGGTGACTCTCGTGCAGAGCGGCGACTTCATCCTCCCGCGGGTCGACCGCGAGGCCGGCGACCTGCTCGCCGGGATCTTCGAGGAGGAGGAGATCGACATCCGCCTGAACGCCCGCGCGAACCGCATCTCGCGCTCGGAAGGTCGCGTCCGCCTCGAGCTCGGGGGCGACGCGACGCTCGAGGCGGCGAATCTCCTCGTCTCGACCGGCCGCAGGCCAAACGTCGAGGGTTTTGGACTCGAGCATCTCGACGTCACGGTCGGGCAGCACGGGATCGAGGTCGACGACCGCCTGTCGGCCGGCGAGCACGTATGGGCGGCCGGCGACGTGACGGGAGTCGCTCTCTTCACTCACGTCGGGAAGTACCAGGCAAGGGTCGCTGCGGCGAACGTCGCCGGGCGGGAGCACAGAGTCGACTACCGGGCGCTTCCGTCGGCGATCTTCACCGATCCGCAGGTGGCCGCGGTTGGCGACACCAGCGGTGAGGGAACCGTCACTTCGAAATGGGACCTCACGAAGGTCTCTCGGACGGCGACCTACCAGCGCCCCAAGCGGCCCGGATTCGTGAAGCTCTTCGCCGATCCGAAACGAAAGGTGCTCGTCGGCGCGGTGCTCGTGGGGCCGGACTCCGGTGAATGGCTCGGCCAGCTTACGCTTGCGATCCGCGCCGAGATCCCCGTGGACGTCCTCCGGGACACCATCCAACCCTTCCCTACGTTCTCCGAGGCGATTTTTTTCGCCGCGCGAGGGCTCGACTTGTAGAGTCGGCCAGTTATGGCGAATGGCGAGGATCTGGCCGAAACCCTCAGGCGCTTCAACCTCTTCGCCGACCTGGACCGCGCGCAGCTCGAGGCGATCGCCGACCCGGACGGCGAACGGAGCTTCGGCGCGGGTGAGCGCATCATGCGTCGCGGCATGAGCGGGACGGGCTTCTACGTCATCCTCGAGGGCGAGGCCATCGTCAAGGTCGGGGAAGACGAGCTGAACCGCTTACGCCCGGGGGAGTTCTTCGGCGAGATCTCGACGCTGCTCGGAGAGCCCCTGACCGCGGACGTCATCGCCGACACCCCTCTCCGAGTCCTCGAGATCCCTGGGCCGAAGCTCGAAGCCTTCCTCCTGAACTACCCGCGCGTCATGCTCCGGATGCTTCAGACGGAGGCGCGCCGGTTGCAGGAAGTCCTCGCTTGGCGGTCGTAGAGGAGCCTTTCCCGCCGGGGGAATACCCGGTCGTGGTCGTCGGCAGCGGGCCGGGGGGTCTCCAGACCAGCTACTCACTCTCGCGCCTCGGCGTGGAGCACGCCGTCATCTCCCAGGACGAATCACCCGGCGGGATGTTCCGCAAGTGGCCGATCCTCCAGCGCCTGCTCTCCTGGACGAAGCCCGACGCGCCGGCGGAGCGGTGCACGCGAGAGTACGAATGGTATGACCACAACAGCCTCGTTGCCGAGGAGGCTCATTGCCAGTCGCTTGTCGCCGCCGAGATGGACCGCACGTTCATGGTCCCGTCCCGCCCGGAGATGGAGCGAGGCCTGGCTGCTTTCGCCAACGAGGCCGGAGTGTCGGTCAGGTACGGCTGCCGGTGGGAATCGACGCGCCGTGAGGAGGAGGGATTCACCCTCGTCACTTCGGACGGCGAGTACCGCGCGCGGGCAGTCGTCTTCGCGCTCGGCGTCACGGAGCCCTGGAAATCCTCGATCCCGGGGGTCGAAGACGTCCCTCACTATGCCGAGACGAGGAGCGCCGCCGAGTACCGGGGAAAGAGCGTGCTGATCATTGGCAAGCGCAACTCGGGCTTCGAGCTCGCCGACGGGCTCGAGCCCTGGGCGCGCCAGATTTTCCTCGTCTCGCCGCGACCAGTTCAGACGAGCGCGATCGCGCTCTCCACGGTGCGGGTGCGCTACTTCGAGCCGTTCGAAGACGCGAGCTGGGGCGGCGGCACGTTCGCGCTCGACGCCGCCGTCGAGCAAATCGAGCGCACGAGCAACGGCTTCCGGCTGCGCGCGCAGGGGACAACGCGCCCCGACGAGATAGTTCTCGAGGTCGACGAGGCGATCGCGGCGACCGGGTTCCGGACGCCGCTGCGAGACCTCCCGGAGCACGGATTGGCCACGGTTGGGGATGGGCGCATCCCCGCCCTGACCCCGTTCTGGGAGAGCACCGGACTTCCGGGCGCGTATTTCGCGGGCAACGCCATGCAGGGCGCAGCCGGCCTGCGCAAGCAGGGGGTTGGGAGCGCCTCGGGAACGGTCAGCGGCTTCCGCTACAACGCACGCATCCTCGCGCGACGGGTTGCGCAGCAACTGGGCCGCCCGCCCGAGCTGGATCGAGTGTCTCGGGACGAAACTGCGTCCTTTCTTCTCTCGGAGCTCAAGAGCGCGCCGGAGCTCTGGACCCAGAAGGGCTACCTGGCTCGCGCCGTCTTTCCCGACGGAACCACTGACATCGTCCCGCTCGCGCACTTCCTCGATCACTGCGAGCGCGGCTCGGTCGCCGTCACGGTCGAGATGAGCGCCGAGGGCGAGATCTATCCGGTCGTCTACGGGCGACAGCGTGAGGAGATCGACGAACGCGTGTTGCCGCCCCAGCACCTCCACGACTTTCAGGGAGACGAGTACCGGCGCGAGCTTCAGTCCCTTCTCTGACGCTTCTCGCCGTCCCGCTCGCGGGGCTCGCGCTTCTGCTCGCCTGGCCGCGGCTGGATCTCCACTGGGAGAACCAGCCCGCACATTTCTGGCTCGTGCTCCTCACGGGCGTGATCACGGGCGCGCTTGCGTTCCTCACCGGCGAGGCGGCCGCACGGCGCGGCGACGCGCGCGTGCTGCGCCTCTCGGTCGCCTTCGTCTGCGCCTCGGGATTCCTCGGCCTGCATGCGCTTGCAACTCCTGGCGTGCTCCTGGCGGGCAAGAACGCCGGCTTTCAGGTCGCCGCCGCCATCGGGCTCCTCCTTGCGGCACCCGTCGCAGCCTGGTCGGCGCTCGACCTCGACGACCGGGGCGCCTCACTCGTCGGCCGGCGAGGCCTCCTCTATACGGCGCTCGGTCTCGTCCTCGCGCTCTGGGCCGCGGTCTCGCTCGCGACCTTGCCGCCGCTCAACGAGCCGATCGACGACCCGGGGCCGCTGCTCCTCGGCCTCTTCGCCGCCGGCGCAGTGCTTTACGCGCTGGCCGGAGCGGGCTACCTCAGGCTGTACGCCCGTCGCAGAAGACGTCTCCTGCTCGCGGCCGTGGGAGCCTTCCTGCTCCTCGCCGAAGCGATGCTCGCGATCGGCCTCGGGCGCAACTGGCACCTGACCTGGTGGGAATGGCACCTGCTGATGCTCGTCGCGTTCGGTCTCGTCGCGCAGGCGGTCTGGAGCGAGTGGCAGCGGGAGGGGTCTACGGCGGAGATCTGGGCAGATCTCTACGAGGACACCACGTGGGGGCACGAGGAAGAGGCCAGCGTGCTCTTCGCCGACCTGCAGGAGTTCACGCGCTACTCCGAGAGTCACGCAGAGCGCGACGTGACCGCGATGCTGAACGCGTACTTCGACGCGGGGATACCGGCCGTCCGCACCGAGGCGCGCAACGTCCGCACGATCGGCGACGCCGTCATGGCCTACTTCACCGGGGACGACCATGAACGCCGCGCAGCACACGCCGCTCTCGCCTTCCAGCGCCGGGTGGCGGCTGTCTCAGCAGCACACCCCGAGTGGCCGCGCTTCCGGGTCGGAGTCAACTCGGGGCCCGTCAGCGTCGGCATCACCGCCCAGGCGCGAGAGGAAACGGTGCGGGGGGACGCCGTCAACGTGGCCGCCCGGCTCGAGGGTCAGGCGCGCGCGGGCGAAGTCGTGGTCGGCGAGTCCACTCGCGCTGCGCTCGGCCCTGACGTGGAGGTCGAGGACCTCGGGGAGCTATCCGTCAAGGGAAAGGAACGGCCGGTCCGCGCCTACGTTCTTCGGGCGCTTGCGCCGGAGCGGGACGAGGGCGATGAGCGCCTGCGCCACGAGCAGAGCGAAACCGAACGCTAGGACGGCCGTGGCCGGCGGCGGCACGTCACCCGACCCGACCGAAGGCTCGCGGATCGCCGCTCCGATCACGACCGCCGCGACGAGCAGGGCGGAGAGCGTTGCCTGCAGGCGTCCGAGCGAGTCCATCCGGCCTTCGTTCACGGCATCGACGACGCGGGCGAAGCAGATCAGGCCCGCAACGGCCGTCAGAGGCACGCCGGCGACGAGAAGGTAGAAAGACGCGCCGGCGAAGCCGAGAGCGTCCGAGATCGCGGTGGCGAGGAGGAGGGCCGCGGCCAGCTCGACGGCCATCGCCGAGGCGCCTGTGCGGGTCTGCCACATGGCCGTAAGGTTTGCCGCAGCGTCGGACAGTCCTTCGTTACGCTCCGCCCATGGCCAACGTCTCCCTTACCTGGCTCGGTCACGCCGGTTTTCGCCTCGACGGATCGAGCGGCAAGCGCGTCTACATCGATCCGTGGCTCGACAACCCCAAGATTCCGGCGAGCGAGAAGGAGATCGAGCGAATCGACGTCCTCGCTCTCACCCACGGTCACTCCGACCACTCCGGGAGCGCGGTCGACATCTACACACAGCATTCGCCGACGGTCGTCTGCATGCTCGAGCTCGCCGACTGGCTCGGCTCCAAGGGAGTGGAGGCCGAGGGATTCAACAAAGGCGGAACCATCGACGTCGACGGCGTCCGCGTGACGATGACGGACGCGCACCATTCGAGCTCCACGCCCGACGGAACGTATGCAGGCGAGCCGGCCGGCCTCGTCGTCGAGCTCGACGGCACGCGCGTCTACCACGCCGGCGACACCTGTGTCTTCGGCGACATGCAGCTGATCGGCCGGATCTACGAGCCCGACGTCGCGATCCTTCCCATCGGCGATCACTACACCATGGGACCACGGGAAGCCGCCGTCGCACTCGAGCTTCTCGGCGTGAAACGCTGCGTTCCTTGCCACTACGGGACCTTCCCGCTTCTCACCGGGACGCCTGACGAGCTGCGCAAGCTCGCTCCCGACGTCGAGGTGATCGCGCCCGAGCCCGGCGAGACCATCCAGTTGTGAGAACGCGCTGGTTCGGCGCCACTGGGGTGCAGGTGCCCGAGATCGCCGTGGAGGGCGAAGCCGAGCTTCCCCCCGGCGAGCCGCTCGTCCTCGACGACGTCGAGGACGTCGAGCGCCTGCAGGAGGCACACGCGCAGGGCACCCCTGTGGTCGTACGCGCTGCAAGCGCCGAGACGGTTCAGGCGGCACTCGAGCGCCCCGAGGTGGCGTGCGTGCTCGTCCCGGCGGACAAGCGCGAGCTTCTGGAGCTCGACTTCCGCCGGCTGAAATATGGCTAGCGCCAAGATCGTCGCGACCTACTCGATCGTCGCGTGCGACCTCGAGCGCGGCGAGTGGGGGGTCGGAGTCCAGTCGAAGTTTCTAGCCGTCGGTGCCGTCGTTCCCTGGGCGGAGCCCAACGTCGGCGCGGTCGCTACGCAGGCCTTCGCGAACGTCGCTTACGGGCCGGAGGGCCTGCAGCTTCTCCGCGACGGACTCCCCGCCCCCGACGTGGTGGCGAGGCTGACGGAAGCCGATGACGGGCGCGACCATCGCCAGCTCGGCATCGTCGACGCAGAGGGCGGCGCCACGACCTACACGGGCTCGTCGTGCCTCGAGTGGGCGGGCGGAGTGATCGGGAAGGGATACGCGGCCCAGGGCAACATCCTCGTCTCCGAGCAGACCGTGGCCGCGCTCGCCCAGGCCTTCGAGGGGAGTGTGGGCAAGCCTCTCGCGGAGCGGCTCCTCGAGGCTCTCGCCGCCGCCCAGCTCGCCGGTGGAGACCGCCGCGGCCAGCAGTCGTCCTCGCTCCTCGTGGTCAGGAAGGACGGCGGTTACGGCGGGACTAGCGACGTCGCAGTCGACCTGCGGGTCGACGATCACGAGCGCCCCGTGGAGGAGCTTCGCCGGATCTACGTGCTCCACGACCTGCTCTTCGGCCAGACGCCGCCTGAGGAGTGGCTCGACGTAGACGAACAGCTGGCCGCAGAGCTCCGCGAGCGGCTCGACCGCCTCGGCTACGAGGCTAAGGCGTTGCCGGAGGCATTCGAGACGTGGGCGGGGACGGAGAACCTCGAAGACCGCGTGGACGGAATCGACCGCATCGACCCCGTCGTCCTCGAGGAGCTCCGCAAGCGCTGACTCCACCTTTGTGTTTCACGGGCACAAAGTCCCCGTTCATGTGAACCCAACGAAATGCCGTCCGCGGACCGGCCGAAGGAGACCGGTGTGGCGCTTGTGCCGGTGGAACACAAGCGTGGTCTAGCGATCGCCGGGGAGCCGCGTTCCGGCCGCACGAGCGCGCAGGCCCGGCACCGGATCGCTTTCCGGCCGCGCGACCAGGAGCACGGCGCCGAAGCCCTCCCCCGCAAGCGCGTCCACCAGCGCCTGCAACCCGACGGCGAGTGCGAAGGCCTTGTGGGCCTGCTCGCCGCCGAACGGGACGAGGTCCTCCTCTGCGGCGTCTCCGCGCAGCACGTCTCCATGGGTGACCCTCCCCATAGAGACATCGGCGACGAGCGGGCTGCCGTCGGAGCTCGGCACGGCAATTGCGAGCGGGTTCGTGCCGGCCAGGGCGGGCCCGCCGTCGGGTGAGGCCAGCCGTGGAGGCGAAGTCGCCGTCAGGGCGGCAGCGAGCCCACTCTCGGCGAGCTGTCGGACCCAGTAGCCCAGGAAACCGGTCGGAAAGCAATGCGCGGCGACCACGAGGCGTGCCCGCTCGGGCGGCTCGGCCAGTTGAGCCTCGACGATGCGCGCGAGTGTCAGATACCCGACCGCGCCGTTGCCGTCCCAACGCTCGTATCCGGATTGGGACGAGACTCGGCGAGGCTCAGCGCGGGTATCGAGATCCGGCAACCTGCTCAACCACGGGATCCGGGAGACCCCATGCCCGGGACGGCCGCGGCGATCCGCCTCCTCGAAGTGGTCGGCAAGCGTCCGCGCGTCGGCCTCGGCGAAGCCGATCTCACGGAGCTCGTCGTAAGGGGTGGGAGTTCCGTTCAGGATGGGGCCTCGTCGCGGGGGTGCGATGGGCGGTGCCAGGCCAGGACGCAGGGAGCGCTCGTATCGAGACAGATACGGGCGCGACCGAGGACGCCGCGTGGCGTCGTCCAGCGCGGCTCGGCGACACAGAGCCTCATCTTGAATGGGACGCCTTAGGCGGAAAGGAGCGGCAGCGGCTTCACGATGCCGACGCCCTGCTCGCGCTTCGTCGCCGCGATCGCCTCGGCTAGGGCCGTGATGGCCTGCGAGACCTCGGCGTCCGGCTCGGCCAGGACGATCGGCTCGCCTTCGTCCGCGTACGCCGCGAGCTTCGGATCGAAGGGAATGCGGCCGAGGAGCGGCGCCTCCACCTCCTCCGCCAGCGCGTCGCCGCCGCCGGAGCCGAAGAGCTCTTCCCCGGTGCCGACCTGGAAAGACATGTTCTCGACGACGCCGAGGAGCCGCATGTTCGTCTTGCGCGCCATCTGCGCGGCGCGCACGGCCACCTGCTGAGCAGCCCGATGAGGAGTCGTCACAACCACCGCCTCGGCGCGGGGGAGCAGCTGCCCCAGCGAGATGGCGACGTCGCCAGTCCCGGGCGGCATGTCGACCACCAGCGTGTCTAGCTCGCCCCAGTGGACGTCGGAGAGGAATTGCTCGAGCGCGCGGTGGAGCATGGGCCCGCGCCACATCACCGGCGAGTTCTCGTCGAGAAAGAACCCGATGGACATGACCTTGAGGTCTCCCCGGACGGGCGGGACGATCATCTTGTCCACGGCAACGGGACGCTGGCTGATCCCGAGCATCGTCGGGATGGAATAGCCGTAGACGTCCGCGTCGAGGACGCCGGTCGCATGACCCAGCCGTGAGAACGCCGCGGCGAGATTGGCCGTCAGCGAGGACTTTCCGACTCCGCCCTTCCCGCTGGCAACCGCGATCACCCGCGTGCCGGCATCGACCGAGACACCGGGGCTCCGCTCGGCCACGTCGCCGCGAAGCTTGGCGGTCAGTGCCTGGCGCTCCTCAGGCGTGAGGACGTCGAAGCCGAGGGCGACCGAACGGATGCCCTCGACCGGGCGAAGGGCCTCTTCGACCTGTTCCTCGAAGCTTGCGCGCAGCGGACATCCGGGCACGGTCAGTGCAATCGTCACGCTGACGTCGCCACCGTCCACACGGACGTCGCGGACCATGTCGAGCTCGACGACAGAGCGCTTCAGCTCGGGGTCGATAACCCCTTCAAGCGCGCGGAGAACAGCATCCTGGGAGACCGCCATCACGGTTTAGGCTACCAGGGGCCGATCTGTCAGATTCCGCCGGTGGAGCAAGGATTCCGGCCCCGGCGGGAGTACGAACTGAACATGCGCCGGCTTCGCCGCCATCGCCGCACGGTGCTCGCACTCGCTCTCGGCACCTCCAGCGCCATCGCCCTCACCTGGGGAGTCGCATTTGCGCAGGAGGATGCCACGCCCTTCGAGGTCACTTCGACACTGCCTTCCTGGCGCGCTCCTGGGGGCTTGCTCGTGATTCGCGGAACGGCGGCACCGGCGGAAGCGATCACGCTCTTCGTCGGGACGAACCAGCGAGCGACGGCAGCCGCGGAGGACGGCACGTTTCGGTTCCGTTTCCGCGTGCCGCGGGTGCCAGGGCGCTACTCGATCGCCCTCGAGGTCGCCCGCGGCCCGATCGGGCGCATCGAGCTCGGTCGCCTCCGCGTACGGGGCTTGCGCCTCTACGCGGTCGGCGACGTGAACCTGGGCGACCGGCCAGGAACGGCGATCGCAACGTACGGCGCACGCTATCCCTGGCTCTCGGTCGCGCCGGTCCTGCGCGCCGCGGACATCGCGATCGCAAACCTCGAGTGCTCCGTCTCGACGCGCGGCTATCCGGTTCCCGGGAAGCAGTACACCTACCGCGGCAAGCCGTCGTCCTTACAAGCAATGGCACGCTACGCGGGAATCGACGTCGTCACGCTCGCGAACAACCACACCCTCGACTACGGGCGCCTCGCCTTCGCCGACACGCTCTCCTATGCCCACGAGTACGGAATGAAGACGACAGGCGGCGGTCGGAACCTCGATGTCGCGCGCAGGCCTGCGCTCTTCCGCCTGGGCGGCATTCGCGTTGCGCTCCTCGGGTACTCGGACGTCCGCCCGCTCGGCTTCGACGCCGGGCCAACGTGGTCTGGCACCGCACCGGCCTTCCCGTCGTACATCTCGAGCGACGTTCGCAGGGCCAAGAACCGGGGCGTGGACGTGGTCGTCGTCTATTTCCACTGGGGAGTGGAGCGGACGTTCAGCCCCAATTCGCGCCAGCGCTCGCTTGCGGCGGTCGCCTTCGGCGCGGGGGCCACGGTCGTCCTCGGCGCCCATCCGCACGTCGTCCAGCCGATCGAGCAGCCGCGTCGGCGCCGCCTGGTCGCGTGGAGCTTGGGGAACTTCGTCTTCGGCGCGAACAGCCCTGGAACGGAGCGAACAGGCATCCTCCGGATGCGGCTCGGTCACGTAGGAATCCTCCGTTACGGCCTCCGCCGAGCCCGCATCGGCGGCGTCTTCGGCATTCAGCCGATATTGCTCTAGGTATGGACGAACGGCTGCTCCTGGTGGAGGACGACGCATCCATCCGCGAGGTGGCGAAGCTCGGCCTGACCCAGGCCGGGTTCCAGGTGACGACCGCGCCCGACGGCCGTGAGGGCTTGCTCCACTTCCGCCAGGCGCCCTTCGACCTCGTCATCCTCGACGTCATGCTTCCCGTACTCGACGGCTACGAGGTCTGCCGCCAGATCCGGGCGGAGAGCCGCGTCCCGATCATCATGCTCTCGGCCAAGAGCGACACCGTGGACATCGTCGTCGGGCTCGAGCTCGGGGCCGACGACTACGTGACCAAGCCCTTCGAGATGGCCGAGCTCGTCGCCCGCGCTCGGGCGGCCGTCCGGCGAGCAACGGCAGTCGATGACGAGGAGCCCGTCCTCGTTCGCGGCGACCTCGAGATCGACCCCGGCGCCTTCGTCGCCCGGCGCCGCGGCGAGGAGTTGAGCCTGAGCGCCACGGAGTTCAGGCTGTTGCTCGAGCTCGCCCGGCGCCCGGGCCAGGTCTTCACTCGCGAGCTCCTGCTGCAGCGCGTCTGGAACTACGACTACCTCGGCGACTCCCGGCTCGTCGACGTGGCCGTCCAGCGCCTCCGCGCGAAGGTGGAGGACGACCCGAAGGAGCCCCGCACGATCAAGACCGTGCGGGGCGTCGGCTACCGCTTCGACGCCGGGTAGCGATGGCGGCGCGGCTTCCCGTTCGCACCGGTCGGCTTCGCCGGCGCCTGACGCTCGCATTCATGCTCGTCGCCGGGCTCTCCGCCGCCATCCTCGCGGTCAGCTCCTACCTGCTCGTCAGGGAAGCGCGTCTCTCCGACTCGGTCGACCGCGCGCTCGAGCAGAGCCGCTTCAACCTCGTGCTTGCGAGCGAAACCCTCCGCGAGAGCCCAACGACCGCCCAGACGACCGAGCTCCTCGACGCCTATGAGCGCCGCGGCACCTTCGCCGTCGTGGGCCAGACGGACAGCCGAACCTTCTCCTCGAGCCTCTCGCTCGGGCCCGCGCAGCTTCCGCCCGACCTGAAGCGGCTCGTCGGCGCCGGACGCCTCGCCTACGAGCGCCGAGAGATCGCGGGGACGCGCTACCTCGTGGTCGGAGGCCGCGTTCCGAACTCCGAGACCAAGCTCTACTACTTCTTCTCCGAGGAGAGACTCTGGGACGAGCTGGCGCAGCTCCGCAACATTCTCCTGTCCGTGCTCGGCGCCATCGTCCTCCTGGGCGGTCTCGTGGGCGCCATCCTGGCCCGCCGTCTGCTCCGCCCGGTGGCACGCGCGAGTGTCGCCGCACACTCGCTCGCCGAGGGCCTGCTCGACACTCGGTTACCCGTCGAGTCACGGGACGAATTCGGCGCCTGGGCAGCCTCGTTCAACGAGATGGCGGAGGCGCTGGAGGCGAAGATCACGGCCCTGTCGGAAGCCCAAGCGCGAGAGCGCCGCTTCACCTCCGACGTCTCGCACGAGCTGCGAACGCCGCTCACGGCCCTCGTCGCGGAGGCCTCGTTGCTCGCCGAGCATCTCGATCGCATGCCGGACGAGGCGAGGCGGCCCGCCGAGCTCCTTGTCAACGACGTCGCCCGTCTCCGCGACCTCGTGGAAGACCTGATGGAGATCTCCCGGCTGGATGCCGGAGAGGCGCGAGTTCGCCTGGAGCCGGTGGACGTGGGATCCCTCATTGCGACCGCCGTTCGCTCACGCCGCTGGGACGACCGCGTGAGCATCGACCGCGACGAGGTCGTCATTTCCACCGACCCGCGGAGGCTCGAGCGCATCGTGGCCAACCTCGTCGGCAACGCGCTCGAGCACGCGGGACGGGACGTCTCCGTGCGGGTCGGCAAGGACGGGCTCGGCGCCTTCGTCGAGGTCACTGACACCGGCCCCGGGATCTCGCCGGACCGGCTGCCGCACGTCTTCGACCGCTTCTACAAGGCGGATTCCTCGCGAGCGGGGCCCGGAAGCGGCCTCGGCCTGGCCATCGCACTCGAGAACGCCCGCCTTCTCGGCGGCGACCTCGACGTCTGGAGCGAGGTCGGCCGCGGCACCCGTTTCACGCTGCGTCTGCCTGTGACCTAACCGTTACCTAGCGGCAAGAGCGGCGTTGCGCGCCGCGACGACGATCAGCGAGCCCCCACAAGGAGAAGTCATGAGGTACGCCATCGTCACGCTCAGCATCATCCTCGCGTCGCTCCTCGGCTTCGTCGCCGCGAGCTGCGGGACGGGGAACGGCGCTCAGTCGGCCGGGCCCGTGCCCTCCGGAAGCGAATCACCATCCTCCCAAAGCTACGGGGCGGAGACCGACACCGGTACCGAGGGCGGCACCCTGCCGATCCCCACCGACACGTCAGGGCAGGGCTCTGCGCTCATGCGCTACAAGGTCTGGTTTCACCGCGGAGAGCAGCTCTTCGTCGTCACCCGCACTCAGTCGGCGACGCCACGCGTCGGCACTGCTGCGATGGAGGCGCTGCTCGAGGGCCCGTCCCCCGGCGAGCGCTCCGCGGGAGTCGCGACGCAGATCCCGGACGGCACCCAACTCCTGGGACTGATCGTGGACAAGGGCATCGCCACCGTCGATCTGACGTCCGAGTACGAGTCCGGGGGCGGAACCGCCTCGATGACGATGCGCCTTGCACAGGTGGTCTGCACCCTCGACCAGTTTCCGACCGTCAAGGGAGTCCTCTTCCAGCTCGACGGCCGTCCCGTCGACGTGCTCGGTGGCGAGGGAATCGTCATCGACCATCCTCTCCGCTGCCGCGACTACCGGGACCTCCTCCCGGTCATCCTCGTGACGAGCCCGGCGACCGGACAGGCGGTCTCGAACCCCGTGACCGTCTCGGGCAGCGCCAATGTCTTCGAGGCCAACGTCACCGTCGACATCGTCGACTCCTCGGGCCGCGTGGTCGGGAACGCGTTCACGACCGCGACCTGCGGCACCGGCTGCCGCGGGACCTTCTCCGTCACGGTCTCCTATGAAGTCCGCTCCGCGCAGCGGGGGGAGATCGTTGTTCATGACGACGACGCCGCCGGCACAGGGCACCCGCCACACGAGGTGCACATTCCGGTCGTGCTCCAGCCCGCGTCGTGACCGCCCTCGCCACCAACCACGTCACACCGGGCGTGCTCGACCGTGCCCGAACTGGCGATCACGACGCGTTCACCGCCGTCGTCCGCCTCTACGACCTCCGGCTCCGAGGGCTCGCCTACCGTGTCCTCGGCGACCGAGACGGCATGGACGACGCGCTCCAGGAGGCCTACGTCAGGGCGTTTCGCGCGCTCCCCCGTTTTCGCGGCGACGCGCGGGTCGGCACCTGGCTCTTCCGCATCACCTACAACGCCTGTCTCGACGAGCTCGCTCGCAAGCGTAAGGTCGCGCACGTTTCGCTGGACGAGCTCGTCGAGCAGGCAAGCGCCGAGCCTGAGCCCGACGAGGCACTCCGGACCCGCCTCGACCTCGCGTCGTCGTTTGCCGCCCTCTCGAGAGATGAGCGCGCGGTTGTGTTCCTCGTGGACGTCCAGGGCTTCGACTACTCAGGTGCAGCCGAGCTGCTCGGCGTCCCGGTCGGAACCGTTGCGTCCAGGCTGAACCGTGCCCGCCGAAGTCTTCGCAGCGCGCTGCGGCCTGCCGGCGAAGGGTTCGACACCGACTCGCAGAACCTCACAAACGCGTGACCTATCGACGCTACCGCACCACTCCCCCGTGGCGGCGCGCGGTCGCCTTCCTCGCTCTTCTGCTCCTCTCGGTGGCGGCGGCGGCGGGCGCACGGGCTGACGAGCCCGGGGGAATGCTGGGCGACTATTCGCCGGCCCGACTCGCGGACGGCGTCACCGTCGGCGAGACGCTCGTCGGCGGGATGACCGGAGAACAGGCGCGTACCGCCGTCCGAGCATCGTTCCGCCAGCCGATCGCCGTAGGCTTGCCGGCGCAAACTTTCTTCGTCTCGCCCTCTCGGCTCGGCGTTCCGCTGATCGCGCCCGCCATCGAGAAGGCGCTCGTCGCCGCCCCCGGGGAAACGGTTGCGCTCCAGGTGCTCGCCGACCGCCCTCGGCTCGTCGCCTACTCCGAGGAGCTTGCCAAGGACTTTTCCCGCCCGGCGGTCGACGCACACGTTCGGCTGCGTCGACTGCGGCCCGTCATCAGCGAGGAGAAGGTTGGACTCGAAGTTCACGCCAAGCCGCTCGCGCGGGCGCTCGAAGCTGCGTTGCTGGCCGGGACGCGCGGCCCGGTCGAGGTGCGGCACACGACGCTCATTCCCGAGGTCATGAAGAGCGACATTCGCTCTGTCATCGTCATCCAGCGCTCCGCGAACCGACTCTTCCTCTACAGGGAGAACCACAAGCGGACCAAGCTCGGCGTCGCCACCGGCCAGCCTTCCTACCCCACGCCGTTAGGAGAGTTCACCATCGTCTCCAAGCAGCTGAACCCCTGGTGGTACCCGCCCGATTCCGACTGGGCCGCCGGCCTTTCACCGGTGCCGCCGGGTCCCGGGAATCCACTCGGCACGCGCTGGATGGGCCTCTCGACTCCGGGAGTGGGGATCCACGGCACGCCGGATGCGGCGTCGATCGGCTACTCAGCCTCGCACGGCTGCATTCGCATGCGCATCCCTGACGCGGAATGGCTCTTCGAGCACGTGTCCGAAGGCACGCCGGTCTTTATCGTTTCCTAGATGTGGGAGGGCCTTTCGGCGCGCCTCGAGGGCGAGATCGTCGTCCTCGAGCCGCTCCAGCTGGAGCACGAAGCGGAGCTGAGGGCGGCTGCCGCAGATCCCGAGATCTGGCGCTGGATGACCGTGCACGGTCACGACCCGGAGACCTTCACCGGCTGGCTCGACATGACGATGAGGGCGGCAGAGGAAGGACGCGAGGCGCCGTTCGCGATCGTTCTGCGGGAGACCGGCCGAGTGGTCGGGAGCACGCGCTACCTGAGCCTTCGCCCGGAGCATCGCGGCCTGGAGATCGGGTACACCTGGCATAGCCGGGACGTGTGGGGCAAGGGCGTCAATATCGAGGCGAAGTACCTTCTGCTCGAGCACGCTTTCGAGCGCGCCGAGTGCATACGCGTTGAGTTCAAGACGGATGCGAAAAACGAACGGGCCCGGGCGGCTCTCGAGGCGCTTCCGGCGCGCTTCGAGGGCGTCTTCCTCAACCACATGCTCGTCCGTGACGGTGAGGTGAGGGACTCAGCCTGGTACGCGATCACGGAGGCCGAGTGGCCGGCCGTGAAGGCGAACCTGCGGCGTCGGATCGGTCAGAAGCGCTGAGGTGGGCGAAGAGCTCGGCGCAGCGCTCTGGGCTCGCCGCGGCGACCACGCGCGAGCGCCCGGCCAGGTCGAGCGGCGCTTCCCCGAACGGGGGCGCATCCGGAAGGTCAATTGCGAGGCCTCGCTCCCGGACGAGGAGTTGCGCCGCCGCGATATCGACGCTTCGGGCCGGCTTGAGCGAGCAGACGCCGTCGACGCGACCGGCTGCGAGGTGACAGAGCGAAAGAGCGAGGGAGCCCATGATCCGGGTCCGGTCTGCGATGCCGACCATGTCCGCGATTTGCTCCGCCACGAGCTCGGTAGTCGTCGCCTCGAAGGAGAGCATCTCCACCTTCTCCTTGGGGCCCGGCCCATCCAGCCGCTCACCGTTCAGGAAGGCCCCCTCGCCGCGCCTGGCGGTCCACTCCTCCCGCGTCCCGAAGTCGAAGACGTAGCCGAAGAAGACGTCCCGCATCACCGCGCCGTCGGCGACCGCGATCGAGACGGAGAAGAAGGGGATGCCGCGCTTCGCGTTCATGCTCCCGTCGATCGGGTCGAGGACGACGCGGACCCCGTCCGCGCCGAACGAGCGCTCTCCGAGCTCTTCCGAGACAAGGGTGAACTCGACGCCGCCCGCGTGCAACCGTTCCAGAAGCGCGACGACCGCCGACTCCGCTGCCGCGTCAATGGCCGTGGTCTCGTCGCCTCCCTCGCCCAGCGCGACGACGGGCTCCCGGTCTGTGCGCGTCGCGAGCTCGGCGAGCGCTCGTTCGACGGCCGCGGCGGCGTCGCGGCAAAAGGCGAGCCAGTCGGTCACTCGTCGAAGGGAGAGAAGAGCAGGCCGCCGACGAGCTTGGGGTAGAAGTACGTGCTCTTCTCAGGCATGCGCTCGCCCGCCCGCGCGGCCTCTTCGACCTGCTCGACCGTCGGCGGACGGACGAGGAACGCCGCCCCCGCCTCTCCGGTGACAACGGCCCTCTCCGCCTCGTCGGCGCTGGGGGTGAAGTGCACCCGTTCCAACGGAAAGCGGTCGACGACGGCGGTGTCGAGGCCCGCCGAGTCGCTCTCCGCGACAAACGCGCCGTCCGCACGGAGCAGCGCGAAGGCTGCACGATCCCGCGGCAGCTTCTCCAGCATTGCGAGGGCATCTGCCGCTCCCGCAGCGGGAGTCAGGCGGAAGGAGCCGTCGAGATCAGGGGGCGGGCCGGCCGTCACGCGGTGCGTCGGGAAGATCGTGAGCCCCGGATCGCTGGTGCTCACAAGCGCAGCAAGGACGTGGCCCGTCTCCTCGCTGCGCTCTTCCTCGTGGAAGGCGAGCGCCGCCTCGTAGCGGTGGTGCCCGTCCGCGATCATGAGCGGCGCCTCGATGCTGTCGGCCGCGCGGGGATCGATTCGCCAGAGACGGCTCGTAACTCCGTCCAGAGTCGCCTCGAGATCGGGCGCACGTGCCGGGGCGCCCCGCGGCGCCGGGCCGTCGTGAAGGAAGAGGATCGGCGAAAGCTTCGTACGCGTGGCCTCGAGGAGCATCAGGCGACCCCGCCGCGGTTTGGGGAAGCTACGCTCGTGGGGGAGTACGACACCGCGCTCGTACGGCTCGAGCGCTGCGCGCGCAACGAGGCTGCGCCGCGTGCGGGCCACTCCGTCAGGGCCAACGAAGTCCTCCTCCAGCAGCCACACGGCCGGCTCCTCCTCGCGGACGAGAATGCCTTCCTGCTGCCATTGGGCCAGGAGCCGGGCCGCTTCGTCCGGATCGTCGGGGCGCAACAGGCGGACCGCGTTGTAGGGACTCGCGGCGAGCAACCGCTCGTGGACCGCCGGCGAGATCACGTCGTAAGGAGGTGAGACGAGGTCGTCGAGGCGGCCCGCCGTTTCCGCGGAGTAGCGGAGCGCGCGAAACGGCTTCACGAGCGCCATCGCGGCCCAGGCTAGCAGCCGACGCCGGACCTACAATCGGGCCGTGACGATCGCAGAGCTGGCAGAGGACAGGGTCGTCGAAGGCACCTTCGCGGTCGCCCGCAAGCAGCGCTTGCGCACCCGCAGCGGGAGTCCGTATCTGGCTCTCGAGCTCATCGACGCGAGCGGGCGGATCGACGCCCGGGTCTGGAACGACGTCGACCTCCTCGACAAGCGGTTTCACGAAGGAGACGCGGTCCATGTCCTCGGACGGGTCGAGCGCTTCCGCGACCGGCTTCAGCTCGAGGTGCGAACGCTCGAGCCCGCCGAGGCCGATCCCGCAACGCTCGTCCCCGAGGGCCGCCGCGACGTGGAGGAGCTGGACGGCTTCTTCGAGTTCCTCGCGTCCGAGATCTCCCACCCGGAGCTCCGTGCTCTCGTCGATCGCTTCATCGGCGACGCAGCCTTTCGGGCGCGACTGCGCGTGCTGCCGGCCACGCCCGACTCGCACCACTCCTACACCGGTGGGCTGCTCGAGCACACTGTCGCGGTGGCGACGATCTGCCGGGACGTCGCTCAGCTGCACGCTCGGCTCCGCACCGACCTCCTGCTCGCGGCCGCCCTCCTGCACGACGTCGGCCGAGTGCGTGAGCTCGACCGCGGCCCGCTCTTCCTGCCCACCGACGAAGGCAAGCTCCTGGGCCATGTCCACATGGGCCTGCGGCTCGTGGAGGAGCAGGGTGCCGGACTCGCCGCCAACGTCCTTGCGGAGCTCCTGCATGCGATCGCCGTGCACCACGACCCACGGGCGGCGCGAACGGCCGAGGCGGCCGTCCTCTACCACGCCAACCAGCTCGACGCGGTAGCGGCCACGCGACCCACTGACTAGCCTCTTTCTGAAATGGAGCGGGTGGCGCTCGTCAGCGGCGGAAACCGCGGCCTCGGGCTCGAGATCGCGCGGCGGCTGGACGAGAGCGGCTACCGCGTCGTAATCGGCTCGCGGGACCCCGCGCGGGGTGAAGAGGCGACCCGTGAGGTCGGTGAAGGCGCGACGGCGTGCCAGCTCGATGTCACCGACCCGGAGTGCATCGAGGCGTGCGTCAGCACGATCGAGGAACGGTTCGGGCGTCTCGACGTCCTCGTCAACAACGCGGGGATCGAGGGCGGCGGCTGGAGCACCTGCGCCACGGACGTGGACCTCGACGAGGTGCGCGACACCCTGGAGACGAACCTCTTCGGGGCCTGGAAGCTGACGCAGGCGGCGCTCCCGCTCATGCGGAAGAACGACTACGGGCGGATCGTCAACCTCTCGAGCGGGATGGGCCAGCTTTCCGACATGGGCGGGCACGCGCCCGCCTACCGCATCTCGAAGACCGGCCTGAACGCGCTGACGCGCATGCTGAGCGCCGAGCTCGCCGGCGAGAACATCCTCGTGAACTCGTGTTGTCCAGGCTGGGTGCGCACGGATATGGGCGGTCCCGGCGCACGCCGCTCCGTCGAGGAAGGCGGCGATACCCCCTTCTGGCTGGCGACCTTGCCCGACGAGGGCCCGCGAGGCGGTTTCTTCCGGGACCGCGAGCCGATTCCCTGGTAGCTGCTGCGGCGGCGGCTAGGAGCGCGGATCCGTCCGCCGAAGGCCTCACGATCTCCCCAGTCCTGACAAAGGGGGTATTCGTGTACGGCTTCCGTTGGGAACGGTGGTCCGCACTGGCAGGTGTGCTCTTCGCGACGCTCTTCGCAATCGCACTCGCGTTGTCCGGCAACACAGGGGGCACTCCGGCCGAGGTGACCGACTGGTACGCCGACGACGGCAACCAGACCAAGGCGTTCGTGGCCTGGTTCCTCTATATCGCATCGGCCATTGCCTTCCTGTCCTTCCTGGGCACCCTGCGGGACATGCTCGTGCGCGCGGAAGGCGGGCCCGGCACGCTGTCGGCGCTCGTGTTCGGACCCGGGATCGCCTTCACCGCCCTCTACCTCGCATCGGTGTCGCTCTTCGCCGCGCCGGCGGCCCAGGCGGGCGACAGCGACTTCAAGCTCGATCCGAACACCGCGGAGATGTTCAGCAACGCGGGCTACCTCACCCTGGTCTCGGGAGTCATGCTGGCCTCGATAGTCGTGCTCTCCGCCTCGACCGCGGCCCTCCGGACGGGCGTGCTGCCCGCCTGGCTCGGATGGACCGGCCTTGTCGTGGCGGTCGTCATGCTCTTCGCCGTCTTCTTCATCCCCATCCTGATCTTCGTGGCCTGGGTGCTCGTGGTGAGCCTCCTGATGGTCGTAACTCCCTGGAGAGTTCGCGGGAACCCGCCGCCCACGACTACCGCGGTGGGCTGAACCGGACGTTGATGACGTCGCCGTCCTCGACGGCGTAGGTCTTTCCTTCGAGACGCATGAGGCCCCTCCGGGCGGCCTCGGCGTGCGAGCCCGACCTCACGAGATCGTCCCAGCGAATCACCTCGCAGCGGATGAAGCCGCGCGCAATGTCTGTGTGGATGTTCTCTGCGGCTTCGAGGGCGCTCTGCCCGCGCCGAAGCGTCCAGGCACGAGCCTCCGTGTCCCCGGCGGTGAAGAACGTCACGAGGTCGAGGCCTTCGAACAGCCGCGCGACGACGTCAGAGAGCGCAGAGGGCCCGTCGCGGAACTGGTCTGCCTCCTCGGCAGGAAGCTCGGCCAGCTCGGCTTCGAGCTTGAGATCGATCGCGCCGGGGCCGTTGCGGATCTCCACGAGTGGCTTCGTCGTCAACGGCTCCAGCTCGGGCGGAAGCCCCCCGTAGTCCCGGAGTGGGCGCTCCCCGTCCAGGTGGGCGAGGATCCGCTCGAGCTCGGCAGCCTCCGCCTTGAGCGAGGGGTCGCCCGACTTCGCCTGCTTCTGGACGCGCTCCAGCCGTTTGGCGACGTGGTCCCGATCGGCGACCAGCAGCTCGAGCTCCAGCGTGGCGAGGTCCTCCTCAGGATTCCGCGTCCCCGACCAATCGTCGAGGACCACGAGGAGGGCATCGACCTGGCGGAGATTGCCTAGGAGCTGTGCGCCCGTCCCTGGAACGTCTACGACGCGAATCGTCGCCGGCGTCACCTTGGCGGAGCCGACGACCTCAGCCACCCGCCCGAGGCGGTCGTCCTGAATCGGGGCGATGCCGACGTGCTCCTTGCCGGGGACCTGCCCGGCGGCGCCCGTCAACGTCGTGAAGAGAGTGGTCTTGCCGGAGTCCGGCAGGCCGACGATGCCGACTTCCAGGGGCAACGGCGCCTACGCAGTCTTCGCGAGCTCGCGCTGGAGCGAGGCGAGGGCCCGGTGCTGGAGCGACTTGATCGCCCCCTCGGTCTTGCCGAGGATCGTCGCCACGTCGGCGTTCGGGAAGTTGAAGACGAACTTCAGGGTCAGCACCTGCTGCTGGTCGGTCGAGAGCCGCTCGATCATCTCGAGCATGCTCTGCCGCCCGATGGAGTGAAGCGCCTCCTCCTCGGCTGAGCGCGCCTCCGAGCCGGGCGGTTCGGGGGGCTCCTCCTCCGGCTGCCAGCGCCGGTGCGCGCGAAAGTGGTCCATGGCAAGGTTGTGCGCGATCCGAAAGAGCCAGGCCGAGATGGGCACCTTGCGCCACTCGAAGCGCTCGATCGACTCGAGCATCTTCACGAAGGTCTGGTTCGTCAGGTCTTCCGCATCGTGGCGGTTGCCGACGCTCATCTGCAGATAGCTGTAGATGCGGTCGAAGTGCATGAGATACAGCTCTTCGAGCGCCTCTCGGTCCCCTTTCTGGGCCCGCTCGACGAGGCGGCGGACCTGCGCCGCTCTGGTCGCTTCATCGCCCACGAGTGGGGATTTACCCTACGCAGTCGCCCCGAAGCCGATGCGCATCTCCCGCGACGTGCGGCGCACGTAGACGACCTTTCGGAGGGCGATGACGTAGGTCTCGTCCTCGGTCTCGAGGTCGAAGACGAGCTCGTCGCCGGCAAGGGCGGCGCGGAAGTCGTCGGCTGTCTCCGCGCTCACGTTCCCGCCGATGATCTGCCCTCCTTCGAATGCGATGTCGAGGCGGACGCGGCCGTCCGAGGGTGTCCTAGGCACCGATCACCTCCACGAGGACGCCATCGATGGAATCCGGATGGACGAACGAAACTTCGTGGCCTCCGAGGCCCGGGCGAGGCTCCTGGTCGATCACCTCGGCGCCTGCGGAGGCGAGTGAACGCAGGGCCGCACCGACGTCGGCCACCTCGAAAGCTACGTGGTGCATGCCGGGTCCACGCTTGGCGAGAAAGCGTCCCACGGGTGTGTCCTCCCCGAGCGCCGAGACGAGCTCTATGCGTCCGTCGCCGATTCGGAGGTAGGCGGCCTCTACACCCTGGTCCTCCATGCGTCCGCGCAACTCGATCCTCGCGCCGAAGAGCCGCTGGTACGTGCCGACGGCGGCGTCGAGGTCCTCGACCGCGAACGCGACATGGTGGACGGAGCGGACCTCCACGCTCCGATCCTATCGGCGCGGGCGGGGGCTAGTGGTCCGGGAGCTGGACGACCCTGCCGACGATCGCGGAGGCGTCGGACTCCGCATCGACCCCGGCGAGCAGCTCCTCGAGCTCGGACCGCATGAGCGTCTCCTTCTCGAGAAGAACGGCCGAGAGCATGTCGAGGGTCTTGCGGTGCTTGGACAGGAGGCGCAGCGCTTCGCCGAAGGCATGGTCGCAGAGGCGCGCCTGCTCCTCGTCCCGCATGCGCTTCGTGTGCTCGGAGAGCGCGTAGTTGTCAGCGCGCACCGTCCGAGAGGAGACCCCGTCGCCCATGCCGTACTCGAACACCATCGACCGGGCCAGCTCGGTGACGCGCTCGAGGTCGTTCGCAGCGCCGTTCGTCACTGCGCCGAAGACGATCTGCTCGGCCGCCCGGCCGGCGAGGAGGACTTTCATCAGGTCGAGGAGCTCATCCTTCGTGTGGAGGTAGCGGTCTTCCTGGGGTGTGTTGAGCGTGTAGCCGAGAGCGTGGCCTCGAGAGACGATCGTAACCTTCTGCACGGGCTGAGGGCTGCCGACAAGGTGGGACATGAGCGCGTGGCCGCTCTCGTGATAGGCCAGGATCCGCTTCTCCTTCTCGGTGACGACACGGCGCTGCTGGAGTCCTGCGATCACGCGCTCCATCGCTCCGTCGAAATCGCCCTGCCGGATCTCCTGCTGCTGAGAACGACCCGCGAAGATCGCCGCCTCGTTGCAGATGTTGGCGAGATCGGCGCCCGTCAGCCCGGCGGTCTGCCGGGCGATCGACTCCAGATCGACGTCCGCAGCAAGGGGCTTGCCCCGCGTGTGGACGCGGAGGATGGCCTCCCGCCCGGAGAGGTCGGGGGGCGCCACCAGAATCTGGCGGTCGAACCGGCCGGGGCGGAGCAGGGCGGGGTCGAGGTCCTCGAGCCGGTTCGACGCGCCGATGATGACGACGCGGTCGGGCCCGCGGAAGCCGTCGAGCTCCACGAGCAGCTGGTTGAGCGTCTGGTCCGCCTCTCGGTTCAAGCCCAAGCCTGTGCGCCGAGTGCCGACGGCGTCCAACTCGTCGATGAAGACGATCGCCGGCTCGTTCTTGCGCGCCTTCTCGAACAGCTTGCGGATGCGGGCCGCGCCGAGACCCGCGAACATCTCCACGAAGGCCGATGCGCTCTGGGAATAGAAGTTGGCGCCGGATGCGTGCGCGACGGCCTTGGCGAGCAAAGTCTTTCCAGTGCCGGGAGGTCCGTAGATGAGGATGCCCTTGGGGACGCGGGCGCCGAGCCGTCCGAAACGGCGCGGATGCTGGAGGAAATCGACGACCTCCTGGAGCTCCGCGGCGGCCTCGTCGACGCCGGCGATGTCGTCCCAGTCCACGGAGGATTTCGAGTCGGGATCGATCTCCGCCGGCTTCACGCGCGGCATGAAGGCCAGCGTGCGCCAGAGGAGGTAGATGATCAGCCCGAAGAAGACCAAGGGCAGCCACGTGAGCGCAGCCCCCGGCAGCGACCCGAGGATGTCGACGATCCTGTCCACCCCGGCTTCCATCGGCCGGGAGGCAATCGAGCTAAAGCACCAGCTCCACTCGGGGGTTGGGCCTGTACCAGCGGCCGACCTTCGCGGAGGGGAGACCATCCGTCAGGACGATGTCGGCGGTGAAGTCGTTCTCGCCCCGGATCAACGCCGAGCCGACGCCGTAGGAGTCGACGGGGACACCCCGGGCCTCGAACTCGCTGATGCGCTCGACGTCGAATCCTCCCGAAGCGACGATCCTGACCCGCTCGAAACCCGCCTCGTCGAGCGCATCGCGCACCTTGTGCACGAGCCGCTCGTTCACGCCGCGGGGGTCGAAGCCGCCCATCTCGCCCCAGAGGGAACGGTCGACCAGCGTCCGTGAGGTGTCCAGGCGCACTCCCCAGAGGCGCTCGCCGAGCGCACGGGCAACCTCGAGGGACGTCTTGACCGAGTCGTTCTCGAAGTCGACCAGGACGACCACGTTCACGTCGGGCTCGTTTTCCTTGGCCCACTCGGCGAACTTCGTCGCCGCCAGGACCGTATTCGCGCCGTAGGCCGCGATCAGGGCGTGCGGGACGGTACCGACACCACGGCCGCCCCACCAGGAAGCCTGCGCCTCGGTGGAAACCCCGATCGCGCCGGCGACGTGCGCCGCGTAACCGTCCCCCGTCTGGACGCGGTGGTGGTCGTGGCGCGCGGGGAAGAAGAGGATCGGCTTCCCGTTCGCGGCCTCGACGACCCTGCGGACGTTCGTCGAGACGAGAGTGCGGCGAGCGAGAACGCCGAGGTAAACGGTCTCGAGGTGGGCGAAGTGCGTGTAGTCGCCCTCGATCGTCATCACGCTCTCGTACGGGGAGATCTCGTCGCCGTCGTAGAGAGCGTGGACCGTGAGGGCGTCCCAGTCGTACGAGCAGAGCTTCAGGATGGCGATGGCTTCGTCCATACCTCCCAGCACGGCGTGCTTCTTCTGGAAGACCTGCATGACGACGCGGGGGCGCCGTCCGTCGGCGCGCAGCGTCTCGCGCGCAAAGTTGAAGTAGACGTCGGTGTAGTAGCCCTCCCGCATCTTCTCGACCGGCAACTCGAAGATCTCAGGCGGAAGTCGCTTACGCTCGGTCCGGATAGCCACAGCGTTAATGCGGGGGGTGAACGAGGGGGATCTCCCCCTCGTTAAAGATCTCAGGTGGGAGGCGCTGCGGCCTTGTCTGAATCGCCATTCGAGTACGGGGGGTGAGTGAGGGGGGTCTCCCCCTCACCGCCATTTGCAGGAGATTCTAGGCGGAGGCATTCTCGCAGAGCCGCTTCGGCGACCTCCAGCTGCTCGGGGCTCGGCTCGGCGGTGACGAAGCGGTGCTGCAGCTCGTGGCCGGGCTTGGCGAGCGCGCGAGCAAGCGGGTGGCGGTCGTTACGCACCATCCACGAGAAGATCTCGAGCGAAGCGGCAATCGCCCCCACTCCCGCCGCGGCCCGTGCGAGGGACCGGACCTGCGCAGGCGCGCGGGAGGCGAGCAGGCTGCCGGCGGCGCTCGTTACGAGCAGCGGTCCCAGGACGTGCGAGCCGCAGCGCTCGTGCTCCTTGGCCCGATCCTCGCCGTGCTCGTATGTGCCGATGGCGATGTGCTCGGCGCCGTGGTACTCGGCGAGGTTCGAGCCTCGCAGAGCCATGGCCGCCGGTCCAACGGCGAGGAAGGCGGCGACGGCCTCCTGGGTCAGCGGGGACAGCCGGCTCGCGCGCACGAGGCGCAGACCCAGAGCGCTCCCGACCATGGCACCGGCTACACCGGGACGCTGAAACGGCAGCTCGGCGGAAGGCAGACGGCGCCGAATCTCCGGGAGAAGCGCGAACACCTCGGCCAGCCGAGCCGGTCCGCGCAGGAGGGGGTTGCGGACGTCGACCGCCCGGAGCGGCTTCTGGCCCGACGCCACCTCGAGCGTGCCGTCCCTTCCGCGTACGGCGCAGGCCCAGAACCGCGGCCCATGGACGAGCACGCCGTTGCCGAGCGCCATTCCACCGAGTCGCACTCGCTCCTCGCTCATGCTTCGAGTGTACGCACCAGGTGACAGAGGAAGCGGGTTCCAAGCTCCAGGTCCTCGACCGCGACCCGCTCATCGGCCGAGTGGATGAGGCGAGCGGCCAGCTCCGAATCCATGGTTCGCATGGGGAAGAACCCGTACGAAACGGTTCCGAAGGCCTCGCGCATGAAATGGCTGTCCGTGAAGCCAGGAAGCACGACTGGGGTGAGGATCGCGCCCGGATCCTCTTCTTCGATGAACGACTCGATCGCTTCCCAGAGCGGCGTGTCGAGCGGCGAAAAGGTGCCTCCGATCGCCTCGATCCATTCGAGCTCGTAGTCGCCCTGCTCGCCGAGACATTCGCGGATCTCGCGCTCGGCCTCCTCCTGGGTCTGCCCCGGCAAGAGGCGGCAGTCGCACTCGACCTCGCAAAGCGCAGGAATGACGTTCCGCTGCTTCGAAGCCTCGATGATCGTCGGTGAGACGACGAAGGAGAGCATCGGCTCGACCATGGCGCGCACGGCGGGCTCGAGAGACGCGAGCCGCTCGGGCAGTTCGGCCGGGCCGGGGACGCCGCCGAGAGCGGTGAAGAACGCCCTCGTCTCGGGAAGAAGCCGGGGCGTCGGCCGAATGCGGCCGAGGCGCTCGATGAGGGGACCGGCCTTGACCAACGCGTTGTCGGCGATGCCCGGCATGGAGGCATGCCCACTCCGTCCGTGCACCCGGAGGAGAAACGGCGAGCTCGTCTTCTCGGCGGTCGAGCAGAGGTAGATCGTCTTCCCGTCGACGGCCACGCGATCGCCGCCGCCCTCGTTCACGCAGTAGTCGGCCCGCACCGCGTCGGGGTGCTCGCGGCAAAGCCAGGAGAGGCCGAAGTCCTCGCCGACCTCCTCGTCCGCGCAAGCGGCGAAGAGCACGTCGCCGGCAGGCTCGAAGCCCTCCCGCGCCAGCGTCGCCATCGCGACGGCGCTCGCCGCTACCTGACTCTTCATGTCGAGTGCTCCCCGCCCCCAGACGTGGTCGTCGCGAAGGTCCCCGGACCAGGGATCGACCGACCACTCGCCGGGATCGGCCAGGACGGTGTCCGTGTGAGAGAGGAGCATCAGCGTCGGCCCGTCTCCCCGCCCCGGTAGTCGCGCGACCAGGTTGGCGCGCTCGGGCGCCCTGGCGTAGAGCTCGCACGCGACCCGAGCGTCCTCCAGATAGCCCCGCAGAAGCTCGGCCGCCCGCGTCTCGTTCCCCGGCGGGTTGACGGTGTCGAGCCGGATCAGCTCCCTGAGGACGTCGACGGCCTCGTCCCGAAGCGCGTCCGCGGCGGTCATGAGCGCCGCCTGCCGAGGATCAGGAGGTAAGCCTGCGGCCGCCGGACGCCCCTGCCGTCGCGATACCGGTCGAGGTGCTCGAGCTCGGCGCGCCGAAGCTCCTCCCGGCGGCGGGGCTCGAGGCCCTCGACGAGCGCCTTCATCGGCCCCACAGAACTCGTGACTAGCTGCCAGACGGCCTCGGGCGAGTCGCCGACAAGCGGGCAGTCGCCTTCCTCGAACCGAAGCTCGAAGGAGTCACCGAGGAGCGACTCGGCATACTCCTCCTGACCCCAGTCGTCGGAGTCGCCTGCCTCGGGCGGGCCCGACGGCCGGAACTCGTTCAGGAAGGCCCACTCCGGATCGGGTCGCCAGGCGACGAGCCCAAGTCGTCCGCCGGGACCGAGGACACGCGCCAGCTCGGAAGCCAGCGCCTCGTAATTCGGCGCGAAGATCGCCCTGACCGACGAGGAGACCACGTCGAACGACCCATCCGGGTAAGGCAACTGCTCGGCGTCGCCGCGGTCGAACTCGATCTCGAGATCGTCACGACGCGC
The DNA here is from genome assembly GCA_035601195.1 of Gaiellaceae bacterium. Taxonomy (GTDB): domain Bacteria; phylum Actinomycetota; class Thermoleophilia; order Gaiellales; family Gaiellaceae; genus JAIBJP01. The sequence continues at coordinate 9,100 of DATNOU010000062.1, read as the reverse complement.
CAAACACCGTGCAGTCTCCAGCAGCTCGGGGGCGAAGTCGAGGCCCGTGACTCTTGCGCCCGCCTGGGCGGCGCGCAGGGCCACGGCACCCGTGCCCGTCGCAACGTCCAGCCAGCGATCGCCGGGGCGCGGTGCCAGCCGACTGACAAGGTGCTCGTGGATCGGAGCGAGCTGGTGTGCGATGCGCTCGAACGGAGCCGAGCCCCACGCGGCGCTCCGGTCGGCCTTCCACTGCTCGAGAGACATGGCGCGGAGCATACTTTCGGCGATGAGCGATCTCTTCGCCGACGCGGCGCGCGAGCGGTTACCCGAAGTTGCCCCTCTGGCCCTGCGCCTGCGGCCCGACCGCCTCGAGGATTTCATCGGGCAAAGACAGGTCGTGGGCGCAGGATCGGCGCTTGCCCGCGCCATCGCCGAGGACCGCGTCGCGTCCTCGGTCTTCTACGGCCCGCCGGGAAGCGGCAAGACGACCTTGGCGCGGATCGTGGCCGCGGCGACCGGCTCGGCCTTCGAGGAGCTTTCCGCGGTCTCCGCCTCGGTCGCCGACGTCCGGGCGGTGATCGCGCGCGCGACCGAGCGGCTCGGCACGGGCGGGCAGCGCACGATCCTTTTCCTCGACGAGATACACCGCTTCAACAAGGCGCAGCAAGACGCGCTTCTCCCCGCCGTGGAGACCGGCCTCCTCGTGCTCATCGGAGCGACGACGGAGAACCCCTACTTCGAGGTCAACTCCGCGCTCCTCTCCCGGACGCAGATCTACGAACTGGAGCCCCTCTCCGTGGAGGATCTCGCGGTCGTCGTTCGCCGGGGCGCGTCGGAGCTCCACGCCGAGGTGCCCGAGGAGCTGACCGCGTTGATCGCACGGAAGGCCGGTGGGGATGCGCGGGCGGCGTTGAACACGCTCGAGCTTGCCTGGCAGACCGCGCAGGCCGAGGGAACCGCGCTCGAGGAGCGGCATGTCGAAGACGCGGCGCGCCGGCGCCCGGTCGTCTACGACAAGGGCGGCGACGCGCACTACGACTTCATCTCCGCGTTCATCAAGGCGATCCGGGGCTCGGACCCCGACGCGGCCCTCTACTACCTCGCGGCCATGCTCGAAGGAGGGGAAGACGCTCGCTACATCGCCCGGCGTCTAATCGTCCACGCCTCCGAGGACATCGGGATGGCCGATTCCGGCGCGTTGCTCGTCGCGGTGGCAGCGGCGCAAGCAGTCGAGCACGTCGGGCTCCCCGAGGCCCGCCTCAATCTCGCTCACGCGACGATTTACCTTGCCCGGGCGCCGAAGTCGAACTCGGTCATCACCGCCATCGGAGCCGCGAGCCGCGACGTCAGCGAGCACGGGGCGTTGCGGCCACCGAAGCCGCTTCGCGACGCTCACTACCGTGGCGCGAAGAAGCTCGGCCACGGTGAGGGCTACGTCTACCCCCCGAACGACCCCTCCGGCTACGACGTCGACAATCTCCCGGACGAGCTCAAGGGCACCACGTACTACGAGCCGTCCGGCAGCGGCGAGGACACGGCCTAAGTGCGCCTCCACACCCACGAGTGGGGCGATCCGGGCGCTCCTCCCGTCGTCTGCCTGCACGGCGTCTCAGGGCATGGCGGGCGCTTCCGAAGACTTGCGGAGGAGCGCCTCGCGGACCGGTTCCACGTCGTCGCCCTCGACCTGAGAGGACACGGCCGTTCGACGTGGGACGAGCCCTGGAATCTCGGCACGCACACTGCGGACGTCCTCGAAACCGTGGAAGGGCCCGCGACGTGGATCGGTCACAGCTTCGGCGGGCGCCTGGTCATGGAGATCACGGCGAAAGGACCCGAGCTCGTGCAACGCGCCGTGCTGCTCGACCCGGCTATCTTCGCCCCGCCCCAGATCGCCCGCGAGCTGGCCGAGGAGGAGTTGCTGGAGCGCTCGTTCGGCTCCGTCGAGGAGGCGATCGCGGCTCGCGAGGTTTCCGGCGGATTGGTCTCGACGCCGCGGGCGATGCTCGAGGAGGAGATGAGCGCCCACCTCGCTGCCGGCGAGGACGGGCGCCTGCGCTACCGCTACTCGCAGCCCTCAGTGGCCGCCGACTACCTCGAGATCGGGACGCCTCCGCCCCCTTATGAGGCGCTCCGTGTGCCGACCTTGCTCGTGGTGGGCGCGCACTCCAAGATCGTCGGCGCCGGTGAGTCCGAGCTCTACCGCGCTGCGCTCGGAGACCTGCTCAGGGTCGTCGTGGTGCCCGGGGGCCACACCGTCCTCTGGGATGCCTTCGACGAGACCGCGGACGCGATCGAAACCTTCCTCGCCGGCTAGGGAGCGTGCGCCTGCATGAACATCCAGCGGTGTCCTTCGACGTCCGCCACGTTGTAGAGCCGTCCGAACGGCTCGTCCCTCGGTTCACTCAGAATCGTTGCGCCCGCCGCCCGGGCACGGTCGCAATGCGTATCGACATCCGGGACATACACCAGCACCCCGTCGACGACATGCGGCGCCTGGAGCCATTTGCGTGCCTGTTCGCACGCTTCCGCGTGCCGGGCGGGGCTCCGATACTCCGGCCCGGGCCAGCCCAGCATCACAACCGCTCCATCGAGCTCGAGCTCGGCGTGCGACACGGTTCCGTCCGGCTCCGCGTATCGCTCCCCGCGCTCGCGAAATCCGAACGCCTCGCCCAGCCAGTCGGCTGCGGCGCCGACGTTCTCGTACGAAATCATGGGCACGGCCCGCTGCGGCACGCGCTTACTCTTCCACGCAGCTAGAGGATTCGCTCGCCGAAGACACTTGCGGCCAGGTCCACCGCCAGGAGACCGGTCGCGTTTTCCCGGTCGAGGATGGGATTCACCTCGACGACCTCGAAGGAGGCGAACCCGCCCCACTCCGCGACGAGCTCCATCGCGAGATGGGCCTCCCGGTAGGAGAGGCCGCCGCGCACCGGCGTCCCGACTCCCGGTGCCGCCTCGGGGTCGACCACATCCATGTCGAGAGACACATGGACGAAGGGGGCGCCGGAAACTCGCTCGAGCGCTTCGCGCACGACGGGCTCGACACCCCGGCGGTCGAGGTCGGTCATCGTGTAGACGGCGATGCCGAGCTCGTTCACGAGCTCCCGCTCGCCGGCGTCCAGGGAGCGGATCCCCACGAGCGCAACGTGGTTGGGATCGAGCGCCGGAAGTGGCCACGCCTCGCTGGCAAATGCCTCCGGGGCCAGGCCGAGAGCGGCAGCCAGCGGCATCCCGTGGACGTTTCCGCTTGGAGAGGACTTCGGAGTGTTGAGGTCGCCGTGCGCGTCGAGCCACAGGACCCCACCGGGCCCATGCAGCGATGCCAGTCCTCCGAGCGTCCCGATCGCGACCGAGTGGTCGCCACCCATGACGACGGGCACGAGGCCCTCGCGGGAGGCGTGCGCGACGCGACGCGCGATGCGCTCGCAGGCCTCCTTGATCTCGCCGAGGAAGCGGGCCCTCGGGTCACCCTGGTCCGCGGCCTCTGCGACGGCGACCTCGACGTTGCCCCAGTCGGAGATAGTGAGCCCGAGCGCGGCGAGCCGATCATCGATCCCGGCGTAGCGAATCGCGGAAGGGCCCATGTCCACGCCCCGCCGCCCGGCGCCGAGATCGAGCGCCGCGCCGATAATGGCCAGCCTCCGGTCGGTCATGCGGCGGGAGGCTAGACTGTCCGCGCGCGGCGAGGTAGCTCAGTCGGTAGAGCACACGGCTGAAAACCGTGGTGTCGCCGGTTCGATTCCGGCCCTCGCCATGCTCTCTTGGAAAAGCAAGTAACTACGGTTCCGGCCCTCGCCACTTTGCGGCTGCTCGTAATCCTCACGCCCGGCGCCTCCTCGAACACGATCGCCGGACGCCATGGAGACGGCTGGAAAGTGCGCGTCGCAGCGGCGCCGGAGCGCGGGCGGGCGAACGCGGCGCTGGTCGCTCTTCTTGCCGAGACGCTCGGCGTCCCGCCGGCCGCGATTCGGGTGGCGGCCGGTCAAACCTACCGCCGGAAGGTCGTCGAGATCGACGGCCTCGGCGAGGAGGAAGCCGAGCGGCGGCTCGACGCCGCCGCCCGACGCTAACCGCCTAGACCCAGCTGAGATTGTCCTGCAGGAGCGGGATGAGGAAGTAGAGGATGAATCCTCCCGCGACCGCGTACAGGAGCGGATGTACGCGCCTCCACTCGCCCTGAGCTATCCGAATGACGGCATAGGAGATGAACCCGAACCCGATGCCGTTCGTGATCGAGAACGTGAACGGCATGACCAGAATGGTGATCGCCGCCGAGAAGCCGAGCGCGAGATCGCTGAAATCGATCCCGGCCAGTTTTCGCTCGGCGACCCTGTGCTCAGCCGGCTCGGCTCTCTCCTCCGCCTCGGAGAGCGCGGTCATCATCAGGTAGCCGACGATGATGAGCGCAGGCGCAGTCGCCTGCAGGGCACCATGCCGATGAGTGGGGCGAAGAACATGAACGGGAAGAACAGCGCGCCGCAAACGACCGCAACCCAACCGGTGCGGCCACCGGCTCCGACTCCCGCTCCCGACTCGATGTACGTCGTCGCCGAGGAGGCGGACGCCGCGCCGCCGGCCATCGCCGCGACGGAGTCGACGAGAAGGGGCTTGCGGATCTCGGGGAGCTCACCGTCCTTCGTCAGGTAGCCCGCCTGCTTCCCCACCCCGACAAGGGTCCCCATCGTGTCGAAGAAGTCGGCGAGGAAGAGGGAGAAGATCCACGCCAGCGTCGCCACAATCCCGAGCGTCGCGAACGAGTCGAAGCTGATGTTGCCGACCAGGCTGAAGTCCGGACTGTTGACGACGTCGCTGGGCCAGCGAGCGACCCCGGGTGCCGTGAACGCCTTGTAGTCGGTCCCCCAGTTGATCAGGGTCGCCAGGATCGTCGTGGCGATAATGCCGACCAGCAGGTCGCCGCGGAAGCCCCGAGCGCGGAGCGCGAGCGTGACCGTCAAGCCGAAGAGCGTGACCAGGACCGGCCACGTCGTGAAGCGGGCCAGGGTGACCGGAATGCCCTCCCCCTGGACGACGAGACCGGAGTCGTAGAGGCCGATGAAGGCGATGAAGAGGCCGATGCCGATCGCGATCGCCTTCTTCAGCTCGAGCGGGATCGCACGCATGATCTTCTCCCGCATACCGACGAGCACGAGGATCGTCACGAGCGCGCCCTCCATGACGATGATCCCCATCGCCTCTGGGAACCCCAGCCCTGCCCCCAAGACGAGGCTGAAGGCGACGATGGCGTTGATGCCGAGGCCCGGCGCGATGGCGTAGGCCCGATTGGTGTAGACCCCCATGATGATCGTCATCACCCCGGCGACGAGACAGGTCGAGGTGAGCGCGCCGGGCAAGGGCAGCCCGTCGCCTCCGAGACCCAGGATCGCCGGATTCAAGAAGATGATGTACGACATGACGATGAAGGTCGTAACGCCGGCCATCGTGTCCCGCCCGAGCGTGGTGCCGTTCTCGGCGAACTTGAAGTAGCCGTCCAGCGCCGACCGCCTGAGTGTCGCCGCCAGCGCTGCCATTCCTTCCCCTTCCCTTGAAGGATCCCCGCAGCCGGAAACTAAGTCCGACGTCGGCTAGCAGCAACGTTCAGCGGGACAAAATTGTTGCTCCTTGCGGGAGTTTCCGGAGGAAACTCCCGCTCTAAAAAAACGACGTCAGGGCCGTGCGGGTGGCAAGAAGCGCGATCCCTTCGCCTGCGGTCAGCTCTTCGAAGTCGCCGAAGCCGAGTGGAGCGAGGCGCTTGCGCAGAGTCTCGGGCGGGACGTAGATCGGCGTTTGCGGGCCGAACGAAGAGGCGGCGGCTACGCGGCCCGGCGCGGTCACACGTGCGAGCTCTCCGAAGAAGGGGATCATGTTGAGCAGCACGACAAGGTCGAAGGCTCCGTCCTCAAACGGAAGACGGGAGGCATCCGCCACCTCGAAACGCACGCGGCCGCAGAGCTCGGCAGGCAGCACCTTCTGCGCTTCCTCGACCATCGCCGGGGAGAGGTCGACGCCCACGACCTCCGCCTGCAGGAACCGCTTGGCGACGACCCGGGCGGCCTTCCCGGTTCCCGTCCCGAGGTCGAGAACGCGGCGCGGCGGAGACGAGAGGCGGTCGAGCGCCGCGTCCAGCGGGAGCAAGGCCTCCGGCCCGAGCCGAGCCTCCCAACCGGCGGCGAGCCGGTCGAACTGGCGGCGCAGAGGGCCGCGCAAGAGCCCCCAGACACGCGGGCGCGCGACGACGGCGCGAGTCGTCAAGCGGGCGAACCGACGTCCGGCCGCGCAGACGAGCTCGCTCACGCCGGCGACAGCCGTACCTCCTGCCCCACCCGGAGCGAGAACATCCGCGCGGCGTTCCCCTGGTTGATCGCCAGCGCGATGTTCCGGTAGGAGTCCTCGTAGAGGACGATGTCCCCGGTGCGAACCTCGGCGAAGGTCCGCGCAGCGACGGCGAAGTAGCGCTCGAAACGCACTTCCACCTCGACCTTCGTCCCCGGGACGATTCCCACCTTCTCGAGATCCTTGCTGGTCAGGTTGAGCTGGATGTTGCCAAAGCGGTCGATGTAGAGCGCGCTGGCGCGGATCCTCGCCGTCCCGATCTGGGCAACGGGCAGCTCGAGCCGCGCAAGCCCCGCACGATCGAGCGCCGGACCGAGCTCGCGGAGCTCGACGCCAGTCGCCAGGTGAGCCCCGGCCGGCGAGAAGATGTCGCGGCCGTGAAAGGTCCGCGATACGGGAGTGAGCATGTAGTCCTCGTTCGCGATCTCGACGGCCTCCTCGATTCCGCCCAACCTGTCGGCAGCGACGAGCAGGAGCCCGTTGTCGGGCCCGACGTACAGGCGCCCGTCACCGCCTCGCAGGGCGAGCGGCTTCCGCTCTCCGCCGACACCAGGATCTACGACCGCCACGTGGACGCCGGAGGGCATGTAGGGGAGCGTGTTGGCAAGGACGAGGGCTCCCTGCAGGACGTGTTGCGGAGGGATGCCGTGGGTGATGTCGATCACCTCGACGTCCGGCGCAATGCCCTTGATGACGCCGCGGCACGTGCCGACGAAGTCGTCCTCGAGTCCGAAGTCGGTCAGGAGGGTGAGGAACCGGCTCGCGATGCGGCGAGCTTAACCGCTCGGGCGAGGCCCTCCAGGTCATGGGTCTCCGCCTCCCCGGCGATCTCGAGCCCCTGTAGCTCGGCCTCGGCGCTCGTCACGGGCCCGATGGACACGCAGGGGATGCGGGCACCGTTTTCCGCGAGCGCCTTCGCGGCCGAGGCGGAGGCGATGACGACGAGGTCGCCGTCGGGAAATACATCCGGGTTGAGCCCCACCGTTCTGTAGAGCGGGACAAAGTCGGCGTCGAGCTCCCGAACGAGCAGGCGCCGGGCATCCTCGGCGCCGGCGAAGAGGACACGGCCCGCTGGACGCGGCAGCTCCTCCACGAGACCCTCCTGCGTTGAACGACGTGCGACAAGGTCGGGCTCGACCCCGTGAGTGCGCAGGGCTTCGGCCGTGCCGGGACCGACGACCGCCACCCGGGGAAGGGGGCCCTCGACCCTGCGCAAGAGGTGCTCCACGCCGTGCCTGCTCGTCAGGACGAGCCAGTCGTAGTCGCCGGCGCGCACAGGCGGCCCGTCGAGCGGCTCGATGCGGATGAGGGGGCACTCGACGACTTCGAAACCGTCGGCGCGAAGCCGCTCGCCGAGCCGAGGGTCGGTGCCGGTGACGACGATTCTCACGGAACCGCGGCGAGGAGCTCGTTCGCGAGCGCCACGGGATCGTCGCCGCGGCGGCGCTCGACCCAGCTCCCATCCTCTGCGGCGATGAGGGCGGTGAGGGCCTTCCCGTCGTGGTGAGCGGCAACCGGCGCCAGGCATCCGGCGCCGATGTGGGCGACGCAAGCCCGTTCGGCTGAGACTCGGTGCCGGGTCTCCGAGTCGTCGGCGAAGGCGACCAGCTCCTCCTCTCCTTGCCTGACCTGGAGAGCAACGGCCCCTTGCCCCGCCTCCGGAACGAGCTCGTCCACGGCGAAGCGGTGGCCGATCTCGTTCGCCAGGCCCAGCCGGTCCAGGCCGGCGGCCGCCAGCACGACTGCGTCCAGTCCGCGCTCGCCACGCTTGCGCAGGCGCGTGTCCACGTTTCCGCGCAGGGGCTCGATGGACAGCCGCGGCTCCAGGGCGAGGAGTTGCGCCTTTCTGCGCGCGGACGCCGTCCCGATCCGCATTCCAGGGCGGAGCTCGTCGGCTCCGCAAAGCGCATCGCGCGCATCCTCGCGGGCGAGGAAGGCGCCGATCGCTAGACCATCCGTCGCGGTCGAGGTCATGTCCTTCGCGGAGTGGATTGCAACGTCGACGCGACCCTCCAGCAAGGCCTCCTCGATCTCCTTGACGAAGACGCCGCGCGCGCCGATCTCGCCGAACGGCTTCGAGCGGTCGCGGTCGCCGGTCGTGGTGATCGGGACGAGGGCGACGTCCAGCTCAGGGTTCGCTTGCCGCAGGGCCTCGGCGGCGAGCTCGGCCTGGGTGAGGGCGAGCCTACTTCCCCGGCTTCCGAGCCGAACCAGCACCTCGCCCTCCTGATCGGCGCGAGTCTTCGTCCTCGAGCGCGAAGAGGTGGCGGATCGCGTCTGCGTAGAGAACGCCGTCGGCTGCAGCGGCCGCCTCCTTCATCCGCACCGTCGGCAGGTGGAGCAGCTTGTTGACGATCTGGGCCGTGAGCGACTCGACCGCCCGTCGCTGGCTCGGGGACAGCGACCCCAGCCGCCCTTCGGCGCGGGCGAGCTCGTCTTCGCGGATGGATTCAGCCAGAGCGCGGAGCGACGCGATTGCCGGTACGACGTCGAGGGAGAGCTGCCAGTCGCGGAACCGCTCTGCTTCGTCGGCGACGATCGCTTCTGCGCGGACGGCCTCCGTCCGCCTCCCGGCCACACTCTCCTCCACGACACGCTCGAGGTCGTCGACGTCGTACAGGTAGCACCCTTCGATCTCGTTCACGGCCGGGTCGATATCGCGCGGCACCGCGATGTCCACGAAGAAGATGGGGCGTCCCTTCCGCGTCCGCATCGCCCGCTCCACCTGCTCGGCGGAGAGGACGTAACCACTGGCGCTGGTGGAGGCTACGACGACGTCGGCGTTCTC
>DATNOU010000061.1:0-2462 GCA_035601195.1 Gaiellaceae bacterium | reverse complement strand
TGGCCGCAGCGCACGCCCGCCGGCAGCTGCTCGAACGGCCGGCCCGTGAACCGACCGGCCTCTCGGGGCGCCGACTGCGCGGGGCTACAGTCGCTCATACTGCCGCCGGTCAGACGAGCGACACCGCGGTGCAGTATGTTCGGATGACAACGACATCGGCGCCAGCCCGTGGTGATCGAACGACCCTCGACGGCCCGCCGCTGGAAGATCGGCGGTAGCGCACTCCGCACCCCGCCCGCTTGATCACCCGCGTCTCGCTCGCATCGCCGAGCGGCGTCGAGGTGCCGTGCGCGTTGATGTAGTCGATCTCCTCGGGGTTGATCCCGCATCCGCGAACGCCATCTTCATCGCCCACGCCCGGTGCTGGCCGGTCGGGTCGGGCTCGCTGATGTGCTCGGCGTCGGAGGAGACGCCGTAGCCGAGCAGCTCCGCGTACACCATCGCCGCGCGCTTCTTCGCGTGCTCGAGCTCCTCGAGCACCAGGATCGCGCCCGCCTCACCCATCACGAACCCGTCGCGGTCGGCGTCGAACGACCGGCTCGCAGCGGCGGGGTCATCGTTGCGGCGGGAAAGGGCGCGCATCGCCGCGAAGCCGGCGATCCCGCTGCGCGTGATCGCCGCATCGACCTACGTTAAGCGAGGTCCCTTTCGGCGTGCCTCGCCTCTGCTCCCGGTCCCGCTAGGACTTCTTCCCGAGCCCGAGCCATTTGCGGATCTTCGCGATGAGGCTGGCCACGGGACAACTCTAACCGGTGGCGCTCGTAGCCCAGCCCGGGTTGCGCAGCGTTTGTCCCATAGAGGGAGTGTGTCGCGGTTCCGCCAAAGGGCGACAGCTCCGCTTCATCTACCCGACCTGCGCACCCCTTTTCCGACTGCTTGGCGATCGCGCTCACGTCCTCCTGCAAGGCCCCGGCACTCGCCTTCTCGCGCAGGGACCCAGGAGTTCCCCGGCTCTGCCTCTGCTGGGAGGAGCTTGTTTGCGTTCAGGCTGTTGTGGCGAGCTGCTCCTCGATCCAGGCGTCTGCCTCTGCTGGCTCGAGGTCGCGCGCCAGGCCGATCTCAGCTGAGAGAAGCCTTCGCGCTCTCAGGTAGAGGGCGTGGGGTACGAAAAGTCTGTCATTCGCATCGACTGGCCTCTTGAGGTGGCGGTCTCTCAGTAGCTTGGGCGTTTCCGCGACTTGGGGAGGTCATGCGTGCTGTGGTCGTTTGCGTATCTGGGGCTCTGTCGTCTGTTGGCGCTGGTGGTGCTCTTGTGTCGCTCGGTGCCGTCGAAGGAGTTAGAGATTTTGGTGCTCCGACACGAGCTCGCGATCTTGCGCCGGCAGGCGCGCCGGCCGCAGCTGCGTCAGGCCGATCGGGTCCTGCTGGCGGCCCTGAGTCGCGCGCTGCCGCGGCGGACGTGGTCCATCTTCTCTGTTAGTCCGCGAACGCTCTTGCGCTGGCACCAGCTTTTGGTAGCGCGCCGCTGGACGTATCCGCACACGCGCCAAGGGCGGCCGCCGCTTGACGAGTATGTGCGCGAACTCATCCTCCGTTTCGCGCGCGAGAACCCAACCTGGGGTTATCAGCGGATCGTCGGCGAGCTGCGCGGGCTTGGCGTCACGGTTTCCGCCACCACGGTTCGCTCGATCCTTGTGCGCGACGGCCTGTCGCCCGCGCCCGAACGTGAAAGTTCAAGTTGGCGTCAGTTCCTGCGTCAGCAGGCGGCGACGATGCTCGCTTGTGACTTTCTTACCGTCGAGACCGTTTGGCTGACTCGGATCTACGTTCTCTTCTTCGTCTCGCTCGAGCGGCGGCGAATCGAGTTCGTCGCTTGTACCGCCAACCCGGACGGCCGCTGGGTCACCCAGCAGGCACGCAACTTGCTCATGACCGTTGCCGACCGACGCGAGCCGTTTCGCTTCCTAATCCATGACCGCGACGGTAAGTTCAGCGGCGCCTTCGATGCCGTCCTGCAGAGCGAGGGCATCAAGGTCATCCGAACGCCGATCCGCGCGCCGAACGCAAACGCGTATGCCGAACGGTGGGTACGCACGCTCAGAAGCGAGTGCCTCGACCGGCTCCTGATCGTCAGCCGCCGCCAACTCGAACTTGTGCTCCAGACATATCGCCGCCACTACAACGCGCACCGCCCGCACCGATCGCTCGCACTCCAACCGCCGGAGCAACAGAAACCGACACCTGCGACTCCAGACTCAGCCGTGCGGGTGCACAGACGAGATCTGCTCGGAGGTCTCATCCATGAGTACGAACTGGCTGCCTGACACACATGACAGAGTTTTCGTACCCCACGCGTTCGGCGGGTCGCGTCTTCCGCTCGAGACCATAGGGACAAGGTCTGGACCGGCCGTCGCCAGCATGACGGCGGCCACCCGATCCGCCAGTCGCACCTCCCGGGCCCCCGGCACGATTCCCCTGCAAATCGGCCACGGCCGAATTTACGAACCCTACGCGCCGTCGCG
>DATNOU010000060.1:0-2636 GCA_035601195.1 Gaiellaceae bacterium | reverse complement strand
AGCCGGTAGAGGCTGCGGGCGAGGTAGCGCTTGAGGCAACGGTTTGCTTCGCGTCGGCTCTTGCCTTCTTGGAGGCGCCGTTCGATGTAGGCGATCGTTGCGGGGTGTGATCGTCGTCGGGTGACGAGGATCATGTGCAGTGCTCGGTTGAGTCGGCGGTCGCCGCTGCGGTCGAGTCGGTAACGGATCGTTTGTCCGGAGGAGGCGGGGATCGGCGCGCAGCCGGCGAGACGTGCGAACGCGGCTTCGCTTGTGATTCGGCCGCGGTGCGACCAGGAGATCAGGATCTGCGCGGCCGCGAGTGGACCGACGCCAGGCTGATCAAGCAGCTGCGGCGCCAGCTTGCGAGTGAGCGCTTCGATCTCGCGTGCGAGCTCGCGCTCCTCAACGGTCAGTGCCTTGACGCGCCGAGCGAGAGCGCGCAACGCGAGCAACGTCCCGCGGAGCTCGGGGTCCTGACGGCGTTCAGGACGAACCGCGGCGAGTCGCCGCAGAAGTTGCGCGCGGGTCAGCGAGCGGAGCTCCGCACGCAGCGGCTCGGGCGCCGACACCAGCAAGCCGCGCAACTGACAGAGCCCAGCTCGTTTGGCTGTCACCGCGCCTTCGCGAGCAGCGGTCAGTGCCCGCAACGCTTCTCGCTCGCCGCCGGCACGCGGCCGTGCTGGCCGCGTCTGGCCGAGGACGCTGCGAGCGGCCCGGATCGCGTCGAGCGCGTCGCTCTTACCGACGCGTCGTTCCCGACGCGGCCTGCCGACCTCGAGCACCCGCTCCTCATGACTGATGAGAAAGCGAGTAAGACCGGCGCCGAACGAAGCAGTGCCCTCGACCGCGAACACACGCCGGCCGGGAGCGTGCTGATCGGCAAGACGAAGCACGCACGCGTAACCGCCACCATCGGCAACTGTGGTCGCCTCGAACACCACACCGCCAGTGCGCACGTCGACGACCGCGAGCGCGTGCGTATCGCGATGCGGATCAACGCCGATCACGTAGTCCAGCTCATCTGCAAGCATCCGTGACGACCTCCAGCCCAGGTTGGGGGACAACTCCGGTGCCGGTCTGGGGATGAAACCGCGGGCGGCAAGACTGTGACGGGTCACGCCCACACAGGGCGGACAGGCTTCTGATCAGGCCAGCAAGCGGGCGCCAGGTCGGCACCGGCCTCTCTGCCCGGACACATCACTGGAAAGACACCGACGAATCGAGTCATTCGGGAATCGAGTCACGAACAAAGAGCACCGACGCCAACCTGACAAACGCCCCAGACGGGACACCCGCACACTCACAGTTCCGGAATGACCCCCTGGATCGTGCTTCACTCAGCTCAACGAGTGAGGCGAGGGGCTTGGGGTAGAAGCGAAACCGTGGAACCGCGTCTCGACGTGATCGGCCGTCGCCGACCTTGAGCGCGCGCTCGCGTTCTACCGCGATCTCGGCTTCAAGTCGAAGGGCATTATCGGGACGGAGTGGACGGATGAGGTGACCGGGGCGAACGGCGCCATCGCGATGTTCAAACTGGACGGCGGCCTGCTCCTCAACCCGTACCCGCGTGCCGATCTCGCCAAGGACGCGGCGATTCCAGGCGCGCGACCACATAGCGGCGAGTTCAGCCTCGCACAACTCGTTCGTAGCCGCGCCGAGGTGGACGAGTTGCTGGAGAAGGCGGCGTCAGCGGGGGCTACGGTCACACCGGCCCACGACCGACCCTGGGGGATCTACTCCGGCTACTTCCGTGATCCTGATGGCCACCTCTGGGAGATCGTCTGGCATCCGAACAGAACTCCATAGGACGGCCGCCGGTTTGCCAGCGCAGCGCCGCCTGGGCCAGTGTTCGGCATGACCCCTGGGAGCGGTCGGACTAGCTTCCGCGCTCGCTAGGCGTGGGCTCGGGCGAGGCGTTCCTCTCGCTGCGCTTTCAGCCGTTCGTAGCTGAGCCTCGGGCGGCTGAAGATCAACTCGTCCCGAGCGTCATAGAGAGCGACCAAAGTGCTCGCCGCCCAGGCGATCTCATGCTCGTAGGGCGAGAATCGCTCCCCACGCGCACGTTCGTACGCGTCGAGGAACGCCGCAGAGCTCTCCACCGGCGCGAGCGCTGGCTGGCCGTGGTTCGCGAAGACGCCGGCGGCGGCACCCACCAGCGCTACCTCTGGAAGCCAGGCCAGGCTGTCCCAATCGTGGACGGCCAGTGGCTCGCCTCGCAGCCAGCGGATGTTCTGCGCCTCCCAGTCGGCGTGACCGAGCACCGGTGGCAGGCGACACCTGGCCAGCTTCGCCCGCACGCGCTGACCGGTGTCTTCGATCCACGCCGGTACCTCTGCGGTCGCCTGGCGCTCCGGCAACGAATCCCACCGAACCCTTTTCCGGGTTCGGCAAAGGCGGATCGAGATCGAGCGCCGCCAGGCGACGAACGAGATCAGCGAGAAGCACGGCCGACTTCTCCGCTGCCGCAGGAGTGTCCTCCGTCTCGACCTCACCGCCTCCGACCAACCGCTCCGCATGCACCGCGAACCCAGAGCCGAAGATCACGTCCGTCAAGGGCATCGGACACGGAAAGCCCTGCTCGGCAAGCAGCCTCTGTCCCCTAACACAGTGCCGCGTCCGCCCGGACTCATCGGCGCGACGCTTGACGACAACCT
>DATNOU010000059.1:0-1987 GCA_035601195.1 Gaiellaceae bacterium | reverse complement strand
ATGAGACGCCCGCCGAAGCGGGCTGCCTGAGTCCCCCCTTTTGGGGGGCGCTCCGCAGGGACGCTCGAACCAGAATTGGGTCTGGACGTTCGGGGCGCGCGAGGAGCGACGCTCCATGGGAAGTGGCGGCGACGGCCCAGGTGAGAGAGGAGAGCAAGCCCCGGGCCGGGCCTTGGGGCGTGGGACTCCCCGCGCGTACATCTTTTGTCGGCCCCTCAGCCTCGTGGCTTTACTCCCTCTGATTAGGCACGCCGCGTATCGCGAGCGCCTTCGGAGCGACGGGCGAACGTATCGCAAGCCTGCCCGAGCTCACGGGTTCTGGCCCCGAGCACGGTTTTTGCGCAGGGCTGTCGCGCGGGGATGGGCGGGTAGGTTTTCTCACGCCGTTGCGTCAGGATTAGGAGAAGGGCGCGGAATCTGCGGCCGGCCTGTGGACTCTCCCCATCAGGCCGGGTTGGTTTGCGGGCCCGCGCCCTCTTCGCTTCGACGCGACCGGCTCGCCCCGCGGCGTGTCTAGTTCACATCAGGGAAGATAGCCAGGACGTCAATGAGCGCATTCGGAATCGCCATCGCCGCTGCGCGAGCAGCGCTAAGGCACGTGCCTGTCAGTCGCCGCCACAAACCAAGGCGCCAGCGCTTGGCGGAAGAGGCCGCCCGTCGGCGAGAAGAGGCTGCCCGTTCGCGCGCCTTCGGCAAGCATCGCTGATGGTCTCGAGCGACGAGGGCTATGTCGAGACGCAGCTCGTCTCCGCCGAATGCGGGCCGAGCGCCTCGCCCGGACGAGGACGCAGAGAACTCCTGGCGCGCCTATCGGACGGGTTCGGGGAGCTTCACGTCTTCTGCCCGAGTGCGCGGAGCGTGAGTTCGGGAGCTAGATCGCAAGAGCCTCGCGGGCATGGGTCTGTCCTTAAGAGAGGCCTGATGCGCTTTCCTAGGGAAGGCTGACGGCAGCGCGTTCGGCCTCAAAGCCTCCGACTGGTTACTGATCCAACGCCGTGACACCGAGCGAGGTGATGCAGTGCGCGGAGGGCTCCCTCCCGCTCCTCAGGTAGGAGGCGCAGGGCGGCGAGCGCAGGCTGCGATTCGTCGAGGCTAATCCCCTCGCCCGCAACGCGAACTTCGCGTGCCAGCGTGCAGCCGCCGGCGAGTACCGCTCGGACGCGACCTCGGCCAGCAACAGGCAGAGCTCGAGCGCGTCCGCCAGCGGTAGCTCTCCGAGCTCTCGGGCGGCCATGAGCGCGTTGCCGAGCTGACGTTTGGCGATCGCGCGTTCGACTCGGCCGTGCGCAGAGCCCTGCGACGTCACGAACATTCGTACGTCCACCGGGAAGGCGAGTGGCGGCCCGCGCCGTAGCTGCGCCGACTGAACAAGAGGACAGCCACTGCGTGCCTCTCTGACGCCCCTCGCATGGATTCCTCGGTTCCGAGAACCAGAGCCTCGCTCCAAGGCGGCCCTTTGCAGACACTTCCTGAGTGGGCCGTGAAGGACTCGAACCTTCGACCTTGGGATTAAGAGTCCCCTGCTCTACCAGCTGAGCTAACGGCCCGGAACCCCGCCAGTGTAGCCCGCAGGGGGCGGCGCTCATGGAGACCGACGACTCGGGTCGCTCTAGGCTTGGGGGCGTGAGGGTCCTCTCGGTCGTCGGCAACCGGCCCCAGTTCGTCAAGTCCGCGCCGCTCGCGGTCGCACTGCGCGAGGCCGGCATCGACGAGGTCGTGGTCCACACCGGGCAGCACTACGACCGCGGGCTCTCCGAGGTCTTCTTCGACGAGCTGGGATTGCAGGAGCCCGCCTATCGGCTCGAAGCCCACACCCGGGACGTGGACGCAATGCAGCCGGGAATCGCGGCGGCGCTGGAGCGGGAGCGGCCGGACGCCGTCCTCGTCTTCGGCGACACGAACTCGACGCTCGCCGGCTCCCGCGCCGCGGCCGAAGCTCGCGTACCGCTCGCACATGTCGAGGCGGGTCTCCGCTCCGGCGACTGGA
>DATNOU010000058.1:0-1586 GCA_035601195.1 Gaiellaceae bacterium | reverse complement strand
TTGGCGTTGATGATCGAGAGGTAGATCAGTTTGCGGGCGGCCTCCTCGGTCGGGAAGTGTCCTCGGGTTTTGATCGTCTTGCGGATCTGACGGTGCAGCGCCTCGATCGTGTTGGTCGTGTAGACGACGCGGCGCACGTTGGGCGGGAAGGCGAGGAAGGGAATCACGTGCTCCCAGGTCTCGCGCCAGGTCTTGCCGATCATCGGGTAGCGCTCGCCCCAGCTCTGCTCGAAGTTGGCGAGTGCTCCGGCGGCCGCGTCGGCGTCGACCGCCGTGTAGATCGGTCGCAGGTCCTTGGCGACCGCGCGGCGGTGCTTGTCCGGGACGAAGCGCAGCGACTGGCGGATCAGGTGGACGATGCAGGTCTGCACCCAGGCCTGCGGGAAGACCGCCTCGATCGCCTCCGGGAAGCCCTTGAGCCCGTCGACGCAGCAGATCAGCACGTCGCGGACGCCGCGCTGCTTCAGCTCGGTCAAAACGGCGAGCCAGAACTTGGCGCCCTCCGCGCGTTGGAACCAGAGCCCGAGCACGTCCCGCTCGCCCTCCAGGTTGACGCCGATCGCGACGTAGCAGGCGAGGTTGCGGACGGCGCCGCCGTCTCGGACCTTCACGATCAGCGCGTCGAGGAAAAGGATCGGGTAGACGTCCTCGAGCGGCCGCGCCTGCCACTCCCTGACGTCGTCCAAGACGGCGTCGGTCACGCGCGAGATCAGGTCGTGGCCGACCTCGACCCCGTACAGCTCGCGCAGGTGCGCCTGGATGTCGCGCACCGTCATCCCGCGCGCGTACATGGCGACGATCTTCTCGTCGAAACCGTGGAAGCGCCGCCGATGCTTGGGCACGATCCGAGGCTCGAACGAACCGGCGCGGTCACGCGGCTGTTCGATCCGGACCGAGCCGTGATCGCTGTGGACCGTCTTCTCGCTGAAGCCGTTGCGGGCGTTACCGGTGCCGCCCGGCGGCGCCTCGCCGCGCTCGTAGCCGAGATGATCCGTGAGCTCGGCGTCCATCGCCCGCTCGACCAAACGCTTCGTCAACCGCTGCAGTAACCCGTCCGGGCCGGCGATCTCCTCCGGCGTACGCGCGCCGGCGAGCAGCTCGTCGATCAGCTCGTCCGGCAGCTCCGGCGGCTCGAACGGATCGCTCTCAGGGCCGACGTCGATCGCCGGCAGTCTCCTCTCTTCGAACTCGCTAGGCAAAACGGCCTTCCTTTCCGGCCGGCCCGCCGCTCGGGAACCCCGAGCGGCGGACACGACTCAAGTCAGGCCCTGCCTACACAGAGAATCGGACAGACCCTCAGCTGCGGGACCTGCTGATCACGACCCCGGAGCCGCTGCGCAGCGAGCTGTCGGCCGCTGACACGTGCACGGCTCTTGCAACGCCTCGCAGCAACCCGGCCACACAGCCGACACGATGCCGAGCTGCGCGGGAGCATGCTCGCGCTGCGCTCGATCGCCCGCCGCGTGTTGCAGCTGACCGCCGAGGAACGCGAACTCGCACGCGAGATCGAAACGCTCACACGCAAACTCGCACCGCAGCTGCTCGACCAACCCGGTGTCGGACCGCACGCGGCCGCCCAGCTCGTC
>DATNOU010000057.1:0-38223 GCA_035601195.1 Gaiellaceae bacterium | reverse complement strand
CGTCGAGGTCGCGCACGGGGCCGAGGGCCTGGCCCAACCAGCCCAGCTCGGCGCGCAGGCTGTCTGCCCATTGCTCATCGAGTAGCGGTCGGGCGCCTCGTAGGATCGCGCGAGAACGGCGCACGGCCACGCGAACACGGTGGAGGTCTTCAGGGTCGGTCCCCAGGCGCACCCCGGGGTCATGGCTTTGCAGTGCGCGTAGCTGCGCCGCCAGGAGCGCCCCGAGGGATTCCAACGGTGGAGCGGGCTTCCTGTCGGCTTTCGGAGTCGAGTCGGGGATGAGGCCGAGAGCCCTGAACAGAGCCGGCCGCCGTTCGCCCCGCCTAGCTCCCTGATCGATCAGGCGTCTGACGACACGGCGCACCGCGGCCCGCTCGCCGTTGAGCGGTGCCACCTCGATCTCGCTGAAGGAGGTCGCGACCCGGCGACCTTCCATGAGGGCTACCGAGTCGGCGAGGATGTCGGCGGCGTCTGCACCTTCCTCGCGCACTCGCAGCGTCGACCGCCGCGTGCGGAAGGTCGCGACCGGCTCGAGAGGGAGATCTCGCACGAGGGCCATCAGGAGGGCGCGAATCCGTGCCGGCGGCTTGGCCGGACCGCCTGGGAGCTCCAGACTCTGACCGCCGGGGAGAGTGAGGCGCCAGGTGCTCTTCCCGTTCTCGAGCCTCCGGCGGAGGGAGACGCCGGCTCCGGCGAGGGCGTGCCCGGGCGTGTCGTGATGAGCCGTCGTGAAGAGGCTGCTCCCAACCGGCTCAGCCAGGGCTTCGAGCTCGTGCAGGTCGCCGGGAAGCGTCAGCCTGGTCGTTTTCTTCACGGCCGCCATCGGCGTCCGAACAATAGCCTGCTGACCGCTCTTTGCCGGATGTTCGCCACTTCTTCACCAAGGCGCTGCGACACTTGAACCGTGACGAATGTCCTCTTCGTGTGCGTCCAGAACGCAGGACGCTCTCAGATCGCCCAGGCGCTCTTCGGCGAGAAGACCCGAAGGCACGAGGCTCGCTCGGCAGGGACCCGGCCCGCGGAGCGGGTCCATCCGGGAGTAGTGGAGGTCATGCGGGAGGTCGGAATCGAGCTCGCGGACGCCGAGCCGCATCGTCTCGAGCGAGCCGACGCCGAGTGGGCCGACGTGGTCGTGACGATGGGCTGCGGGGACGAGTGCCCTTACATCCCTGGGAAGCGCTACGTCGATTGGGAGCTCCAGGATCCCGCAGGTATGTCGCTCGCAGCGGTGCGCGCGCTCAGGGACGAGATTGCCCGCCGGGTCGACGCGCTGCTGGCTGAGCTTTAGGATCGCTCGACCGTGTCCGTTGTCTCGGAGCACATGTCGCAAGATCTCCTGACCGTTTCCGCGGGGGATCGGCTCGGGGAGGCGGCGAAGCGCATGGTCGCGCGGGGTGTCGGCGCCGTCCTCGTGATGGAAGGCGACCGGCTCGAGGGGATCCTCACAGAGCGCGACCTCATGCGCGCTGTCGCGACGGGCTATAGCGATGACGCCCGGGTCGGCGACTGGATGACACGGCAGCCTGAGACCGTTGACGCATCGGACGCCACCGACCATGCCGCCTCGCTCATGATCCACGGCGGCTTCCGCCACCTTCCCGTCGTCGACCGCGGTCGCGTCGCCGGGATCATCTCGATCCGCGACCTGATGCGCGTCGCACTGGCCGATTCGTCGCCCCGCGGCGTCTAAGTACGGCTTGAAAAGAGTGTGGCTAGCCGTATGGCGGCTGACCGTCGTGCTTGTCACCATGTGAGCACATTGACGCGCGTCCTGATCGTCGACGACCACCCGAGCTTCCGAGCGACGGCGCGCGCCCTCCTTCAGGCCGAAGGCTTCGAGGTCATCGGCGAGGCGGAGAACGGAGTCAGCGCGCTCAAGCAAGCGAGGGAGCTCCACCCGGACGTGGTGCTCCTCGACGTCCAGCTGCCGGACTTCGACGGGTTCGAGGTGGCGACGAGGCTGACGAGCCAGAACGCGGCCCAGCCGGCCGTGGTGCTGACCTCGAGCCGTGACGGCTCCGACTTCGGCCCGCTCGTGGCTCAGAGCGGCGCCAGGGGCTTCATAGCCAAGGGCGAGCTGTCAGGCGCTGCGCTCAAAGCTGTGCTTGGATAAACCAATGCTGCGCGCCCGGTGGGCGATTCTCCTCACAGCGGTCGCCTTCACCGCGATCGCGCTGGCGCTCGTCTTCACCAGCGATCACGAGAGCACGCCCGCCTTCACGGCGGCCGCGAACCTCATCGTCGCCTGGTCGTTCATCGCCTGCGGCGTAGTCGCGCTTGCCCGGGTCTCGGATGCGCATTTCGGGCTGCTGATGAGCGCCGTCGGCCTGACCTGGTTCCTGAGCGCGCTCACCGAGTCGAACAACTCGTACGTCTTCTCCGTGGGGAACCTCCTGTGGGGCATTCCGCTCGCCTTCTTCATCCACGCGCTCCTCACCTTCCCGCGCGGCTACCTCGAGACGAAGATCGTCTTCGCAGTCGTTGCCGCCGCCTACGGGCTCCTTTCCCTCGCGCCGCTCCTGTTCTCTCTCTTCGGCGAGGCCGGCTGCAGCGACTGCCCGCAGAACGAATTCGTGCTTGTGGACTCCAACCTGGCGACGACCATCGTCGGAGTTCTCTTCATCGGAGTCGGGCTCTTCGTCTGCGGCGCCACCATCTGGGTGCTCATTCGCCGCTGGCGTGTGGCCTCGGCGCCGCTGCGGCGCATTCTCACGCCGGTCTTCGTCACCTCGGCCACGGCCATCGGCGCCTTCCTGCTGGCCGCGTTCGTCTCGGCTGTCTCGGAGACAGCGTCCAGCGTGCTCTGGTGGCTGGTCCTCTTCGCGGTCGCGTCGGTTCCGACCGCCTTCCTCGTGGGCCTGCTGCGCACCCGCCTGGCGCGCGCCTCGGTTGCGAGTCTCGTCCTCGAGCTGGGCGTGGCCCGTGACCCCGAATCGACGCGGGACGCCCTCCGGAAAGCGCTCGGCGACCCATCGCTCAACCTCGCTTACTGGCTTTCCGACCGCTCACGCTGGGTGGGTGTGTCGGGCTGGGAAGTCGATCTCGAAGCCGCTAGCCAGGGCCGGCGAACGACGCTCGTCGAGCACGACGGCGAGGTCGTCGCGGCGTTCATCCACGATCCGTCCGTCGACCGTGAGCTCGCCGGGGCGGTGAGCGCGGCCGCGAGCCTCGCCCTCGCCCGCGAGCAGAGCATCCAGGTCGTGCGGCAGAGCGAGAGCCGGTACCGCGCGCTGCTGAACGCCATCCCGGACCTCATGTTCCGCATGAGCCGCGACGGAACGTACCTCGACTTCAAGGGCGACCGCGACGATCTCGCCGTGCCGCCCGAGGAGCTGATCGGCTCGAATGCCCGGGACATTCTCCCCGCGGACGTGGCCGAGGGGCTGCTCGAAGGCATCGCCCATGCGCTCGACACGGGCGAAGTCGCGACGGGCGAGTATGAGCTGACGCTCAACGACGTCCAGCGGACTTTCGAGGCGCGAATTGTCAGGGACGGCGACGAGGCTGTCCTGATCGTGCGCGACATCAGCGAGCGAAAACGACAGGAAGACGAGCTCCGCGGCTCTCGCGTTCGCCTGCTGCGGGCCGGGGACGAGGCTCGGCGCCGGCTGGAGCGGAATCTCCACGACGGAGCTCAGCAGCGCCTCGTCTCACTGTCGCTGGCTCTCAGGCTCGCCCACGCTAGGTTGCGAGACGCCCCCGAGGAAGCCGAACGGCTGCTCGCCGGCGCCTCCGAGGAGCTCGCGCAGGCTCTCGAGGAACTGCGAGAGCTCGCGCGCGGAATCCACCCTGCCGTTCTCTCGGAACGTGGCCTCTCCGCCGCTCTCGAGGCGCTGGCGGGGCGGGCGCCTGTGCCCGTCGGCGTGACGGTTCCCCCGGACCGGTTTCCGCCGGCCGTGGAGGCGGCCGCTTACTACGTCATCTCAGAGGCTCTCGCCAACGTGGCCAAGTACGCGGAGGCCTCTGCCGTCGAGATCAGGGTCACCCGCCAGAACGGCCGCGCGGTCGTCGAGGTGGCCGACGACGGCGTCGGCGGGGCGGACCCGACGCGAGGATCGGGCCTGAGCGGGCTGGTCGACCGCGTCGAGGCGCTCGACGGAGTCCTGAAGGTCGATAGCGCCCCGGGGGCCGGGACGCGCATCCGGGCCGAGATCCCGTGCGAGTAGTCATCGCCGAGGACTCGGTCCTCCTTCGCGAGGGAGTGGTGCGGATCCTCGCCGAGGCGGGTTTCGACGTCGTCGGGCAGGCGGGGACCGGCGATGAGCTCATGCTCAAGGTGCGGAGCTACTCCCCGGACGTCGCGATCGTGGACATCCGCATGCCGCCGACCCACACCGATGAGGGCCTGCGAGCCGCGCAGGAGATCCGGGAGAAGCATCCCGGGGTCGGCGTGCTCGTGCTCTCGCAATACGTCGAGCCGACATACGCCATGGAGCTCCTCGCGGAGAGCGCAGAGGGAGTCGGTTACCTACTGAAGGACCGGATCTCCGACGTGCACGAGTTTGCGGACGCGGTGCGCAGGGTGGGAGACGGCGGCTCGGCTCTCGACCCGACGATCGTCACCCAGCTCGTCGGGCGCCGCCGCCGGGATGGCCCGCT
Organism: Gaiellaceae bacterium; assembly: GCA_035601195.1. Lineage (GTDB taxonomy): Bacteria > Actinomycetota > Thermoleophilia > Gaiellales > Gaiellaceae > JAIBJP01. The sequence continues at coordinate 33,624 of DATNOU010000057.1, read as the reverse complement.
CGACGAGCTAACGGCCCGGGAGCGGGAGGTGCTCGGGCTGATGGCGGAAGGCCGTTCGAACCAGGGCATTGCCGAGCGGCTCGTCGTCACCGAAAGGGCGGTCGAGAAGCACGTGACGAGCATCTTCTCGAAGCTTCGTTTACCGCCGGCCACCGCCGATCACCGGCGGGTCCTGGCTGTCCTGGCGTATCTCCGCGGCTAGGAGGGTTTGCCTAGGTACGGCTGGCCGCACTGCGAGACGCCTGCTGGCCTCATTAGCGGACGAGGCGCGACCTGGGAGGCTGTCGACATGAAGAAGCGCATGTTCATCGGCACCCTCGCACTCGGCGTCCTGCTCTTCGCCGTGGCGGGCTGGACGGTCGACGGCGTCCGCTGGGCGTTCACACCGCTCCGCGCGGCGTAAAACCAGCGGCCGCGTAGTACGGTTTGAGGCTGTGGAAGACGGCTACGACTACGACCTCCTCGCCATCGGCTCGGGCCCTGCCGGGCAGAAGGCGGCCATCCAGGCCGCGAAGCTCGGCCGGCGCGCCGCGATCGTCGAGCGGCGGACGATCGGCGGCGTCTCCGTCAACCGCGGGACGATCCCGTCGAAGACCCTCCGCGAGGCGGTCATCTACCTCACCGGGATCAGCCAGCGAGCCGTCTACGGAGACAGCTACCGGCTCAAGGAAGACATCACCGTCGAGGATCTCGGGCTGAGGACCCGCCAGGTGGTGGAGCGCGAGGTCGACATCGTCCGCAACCAGCTTGCGCGGAATCGCGTCCACGTCATCAACGGAATCGCACGTTTCGTCGATCCGCACACGATGGCCATCTCGGGCGGCGAGGAGCGGCGCATCTCAGCCGAGAAGATCGTGATCGCTACGGGGACGCGGCCGCACCGGCCGACGACCGTGGAGTTCGACAACCAGACGATCCTCGATTCGGACGGCCTGCTCCTGCTCGAACGCCTTCCGGCGTCGATCGTGGTTGTCGGCGCCGGGATCATCGGGATCGAGTACGCGTCGATGTTCGCGGCGCTCGGGACGAAGGTCACCGTGGTCGAGAAGCGCCACCGCCTACTCGACTTTGTCGATTCACAGATCGCCGAAGGCCTCCAGTACCACCTTCGCGACCTCGGGGTGGTGTTTCGCTTCGGCGAGGCGGTGACGGCCGTCGAACGCCATGACGGCGCGACGATGAGCCTCCTCGAGAGCGGGAAGAGGATCCCTGCCGAAGTCGTCCTCTACGCGGCCGGCCGGCAGGGAGAGACGGGCGATCTTGATCTGAAGATCGCCGGTCTCGACGCGAACGAACGCGGCTACATCGAAGTGGGGCCGGACTTCCGCACGGCCGTCGACCACATCTATGCGGCCGGCGACGTCATCGGCTGGCCGAGTCTCGCCGCGACCTCCATGGAGCAGGGTCGCCTCGCCGCCGCTCACGCGCTCGACCAGCCGACGCACTCAATGAGCGAGCTGCTGCCGTTCGGCATCTACACGATCCCGGAGATCAGCTACGTCGGCCGCAACGAGGAGGAGCTGACGGACGCGGCCTGTCCGTACGAGATCGGCATCTCCCGCTACCGGGAGCTCGCCCGCGGGCAGATCCTCGGCGACTCCTACGGGATGCTGAAGCTGCTCGTCTCGCTCGAGGACCGGACGCTGCTCGGCGTCCACGTCCTGGGAACGAACGCGACCGAGCTCGTGCACATCGGTCAAGCGGTGATGGGGAACGGCGGCACCGTCGATTACCTCGTCGACGCCGTCTTCAACTACCCGACGCTGGCCGAGTCCTACAAGGTCGCCGCGCTCGACGCCATGAACAAGCTGCAGGCGATCTCGACCCTCGCCGCCCGCGCCTGATGGCCGAGCTGCCGACCGGGACGGTCACCTTCCTCTTCACGGACGTCGAAGGCTCGACCGATCTCGCGCACAGACTTGCGAACGACTTCCAGAAGGTGCTGGTCCAGCACCGGACCCTCGTTCGCTCGGCTGTTACAGAAGCCGACGGCGTCGAGATCGACGTGCGCGGCGATGAGTTCTTCGTTGCGTTCGAGGACGCGGCGGCAGCGGCCGAGGCGGCGATCGCGGCACAACGGGCCATCTCGTCCCACCCGTGGCCGGAGGACGTTGAGCTCCGGATTCGTATGGGCATGCACACAGGCCAGGCGATCTATGCGGACAAGGACTACCTCGGCGTCGACGTGCACAAGGCTGCGAGGATCTGCTTCGCCGGACACGGCGGTCAGATTCTCATCTCGGAGGCGACGCACGAGCTGGTTCCGGAGGAAGTCGAACGCCGGGAGCTCGGGTCGTACCGGCTGCGAGGCCTTCCGACCCCGGAGCGGATCTACCAGGTCGTCGTCCCCGGTCTCCCCGACGAATTCCCGGCCCTCCGAGGGGTCGACCAGGACGGCGAGCGTCCTCCCGCCCTGCGGGTCGTTCTCGCGGACGACTCGGTCTTGCTGCGCGAAGGCATCGCCCTCGTGCTCGAGCAGGAGGGCTTCGAGATCGTCGGCCAGTCCGACGACGCCGAGGATCTCCTCCGCAAGATCGACGAGACCCTTCCGGATGTGGCGATCGTCGACATCCGGATGCCCCCGGGCCACGCCGACGAGGGGCTGCGGGCGGCTCAAACGATCCGCGACCGCCACCCGGAGACCGCCATCCTCGTTCTTTCTCAGTACGCCGAGCCGGCTTATGCCCGAGAGCTTCTGGCCAGCTGTTCCCAGGCGGTCGGATACCTGCTGAAGGACCGCGTCGCGGATCTCTCGGGCTTTGCCGACGCAGTCCGGCGCGTCGCGGACGGCGAGGTCGTGCTCGACCCCGAGATCAGATTCGAGCACGACCGGGCGAGCTAATCGAGTTCGATAGGCTCCTCGCCGGAGATGCCGGACCTCGAGGATCTCGCCGAGCAGCTGCGCGAGCTCGCGCTTTCCTTCCCCGAGACCTACGAGGACGAGCCGTGGGGCCATCCAGTCTTCAAGGTGGCCGAGAACAAGATGTTCGCGTCAATGTCAGTGGGTGAGGACTGCGTCTTCCTGACCGTGAAGCTGACCGCGGAGGAGCGCGAGGTCGCTCATCTGTTCCCGTTCGTGAGCACCGCGCGATATGTCGGCCGCTACGGGTGGGTCACAGCCGAGATCGCGGACGAGGAGGCGCTCGACTGCGCCCTCGAGTGGCTGCGGGAGAGCTACTGGCTCAAGTGCCCGCCGCAGCTGCGCGCCGCGGTCGAAGGCGAGTGAGCGCGCTCTGCGAGCTCCGGCGGGGTCTCTATCGGTGGACAGCCCGGCATCCCGATGCGGAGGCCGATCCGCAGCCTGGCAGCGCGGCGGACTGGGGTCCGGACGTCGGGTCGGTGGCGTACGCCGCGCGCGACGCGCTCGTGCTCGTCGACCCGCTCGCGCCTGCGGATCGATCCGATTTGGGGCGAGAACTGGACGAGTTGGTGCGCAGTCACAGTCGCCCCGTCGTCATCCTCACCACCCTCCAGTTCCACCGCCGGAGCCGCGATGAACTCGTTGCCCGCTACGGTGCCTCGACCTCCCGCGCCAAGAAGACCCTCCCCGAGGGTGTCGAGACGATTCAGATCCGCGGGGCGGGGGAGACGATGGTGTGGCTGCCAGAGCACCGCGCGCTCATTCCCGGGGACAGGCTGCTCGGAGGAGACCGCGGCGGTCTGCGCGTCTGCCCGGAATCGTGGCTTCGCTATCTCCCCAGCAAGATGAACCAAGCTCAGCTGCGCAAGGCGCTGCGATCGCTCCTCAACCTGCAGGTCGACATGGTGCTCGTCTCTCACGGAGAGCCGGTCTTGAGCCGCGGCCGGGAGGCGCTTGCGAAGGCGCTGTCCGCGTAGCGTGTCGTTACCCTTTGACGGCCCGAAAGTCGGCGTGAGCGCGCAGCGCACCGCTTGAAAGATTCAGGCGCCAGCATCCCGGCTCGGGAACGACGATGATCGAGGCGTAGGACGGGGCTTCCCCCTGCCCGGCGTAGCCGATCGCCGCAAACGAGTCCTTGAATCTGCCGGGGCCGTCGAGACGACGCCCCTCGACAACAAGCTCGCTCCCAGCGCGCCCGGCGGCCGAGCGGGACAGGAAGACCCACATGACCTTGACGTTGTAACCTGCGGGGGCGACCCCTCCCGTGAAGATTCGCGCTTCGCGAAGGTGTCGCCGTTGCCACTCCTGCGGCCAATACCACAGCAAGGCGACCAGCTCCGAAGCGCGCGGTTCGCCTCGTATCCACGGAATCTGGGAGAGCCCATCGCCATGGCCGGGGTAGGGGGTGTACTGGACCTGCGGCGGATTGCACGAGCTCTTGCTCGCAGCCGCACTCCGAACCGTGTTTGACGTCGTAGGGGTGCTCGGCTCAACGGCGCTTTTGGAGCTGTTGCACGCGCCGGCAAGCACCAGAATCGCGCCGAGCGTGGCGCACAAGCGGAGCGGAGACAGCATCTACACCAGTACTCTCGCCGAGGCGAGAGCGTTCCGCTTAGCAGCCGCCCGGCGCCAGCGGCCCGTGCGGGCCGCGGAACGAGTACGTCTCGCCCTTCGCGGTCGATTCGACGCAGTAGGTCGTCCTGGTGGCGCGAACGATGGTCACAGTCTCTGGGATACCCGCGTCATAGCGGCTGCGGAGCTTCTTCACCGTCATTCCGGCGTACGTCCCGCGGTCGGCGTTCCACGCTTCGATGGCCGGAATCGCGGCGCGCACGTTTGTGGCCGCGTCGTAGGTGGGCGCCTGGAGTGGAGGAGGCGCCTGAGCTACACGGTCACCGCAGTGGCCCTCGAGGATGTCCGCTGCGGGGCCCGCCTTGAAGTAGCTTGTTCTCCCGACCATGCTCTCGACGCAGTAGGTCTTGCGGTTCAGTGGGCGGACGAGTGTGACCTCTTTGACGCTGGCGTCGTAGCGGTGCTGGATGAGCGCGAGCGTCATGCCGGCGTAGGTCCCGTGGTCGGCGTACCAGGCCTCGATGGCGGGCACTGAGTTCCGGACGTTCGACTGTGCGCTCGAGGTCTCGCCGCTAGCCGAGGACGAGCTGCTGTCGAAGATCGGAAGGTAGAAACACCCCGTCAGGAGAGGTACGACCCCGACCAGCAGGAACAACCGGCGCATGCCGGCGTCATCGGAAGGGCCGAGCGTGCGCTTTAGTCAGCTTCGGGTACGTCGTCTGCGTCGCCGCCGTTCTTGTCTTCTGGGTCGGGAACCGGCGAGCCTTCCTCCGTCTCGTCAGGGTCTTGGTCGCTCGGGGCCTGAGTATCCTCTTCCATCGTGAAAGTCGTTCTTCCCGACAGCTCGGAGCTGGAACTTCCTGACGGCGCCACCGGCCTCGACGCGGCGCGGGCGATCGGCCCGAAGCTGGCCGAACAGGCCGTGCTCGTGCGTTCGAACGGCGATCTCCGCGACCTGCGGCTGCCGCTCCAGAACGGCGAGCAGATCCAGATCCTGACGACGCGGGACAAGCACGACCCGGATGCTCTCTACGTCCTCCGCCACTCTGCCGCCCATCTCCTTGCCGAGGCTGCCCGGCGGCTGTACCCGGGTACGAAGGTCGCAATCGGCCCGCCGATCGAGAACGGCTTCTACTACGACTTCGAGTTTCCCGAGCCGATCGGGGAGGAGGCGCTCGAGCGGCTCGAGGAAGAGATTCGGCGCGAGATCGCGGAGGGCCGGGAGTGGGAGCGCCGCGAGGTCGACCGCGACGAGGCCCGCCGTTACTTCGAAGAGGAAGGTGAGCCGTACAAGGTGGAGCTCGTCGACACAGCGGATGGCTCACTTTCCTTCTACAAGCAGGGGGATTTCGTCGATCTCTGCCGCGGACCGCATCTTCAGAACTCGAAGCCGATCAAGGCGGTGAAGCTCCTCTCGCTCGCAGGCGCGTACTGGCGCGGCGACGAGACCAAGCCGCAGCTGACGCGCGTGTACGGCACCGCCTTCTACGACCCCAAGGATCTCGAGGAGTATCTGCATCGGCTCGAGGAGGCGAAGCGCCGCGACCACCGGCGGCTCGCCAAGGATCTCGCCCTCGTCGACTTCTCCGAGCTCGCGCCCGGGATGCCCTTCTGGCATCCGCGCGGCATGGTGATCTGGAACGTGCTCGAGGATCTCCGCCGGCGCGAGAACGCCAAGCGCGGCTACCACGAGATCCGCACGCCGCAGCTCTACGACTCCGACCTCTGGCGGACCTCCGGTCACTGGGACAAGTTCCGGGAGAACATGTTCACCCTCGAGGCAGAGGGTCACGAGTACGGGCTCAAGCCGATGAATTGCCCTGGCCACTGCGTTCTTTATGGGCAAACTCCACACAGCTACCGCGAGCTTCCTCGCCGCCTCGCCGAGGCGGGGAACCTCCATCGCAACGAGCTCTCCGGCACGTTGCACGGGCTGTTACGCGTGCGCCACTTCGTGCAGGACGACGCTCACATCTACTGCACGCCCGAGCAGGTGGAGGACGAGGTCCTCGGTTGCCTCGACTTCGCCTTCTATCTGTACGAGCTCCTCGGACTCGACGTTCGTGCCGAGCTCTCCACGCGACCGGAGAACCGTCTCGGCACGGACGAGGAGTGGGACAAGGCCGAAGAGGCGCTCGCAGCCGCCCTAGAGCGACAGGGCCTCGCCTACCGGGTCAGCGAGGGTGAAGGAATCTTCTACGGGCCGAAAATCGATATGCACATGTCGGACTCGCTTGGCCGCAGCTGGCAGATCTCCACGATCCAACTCGACTTCCAGATGCCCGCGCGCTTCGGCCTCACCTACCAGGGCGACGACAACGCCGAGCACACGCCGGTGATGATCCACCGTGCTCTGCTCGGGTCGCTCGAGCGCTTCATCGGGATTTACCTCGAGCACACGGGCGGAGATCTGCCGCTCTTCCTGGCGCCCGAGCAGGTGCGCGTCCTGCCGGTCTCCGATCCCTACCGCGCCGACGCGGAGTCGCTCGCTGACGACCTCCGCGTGCACGGGTTCCGCGCCTCGGTCGACGAGCGCGAGGAGACGCTGGGCCGCCGGATCCGCGACGCGGAGCTCTACAAGATCCCGTACGTCGTCGTGTGGGGGGAGCGCGAGTCCCTCGACGCGCTGGCCCTTCGCCGGCGCAGGGGCGAGCAGGTGACGGTGAGCTGGGAAGCTCTGCTCAGCGAGCTGCAATCGGCTGCTAAGGTGTGACCCCTGCAAGCAGGAGCATGTTTCCTCACCTTCCGAGCCGCCGGCTCCGAGGAGGTTCAACCGAAAAGGGGAGTTGACGAGCTGCCTGTGCGCAGCTTTTCGTTCGTCTAGGAGGAGGAACCAGCACAACTTGGTGACATTTCAGTGAGGCCACGCCGCGGGGGGTTTGAGCCTCCGAGGCCGGTAGGGCCACAGGTTCGGATCAACGAAGCGATCCGGGCGCCGCAGGTGCGGCTCGTGGACTCGGACGGCTCCCAGATCGGCGTGAAGGGGCGCGACGAGGCTCTCGAATACGCGTTCAGCAAGAACCTCGACCTGGTCGAGATCGCGCCGAATGCCGATCCGCCGGTCTGCCGCGTGATGGATTACGGCAAGTACCGGTACGAGCAGGAGCAGAAGGCCAAGACGGCGCGCAAGCACCAGTCCCAGATCCACGTCAAGGAAATCAAGATGCGGCCAAAAATCGGAGTTCACGACTACGAGACCAAGAAGGGCCACGTGATGCGCTTCCTGAAATCGCGCGCGAAGGTGAAGGTGACGATCATGTTCCGCGGGCGCGAGCAGACCCATCCGGAGCGCGGGCGCGACCTGCTCATGCGTCTGGCCGAAGACGTCAAGGACATCGGCCAGATCGAGTCGCCGCCGCTCCAGGACGGGCGCAACATGGTCATGGTCCTGGGCCCGACCAAGGCCGCAGGCCAGCCGGTGGAGGCAGCCCAAAGTGCCTAAGGGCCCCTTTCGGAATGAAGCCTTGAGTCGCCGGGCTGCGCTCGACGACGCAAGGCGGCGTCCTCGGTCGCGCCCGTATCTAAAGATCGATACGAACGCTCCCTGCGTCCTTGCCTTGCCCCGCCCATCGCACCCCGACGACGAAGGTCCATCCCGAAATGAGCCCTAAACAAAAAACGAAGAGAGCGGCAAAGAAGCGCTTCAAGGTGACCGGGACCGGCCGCGTCCTGCGCCGTCATGGGATGAAGAGCCACAACCTGGAGAAGAAGAGCCAGAAGCGTAAGCGCGCATTTCGCCGTGACCAATCCGTCGCGGGTGCAGACGCCCATGAAGTGAAGCGCCTGCTGGGGAGGTAGGAGTGCCGCGCATCAAGAGATCCGTTCACGCTCGCAAGAAGCGCCGCAAGGCGCTCGAGCAGGCGAAGGGCTATGTCGGGCAGCCGCACGTCTCCTACCGCAAGGCCAAGGAGGCGATCCTCCATGCAGACGTCCACGCCTACCGTGACCGCAAGAAGAAGAAGCGCGTCTTCCGGCGGCTCTGGATCGTCCGTATCAATGCAGCGGCGCGGCAGGAGGGCTTGTCGTACAACCAGTTCGTGGCCGGGTGCCGCAAGGCGAACATCGAGCTCGACCGTAAGGTCCTCGCGGACCTCGCCGTGAGCGACCCGGCCGCCTTCTCCGCGATCGCGGCCGAGGCCAAATCGGCCCTCGAAGCCTGACCTGAGCGAAGAATCCCTCGCCGAGGTCTTCCGCCGCATGGCGGACGATTTCGTGCGCGGCGGCTCCAAGCTCTACGCAGCGCTCGCGCGGGCGTACGCCGACGATCCGATCGTCGCCGAGATTGTCGGCGTCCACAAGCCGTACTGGGAAGGGCCGCTCCGGCTGTTCGCCGGCGTGCACTACCTCGAGCTGGCCGGCGTGGTCCAGCATCCGTGGGCGAAGCTGAGGGGCGTTCTCGAGGCCAACCGCGACTGGCTCGCACGCTTCGTCGCCGAGCAACCGGTGCAGACGAACGAGGTGCAGCGCTGCTGGGGCCTCCTGCCCGGCTTCCTGAGCGCCGTGGACCAGCGTCCCCTCGACCTCGTCGAGCTGGGGCCCAGCGCGGGGCTGAATCTTTTCTGGGACCGCTACCGCTACCGCTACGGCGATCGAACCTGGGGAGCGAAGGACGCGGCGCTCGAGCTGTCGGGAGAGGCGGAGGTCGGCCCGCCGCCGGAGCTTCTCGCCGTGCGTGTGAACGTCAGGCGACGGACCGGAATCGAGCGCTGGCCGGTCGATGTCACTACCGACCACGGCGCACGCCTGCTCGAGGCCTTCGTCTGGGCCGACCAGGCGAACCGGCTCGAGCGAGTGCAGCGGGCGATCCAGATCGTGCGAGCAGATCCACCGCGCCTCATGCTGGGCGACTTCGTCGAGGTGCTACCTGCTCTCCTGGCCGAGCGGGATCTCGACGCGCTGACGGTCGTGTTCCACTCGGCCTCGCTCATGTACCTGCGGGAGGAAGATCGAGCGCTTGTCGAAAGCGCACTCGAACAGGAGGGCCAGCGCGGCTCGCTCGCCTGGGTCTCGTACGAGTACGTCGCTTCCGAGGCCATGGGCTTCGCCCTCGACGTTCAGACTTGGCCCGGGGAGAGGCGCCGCCTCGCCCGGCTGCACGGCCACGGAAACAGTATGGAGTGGGTCGCTTGATCATTTCGGCGGCGAATCCGCGCTTGAAGCTCGTGCGCAAGCTCTCGGCTCGCCGCCAGCGCGACAAGCTCGGGCTCTTCGCCTGCGAGGGAGAGGATCTCGTCGGGGCGGGACTCGACGCGGGGCTCCAGCCCGTCGAAGCGCTCGTTGACGCGGAGCGGCCCGCTCTCGTCGAGCGCCTGCCGCGGGCGGAGCTCGTAGCGCCCGAGCTCATGGCGGAGCTCTCGACGCTCGCCCATCCGGCGAGGGTGATCGTCGTCTTCCGCCGGGCGGATCTGCCTCGCGGGGTAGACCCGCCTGCCGGCCTCGCTCTCTGGCACGTAGGCGACCCCGGAAACGTCGGCACGCTCATCCGCACTGCGGACGCGCTCGGACCCGCGTTCGTCGCCCTCTCGCCTGGTTGCGCGGACCCAACCTCGCCGAAGGCGCTCCGCGCTTCGATGGGCGCGGCGTTCCGCGTCCCGCAAGCCTCCTTCGACGAGGCACCCGGGCCCCGGATCGGGCTCGTTCCACGCGGTGGCCGGCCGCTCCCCGAGCTCGACCTAGGAGAGCGGATGACGTTCGTCCTCGGAGCCGAGCGCCAGGGGTTGCCCGAGGACGTCGCCGCCTCCTGCGACGAGCTGGCTTCGATCCCGCTGGCCGAGGATGCCGAGTCGCTCAACGTCGCTGTCGCAGGCGCAATCGCCCTGCACGAGTTCACCCGCCGCCGGACGTAACCCCCTCGGCCGAGACGTGCGCTTGTGTTTCACGCGCACAAAGTCTGAATGGCCTGTTTCCCCGGACTTTGCCGGCCGATTCGGGGCGTGCTGCGCCGAATCCGCTTGTGCGTGTGGAACACAATCCGTCCCTGACGAGCCGGATGGATCTACCAGGCGCCCCCGCCACCGCCGCCCCCTCCGCCTCCACCGCCGCCGGAGAAACCGCCGCCGAATCCCCCCGAGCCGCTCGACGGGGGAGCCAGAGCGCTTCCGAACCCGGAGCTGAGGTCGCTGATCCCGAGCGCCGAGGGCCCCGACCCCAGGTCGCTGCTCGGGCTGATCCAGTAGATCGAGCTCTGGTTGTGCAGCTCCTCGGGCATGTGCAGATGGGCTCCCTGGAGCACGCGCTCGGCGATCCCGAAGGCGATCCCGTAGACGAGTAGGCGCTCCCAGAGCTCGAGGGAAGCCGGCGGGGCGATGTCGAGCCGTGGGAAGTCGGTGAGATAGCGACGGAAGGCTTCCCAGCGCTGTGCCTCCTGCTCGATCTCAGGCCGTCTCCGGCGCCACAACGCCACGCGACGCCCCGCGATCAGGAGGATTGCTGCATTCACGAGCAGGCAGACCCCGAAGGCGATCAGGAGCACGTCGCCCCAGCGAGGAGCGAACGACTCGAAGCGCTCAACGCCGGTCCACAGCATCAGAGCTCCAGCAACCGCAAACGGGAGTCCGGCACCGAGCATGAGCCTCAGCCCGTCGCTTGCGAACCAACGCCGGTCGCGCACCGCATCGGCCACGGCTGTCTTGAACGCCTTGAAGCGGGTGCTGTTCGCAGCTCGGTCTTCCTCGATGCGCTCACGGAAGTTCGAAAGCCGCTCCGGGCCCGTCGCGAGGATCGCGTCGATCACCTTCGTGACGGGACCTTCGACTGCGGAGACCTCGTCGTCGTTTGCCTTCGACAGCTCGAGGTCGGCGATCTCTTCATGGCGAAGCCCGGCCCACACGCTGCGATCCGTCGTGACCTGCTCCGCGTTGTAGCGCCCCTTCCGAATGAGATCGAAGAGGGTGGCTGTGAACTCGAAGGAGCCGACCGCCGGGCTCTGCCGGAGGAGCGGCGGGACGAGCGCCGGCTCGAGCTCGGACGGTGGCTCCTGCTCGTACTCGCGGTCGTAGCCCAGCTTCCGCTCCCGCCCGAAGAACCAGTACGTCGCCCCGAGGACGCAGAGAGCGGGGAGGAGGGCTGCGGCCAGGAGAACCAGAATCGTCAGCGGCAAGTGATCGAGCGCGTTTCGGATCTTCTCCTGGTCGCGCTCGTAGGAGGCGGCGTCCGCGCGCTCCTCCGCGACGATGCGATCGAGCGCCTCTTCGTGGCGTACCTGCGTCCCTTCGGTCGAGGAGAGCACGGAGCGCGGGAAGACGACGCGAAGCTCGACGAACTGATGCGACGGCACGCGCACGGCGCGCAGCTCCACCTGCTGGGCGGTGCGGGTCACGTCTCCACGGACCGAGACCGGGTGGCCCCAGACGCGGTACGAGGGCCCGGTAGCCGACGTCGGGAGGAGTAACACCGTCGTCAGCTGCCCCAGGGACTGCTCCCACTCGTCTCCCCAGACCTTGAGGTTGACGTCGATGACGTCGTCGTAGGCGACCGCGACCCCGACGAGCCGGTAGCCGACCGTGAAGGTACGAACCTCCGAGAACGCCCCGTAGTGCCAGACGATCCGCAGCCCGCCCTCGATCTGCGCCGTCCCAAACGTTCCCGGCGAGCCGGAGCTCCCGAGCTCCGCGGATGCCCCCGGCGAGTAACGGGCGCCCTCCTCGGCGACGAACACGTCCTGGATCGCCTCTCCCTGCCGCAACGAAATATCCCTGTACGCCCCGGAGAAGGAGCCGTCGAAGGCAAACGTGATGTGCTCCTCGACCGAGAGGGAGCCGTCCGGCTCGACGGCGACGGCGACGCTGGCCTGAGGGAGAGAGAAGGATTTGGCCGCCGCCTCGCCCGCGGCCGCGAGGCTCACGATCAGGAGCGCGACTGCGAGCGCCGCACCCCTCAGAACTGCACGCGTGGCGCCTCCCGCGCGGCCGGCTCCTCGACCTCGAAGTACTCGCGTGCTTTGAAGCTGAACATGTTTCCGACGATGTTCGTCGGCACCGTCTCGAGCGCGGTGTCGTAGGTGAGGACGGCGTCGTTGTAGACCTGGCGCGAGACGGCGATCTTGCCCTCGGTCTCCTCGAGCTGGCCCTGGAGCTGCTGGAAGTTCTCTGTCGCGCGCAGCTCGGGGTACTGCTCCGCCACCGCGAAGAGTCGCCCGATCGCCTCAGTGAGGATGTTCTCGGCATTCGCCTGCTCTTGTACCGTCTGCGCTTGCTGGGCAGCCGTCCGCGCCTTTGTGACCTCCTCGAAGGTCGTGCGCTCGTGGGACGCGTAGCCTTTGACCGTCTCGACGAGGTTGGGGATGAGGTCGTACCGGCGGCGAAGCTGGACGTCCACCTGTGCCCACGCGTTCTCGGCGCGGTTGCGGAGGCGAACCAACCGGTTGTAGAGCGTGACGAGGAGGATCGCCACCAGCAAGACGAGCGCGACGATGGCGAGCACGACCCAGAACACGCGCCTAGCCTAATCCGTCGGTCGGCGAGCGATCCAGACCGAGTCCTCGCCACCGTCATACGGGCGCAGGTCGAACCACCCGTAGCAGGCGACGACTTCGAGGCCTGCCCGCTCGAGGAGGTGCCGCCACTCCTCCGGCGAGCGCCAGGCGAGGTACATACGCGTCTCCCCGGCCTCGCCGCGAACGGTCAGCGTGAGCACGCGCCGACCGGTGTCCCAGTCAGCCCGCTCCCAGATGCCCGGCTCGCGTTCGATCCAGCGTCCATGGGTTTGGAGGACGTCGTCGCGGCTGGGGGCGAAGACGTCGAACACGAAGCGGCCGCCTGGAAGGAGAAGTCCGCGGACGGCGCCCAGGGCCTCCAGGCGCTCCTCGTCGGACTCCAGGTGGAGCAACGCGCGAAAGGGACACGTGACGAGAGCCACGCGCTCCTTGACCGGCGGGCGGCGCAGGTCGCCCGGACGCAGGTCGACGAGCTCGCCGACGCCCGCCTCCTCCGCCCGCGCACGGCAGACATCCAGCATGCCCTCGGAGGAGTCGATCCCGATCACGGGGACGCCTGCCTGGGCGGTCGGCACGGCGATCCGCCCAGTTCCGACACCGAGCTCGACGACCGGGCCGCCGGCCTTGCGCGCCTCGGCGACGTAGAAGTCCACGTCCTCCGTGACGCTCCGGCTCCACGGATCGTAGAGCCCCGCAATCGAGTCATAGGAGCTAGCCACAACTCGATGATACGCTCGCGCCATGGACGCCCAGGCGCTGCAAAACGAGGCGAAAAGCGCGATTTCGGGCGCGAAGACGCTCGACGAGCTCGACGCTGCCCGTGTGCGCTACCTCGGTCGTAAGAGCGAGCTGAAGCAGGCGCTCAGGGAGGTGCGAGATCCCGAGACAGGCCGCGTCCTCAACACGCTTCGCGAGCAGCTCGAGCGGGCCATCGAGGAGCGGGAGGCGGCGCTTCGGGGGGCCGACCTAGAGCAACGCCTGGCCGAGGAGCCAGTCGACGTCACGTTGCCTGCTCGGGCAACGCAACGCGGACATCTTCATCTCATCACACAGATCCGTCGGGAGGTCGAGGACGTCTTCCTCGGCCTCGGATACACGATCGTCGACGGGGACGAGGTCGAGGACACGTGGCATCTGTTCGACGCCCTCAACATGCCGCCGGGGCACGTGACGCGCTCGCCGCTCCACACGCTTTTCCTGAACGGGGACATCGTCCTACGCACGGAGACGTCCGCGTCGCAGATCCGGGTGATGGAGGCGCAGGACCCACCGGTCTTCATCGTCTCGCTCGGCCGCACATACCGCCGCGACACGGTCGATGCGACGCATAGCCCGCTTTTCCATCAAGTAGAGGGTCTGGCGGTCGACAAGGACATCACGCTGGCGGACCTGAAGGGGACGCTCCTGCATCTCGCGAAGGCGCTCTTCGGCGAAGACCGGCGCGTGCGTTTCATGACGGACTTCTTCCCCTTCACGGAGCCGTCGCTCGGCACTGCGGTGTCGTGTTTCCTGTGCGACGGAGCGGGCTGCTCCGTCTGCAAGCAGACGGGGTGGATCGAGATGGGCGGCTCGGGCCTCGTGGATCCGAACGTTCTCCGCAACGTGGGCTACGACCCCGAGGAGGTGTCGGGCTTCGCCTTCGGCCTCGGCCTCGAGCGGATCGCCATGCTCCGCCACGGCGTGCCCGACATCCGCATGTTCTGGGAAAACGACCTGCGCTTCCTGCGCCAGTTCTGACCCATGCTGGTTCCGCTTACCTGGCTGCGCGATTACGTCGACGTCGACGCGCCGGCGGAGGAGCTTGCCGAGCGGCTGACGATCTCTGTCGCCGGGGTCGAGCGGATCATCCGGCACGGCGTGGTCGACGAGGACGGCAACCTGGGCCTCTACCGGGTCGGGCGCGTTCTGCAGGCCGGCAAGCATCCCAACGCCGACCGCCTCCAGCTCTGCACCGTGGACGTGGGAGACGACGAGCCGCGCCAGATCGTCTGCGGAGCGTGGAATTTCGGCGAGGGGGCGACGGTCGCGGTCGCACTGCCGGGCGCCGTCTTGCCGGACGGCCGTCGGCTGGAGCGGGCGAAGCTCCGCGGAACGGTCTCGGACGGGATGATCCTCTCCGAGCGCGAGCTCGAGCTCGGCACCGACCACTCGGGGATTCTCGTCCTCACCGAGCCCTGGGAGCCCGGGACGCCGCTGGCCGACGTGCTCCCGCTCTCCGACACCGTCTTGGAGCTCGAGACGACTCCGAACCGGCCCGACCTGCTAGCGGTCTACGGAGTCGCCCGCGAGGTGGCCGCGCTCTACGACCTCGAGCTCGGGCCGCCGCCGGGCGCCGAGCCCGAGCGGGTCGGCGACGAGCCGGTCGACGTGACGATCGAGGACTTCGAAGGCTGCCCGCGCTACATCGGCCGCCTCTTCCGCGACGTGCGCGTGGAAGCGTCTCCAGCCTGGCTGAGGGCGCGCCTCGTGTCCGCGGGCATGCGCCCGATCTCGAACGTCGTCGACGTGACGAACTACGTCATGCATGCGCTCGGGAACCCGCTCCACGTCTTCGACTTCGACACGCTGGCGGGCGGCCGCATCATCGTGCGGCGCGCACGCACGGGAGAGGAGTTCACGAGCCTCGACGGAGAGCTCCGCAAGCTGGACCCGGCCGACCTCGTCATCGCAGATGCTGAGCGCGCGGTGGCGTTTGCCGGGATCATGGGCGGACTCGAGACCGAGGTGCGGCCTGAGACGACGACCGTCCTGCTGGAGGCGGCGAACTTCGAGCCGCTCGGAATCGGCCAGAGCTCGGAGCGACACGCGCTGCGCACCGAGGGCTCGAACCGTTGGGAGAAGGGCGTCGATCCCTACCTCGCCCCTCAAGCGGCCACGTTCGCCACCGAGCTGCTGGTCGAGCTCGCGGCTGCGCGCTGGACCGGCGACACGGACGTCAAAGGGCCGCTGCCCGAGCGGCCGGTCGTCGAGTTCCGCCCGGAGCGCGCGAGCAATCTCGTCGGGCTCGAGCTCGATCCGGCGGAGCAGAAGCGGACGCTCGAGCGGCTCGGGTTCGAGTTCTCCGGGAGCTCGGTCACGGTTCCGACCTGGCGCGCCCGGGACGTCACACGCGAGGCGGACCTCGTCGAGGAGGTGGCGCGTTTCCACCTGCCAGAGGTCCCGTTCACGGTCGCGCATGGAGGAGCAGCCATGCTCACCCGCGACCAGCGGCTGCGCCGAGTGGTCGAGGGCGTCCTTGCGGGCGCCGGCTGCTCGGAGGCGTATACGTCGAGCCTCGTTCCGGAGGATCCCGCCCAGGATGTCATTCGGTTGCCCGTCCCGCTGTCGGCCGAGCAGGCGATCCTGCGGACGACGCTCCTTCACGGCCTCGTGGAGTCCGCGCGGCGAAACGTCGACGCTGGGAACGAGAGCATCGCCCTCTTCGAGATCGCCAGGGTGTATCTGCCGTCCGGGGAACCGCGGCCGGACGAGCACTGGCATCTGGGCGGCATCGCCGAGGGCGGCTTCTTCGGCGCCAAGCGGATCCTGGAGACGCTCTACGGCGCCCTGCACGTCGAGCTGCGCCCGGAGCCCGCCGAGAGGAAGTTCCTCCATCCGGGGAAGGCCGCGCGCGTGGACGCCGGCTGGCTCGGTGAGCTCCATCCGACTCTGCTCGAGGGGGAATGGGGCGTGTTCGAGCTCGACCTCGAGTCGCTCTTCGCCGCCGTGTCCGAGCGCCTCGTCTACGAGGACGTGATCACCTATCCGGCCGTGCGGCAGGATCTCGCGTTCGTCGTCCGCGAGGACGTGCTCGCCGGCGACCTCGTCGATGCCGCCCGCGAAGCGGCAGGTCCAGAGCTGCGCGAGCTGCGGGTCTTCGACGTCTACCGCGGCGGGCAGATTCCCGAGGGCAAGAAGTCCATCGCATTCTCAGTGGCCTTCCAGTCTCCGGAGCGCACACTCTCGGACGAGGACGCCCGCGAGTTGCGCGAGCGGATCGTCGCGGCGCTCGCCGAGCGCTTCGGCGCCGAGCTGCGCGCCTAAACGGCTACTGGGGCTCGGCCTAAACAGCCACCGGGGTCTGACCCCATCGTGACTCTTGCGGCCATGTACTTCGTGCCGAATCTGCTCCATGTCGAAGTGCGTGCGTGGCAGTCGACGCGGGTAGCGACGCCGCTTGCGAAGCGGCGGTTGCGAGGTCATGGCACCTGCGGCCAGGGCAGAAAGGGACCAGCTGCCATTGTCGTTTTGGGCCACGCCGGGGTCTGACCCCGATGTGGCGATTCAGCGGCGGCCGAAGAGGCGGCTCAGAAAGCCGGGTGCCGGGGGCTGCCACCGCTCCGCGACCGGTTCCTTGTACTCCGGCAGGCTCTCAACCTGGTCGCTGGCGATGCTCGTGGACACCCGGTCCGGCCAGATGCGGGTCACACGCTCGGAGGGCAGGAATCTGTTGGAGCGCAGCCGACTCAGCGAGACGACCAGCCCCGAAAAGATATCCGCCTCCGAATCGCCTGCGATCTCGACGACCTTTCCCAGCTCCTGGCCGTCCGAAGCATCGACTCGCGCGCCCTTTTCGATCGCCTTCCAGGAAACCTCGGGCTCGTTCACACGGACCTTCCGGCGACACGCCAGACCGGACCCTGCGTGGCGACATGGCTCGTTGCCGAGAGAACTCGGAGGAACCGCAGGCGGCCGGTGATGCGTTCGGCGTCGAGCCGCTCGAGCGAGCGCCTGGCCATTGACGGAGCTGTGCCGTAGCCGACCGAACGGGCGACGCGGAAGCGCAGCGTCGTCGGCCCTCCGTAGCGAGCCGGATTGACGGGGGAGAGAAGCAGGGCGCCGCGCTGGAGGAAGTCCGACGAGTCGAGCTCGACCTCTGCGTAAACATCCGACCAGTCCGGAGGAAGGCGGCTTGCGAGCTCGTCCCACTGCTCGGCCAGGGGGCGCGACCGCTCACGCGGCTGGGGCCGGGACGTCGGCTCCTCGGCGCCGAGGAGGTCGAGCCGCCCGCGAACCCCCGCCGCATCAAGTCGTCGCAACACGCGTTCCGGGTGGGCAGCACGCTGCGCGGTCAGACGGAGGGTGCTGCCGGTCCGTCCGGGTGTGAACGGGGCGAGCATGAGCGCCGCCTCGTCCGCGCGTTCGTCTTCGGCCACCGTCAACGCGAGCCGCGCGGAGCCCCAGTCCTCGGGGAGAGCGGCTTCGATCTCCCGCCATTGCTCGGCTAGCGTCACGGGCGCAAGTCTAGAGGCCTATGGATACGCTGTCTTCGCGTGGCCAGGCTGGAGGAAAGGGAGCAGGTACAAGGCAGCGAGCGCTTGAAGGACTTTCTGCGCGAGATGCTGCTCATCCGCCGTTTCGAGGAGAAGGTGGAGGAGCGTTTTCGCGCTGGCGAGCTCCCCGGCTTCCTCCACGTTGCCATCGGCCAGGAGGCCGTGGCCGTCGGCGTCTGCCGGGCGCTCGAAGACGGCGACGTGATCGCGTCCACGCATCGCGCGCACGGGCACACGATCGCGAAGGGGACGCCCCCCAACGAGGTCATGGCGGAGCTCTACGGAAAGGTCGAGGGCTGCAGCCACGGCTACGGCGGCTCCATGCATCTCTACGACCTCGAGCGCGGCAACCTCGGCGCCAATGCGGTCGTGGGAGGAGGGCTCCCGGCCATCGTCGGCGCCGCTCTCGCCTTCAAGATGCGGAAGGAACCCCGCGTCGCCGTCGCATTCTTCGGCGACGGCGCCACGAACATCGGCACGTTCCACGAGGCGCTCAACCTTGCCGAGCTGTGGAAGGTGCCGGCCGTGTTCGTCTGCGAGAACAACCACTACGCCGAGTCGACGCCGTCCAAGCAGCAGCTGCCGATCGAGGACCTGACGAAGCGCGCAGAGGCGTACGGAATGGCCGCGATGAAGGTCGACGGGCAAGACGTCGAGGCCGTCTACAAGACGATGCACAAGGCCCTCAAGCACGCTCGCGACGGGGAGGGCCCGATCTTCCTCCTCGCCGAGACCTACCGCTTGACCGGCCACTACGTCGGCGATCCGCAGGTCTACCGCCCCAAGGAAGAGATCCGGGAGGCCCGGCAGCAGCACGACCCGATCACCAAGCTCCGCGAGCAGCTCGAGCTCTCAGAGGAGGATTGGAACGAAATGGACGCGGAGGCGACGAGGATCGCCGAGGAGTCCGTCGAGTTCGCGAAGAAGGGCACCGATCCGAAGCCCGAAGACGCTCTGAAAAACGTATACGCCTGATGCCTGAGATCAGTTACAGGGAGGCCGTGCGCGACGCCATGAGCGAGGCTATGCGCCGCGACGAGGACGTCTTCATCATGGGCGAGGACATCGCCGAGATGGGCGGCTCGATGGGCGTCACGCAGGGGATGCTGGACGAGTTCGGCCCCGAGCGGGTGCGGAACTCGCCCATCTCCGAGATGGCGATCGTGGGCGCGGGCATCGGCGCCGCCGTCGCGGGCATGCGCCCGATCGTCGAGATCATGTACCAGGACTTCACGACCCTGGCGATGGAGCAGATCGTCAACCAGGCCGCGAAGCACCGCTACATGTCGGGCGGCCAGATCAAGGTGCCGTTGACCATCCGCACACAGGGCGGGGCGGGCTGGTCTCCGGGCGCCCAGCACGCGCAGCAGCTCGAGGGGTGGTTCGTGCACGTCCCCGGGCTGAAGGTGGTCTTCCCGTCCACTCCGGAGGACGTGCGCGGACTACTGTGGAGCTCGATCTACGACGACAACCCGGTCCTCTTCTTCGAGCACCGGACGCTGTACGGGCTCAAGGGCGATGTTCCGAATGAGATCGAGCCGATCGAGCTCGGCAAGGCTCGCATTCACCGCGAGGGCGACGACGTCACCGTGGTCGCGACGGGGCGCCTCGTCCACGAGGCTGTCGATGCGGCCGCAGAAGCCGAGAAGGACGGAATCTCCGTCGAGATCTACGACCCGCGGACGCTGCAGCCGCTCGACGAGGAGGCTCTGATCGCCTCCGTAAAGAAGACGAACCGCTGCGTCGTCGCCCACGAGGCCGTGACGCGAATGGGGTGGGGCGCCGAAGTGGCCGCCCTTGTCCAGGAGAAGGCTTTCGACTACCTCGACGCGCCCGTCGAGCGCGTGGGGGCGAAGTTCACGCCGCTGCCCTTCGCCCCGATCATGGAGGAGTTCGTGATCCCCCACGCGCACGACGTCCTCGCGGCGATCAAGCGCACCGTCGGCAAAGAATGAGCAGCCAGGTCACGCTCCCGCGTCTCGGCCAGGGCATGGAGTCGGGCACGATCGTCCGCTGGCTGAAGTCGGAGGGGGACAAGGTTGAGAAGGGCGATCCGCTCTACGAGCTCGACACCGAGAAGGTGACCCAGGAGGTCGAGGCCGAGGCCGGCGGCGTCCTCCTCAAGATCCTCGCGCAGGAAGGCGAGGAGATCGAGGTCGGGAAGGCGATCGCCGTGATCGGCGAGCAAGGCGAGGACGTGCCCGCCGAGACGAGCGAGCCGAAAGCCGAGACGGAAGAGCCGACGGAGGTGACAGAGGAAGAGCCCGCCGAGGAGGGCGAGCCCGCCCCTCCCGAGCGCGAGGACGAGCGCGAGCGTGGCCGCGAAGAGGGGCCCGAGGGTCCGAGCGAGCCCGAGCAGCGCGTCAACGGTGGCCGGGTGAAAGCCTCGCCGCTGGCGCGGCGGATCGCCAAGGAGCGCGGTATCGACCTTGCGCAACTGAGCGGGACGGGGCCCGATGGCCGCATCGTCGCCGAGGACGTCGAGCGCGCTCAGGTCGCTCCCGAGCCTGCTGCGCGTCTAACTGAACGCGGACGCGTTGAGACCGTGAAGCTAAACCAGATGCGCAAGACGATTGCGCGCCGGATGACGGAGGCGTGGGAGGCCCCGGCTTTTCAGATCGCCATGTCGGCCAACATGACGGCTTCGATCCGCCTTCGCGAGGCGCTCCTCGAGCGCGTCGAGGAGGGGGGCGTTCGCCCCACGTACTCAGACATCCTCACGAAGGTCGTGGCGCTCGCCCTCATGCGCCACCGGGACATGAACGCGCACTTCGGCGGCGACGAGGTGCTGCTCTTTCCGACCGCCAACATCGGCATCGCCGTCGCCGTCCCGCACGGGCTCGTCGTCCCCGTCATCCAGTCCTGCGAGACGAAGACGATCGAGGAGATCGCGGTCGCCCGGGCCGACATCGTCGAGCGAACGCGCGGCGGAAAGCTCAAAGTCGAGGACCTCGAGAACGGGACCTTCACGATCTCCAACCTCGGCATGTACGGCGTCGAGCGCTTCACGGCGGTGCTCAACCCGCCGCAGGCCGGCATTCTCGCGGTCGGCGCGATCGAGGAGCGGGCGGTCGTCGAGGACGGCGAGCTGGAGATCCAGCCCAGGATGGACCTCACGCTCACCGTCGACCACCGCTCTGTGGACGGGGCAACCGCGTCCGAGTTCCTGCGCACCGTGAAGTCATTCCTCGAAGAGCCCGGACTCGCCCTGTGAACATCTGGTACTGCGTCAGCGATCTCGAGGCGGCACGAGCCTTCTACACGGGCCAACTGGACTTCCAGGTGGTGTACTTCGACGAGGAGGATCGCTGGATCCGGCTCGAGCGAAACGGCGTGGAGATCGCCATCTCCGACGGCGAGTTCCAGGGCGACGCCGAGCCCGCCGGGGAGGAAGCAGTGGCTGCGGTGGACGTCGAGGACGTGAAAGCCGAGGCCGAACGCCTTCGGGAAGCCGGCGTGCGGATCGGCGTGGTGCTCGAGATCCCGGGGACGATCCGCCTGCTCGACGTCTTCGACCCGGACGGGAATCGGCTTCAGCTAACGCAGGAAATCTAGGAGGGCTTGGCGGAACGTCTCTCGTCGTCGGGACGCGCTGGTCGTTCCGAGGCAAGGACGCAGGGAGCCCCGTGTCATTCTGAACGCGGATGCGTTGGGGGCGACCCGTCATTCTGAACGCGGATGCGTTGGGGCGAGCGGCGCGCCGCCGACGGCACAGACTATGTTTCGCCAAGTCCTCCTAAGTCCGGCTCGCGCCCGTCGTCCGCCCTCGCGGTCGCGTCCGCGCCGGCGGCCAGCAGGAGCCGGGCTAGCTCCGTGTCGCCGCTTGCCGCCGCGGCATGCAGCGCCGTGCAGCCGCCGCCCTGGCGGGCGTTCACGTCGGCGCCGTGCGCGAGCAGGAGCCGGACGCATTCGAGCCGGCCGGTCGCCGCGGCGCTGTGCAGCGGTTGAACGGGCCCGATCTGCGCGCTCGTCGCGACAGCGTTCGGGTCTGCGCCGCCGTCGAGGAGCAGCAGTACCGCCTCCGCGTGCCCGAAGAACGCGGCCAGGTGGAGCGCGGTGAAGCCGTCTCCGGAGAACGTGCGGGCGAGCCCGGGATCGCTCTCGAGCAGCTCCTCGAGCCGCTCCTCGCGACCGAAGGCGGCCGCCTCGAAGACGTTCGGCTTGTCCGGCAGGAGGCTCTTCGCTTCCGCCGTCTCGCCGCGGTAGAGCGCGTGCAGCGCGGGCGAGAGCCCTTGCTCGTCGCGGCTGTTGCGATCCGCCTCCGGCATGAGCGAATTCTCCCTCTTTCCAGGGATCGGCCCCAGGCCCTGAATTGCCGTTGTTCCCGCCTGACCGGATTAACCCCGGGTCACGGGAAGGGCGGCCAGGAGCCGCCCTCCCGGTTTTAACCGGCCGGATAGGATCGCTGTGACAGCGAACCGAGAACGAAAGGCTGGGAAATGGAATGTGACGTCGCCGTCCTCGGCGGGGGGCCGGGCGGCTACACCGCGGCTATCCGCACCGCTCAGCTCGGCGCGAAGACCGTCTGCATCGATCGCGAACCGGAGCTCGGAGGAACATGCCTTCGCATCGGCTGCATCCCGACGAAGGCGTGGGTGCAGACCGCCTACGCGATCAAGGAGGCGGGGGAGACGTTCGCGAAGCTCGGCGTCAAGGTCGGTCAGCCCGAGCTCGACTTTGCGACCGCGAACGAGTGGAAGGCTGCCGTCGTGAAGCAGCTCACCCAGGGCGTCGCCGTGCTGTTCAAGGCAAACGGCGTCGAATGGGTCAAGGGGTCCGGCAAGTTCAAGGACCCGAACACAATCGCGGTCGAGGGTGGGGAGGACGTGACCTTCAAGCAGGCGATCATTGCCACGGGCTCGTTTCCCCTGAGGCCGCCGATCGACGGCATCGACTCCGACAAGTGCGTCGACTCGACCGGCCTCCTTGCCCAGACCGAGGTGCCCAGGCGAATCGTGGTGCTCGGCGGCGGGATCATCGGCTGCGAGTTCGCCTCGATCCTGCACCGCTTCGGCAGCGAGGTGACCATCGTCGAGATGCTTCCCGCGCTCATCCCACAGGAGGACGAGGAGGCTTCGAAAGAGCTCGCCAAGCAGTTCAGGAAGCGGGGCATCGAGGTCAATCTCGAGACGCAGTGCGACAAGATCGAGGAGGTGGACGGCGGCCTCCGCGTCTATTTCGGAGGTCAGACGAAGGACTGTGACCTCATGCTGGTGGCGACAGGTCGGGGCCCGCTCGTCGAAGGGCTCGGCCTCGAGGAGATCGGCGTCGACTTCGACAAGAAGAAGGGGATCGCCGCCGACGAGCATCGCCGCACGACCGTCTCCCACATCTACGCGGTCGGCGACTGCGCCGGCTACTGGCAACTCGCGCACACGGCCTTTCGGGAGGGCGAGGTGGCCGCTGAGAACGCGCTTGGCCACGAAGCCGTCGTCGACAACCGAGGCGTGCCCAGGCCGATCTACACCGATCCGGAGATCGCCGCCGTTGGACTCACCGAGGGCGAGGCGCGAGAGCAGTACGGCGACGACGTGGAGACGGGAAGCTTTCCGTTTGCCGCCAACGGACGCGCCCTGATGCAGAACGAGACCGTCGGCTGGGTGAAGTCGATTCACGAGTCTCGCTACGGCGAGCTGCTCGGAATCGTCATGGTCGGCCCGCACGTCACCGACCTGATCGAGGCGGGCGTCGTGGCGCTGGACGCCGAGGCGACGGTGGAGACCGTGGCCGACGGCATGGCCGCGCACCCGACTCTTTCGGAGGCGATCAAGGAAGCGGGTCTGGTCGCGCTCGGCCGCGCAATTCACCTTCCCAACAAGAAGCGGGCCGTCTCCCAGGCCCAGATGTCCAGCTAGAAAGGAGGGAGATGTTCAGCAAACGCAACGCATTCGTCGGCTGGCTCGTGCTCACGTTCGGTAAGCCCATCGCCAAGCGGAAGGCGCGCCAGGCCGTCAGCGGCAAGCGCGGGGGCGCTCTGGCTGCCGCCCTCGCCGGCGTCGGAGCCGCCGTCGGCGGGCTCATGTTCTGGCGCAAACGCCGCGGGCAGCAGGGCGAGTCGCAGAGCTCCTGAACTGGTCGACACCTGACGTAGTCGTCGTCGGCGCGGGACTCGCGGGCTGCTCCACGGCCCGGTTTCTCGCCGAGACGGGCGCTCGCGTCATGCTCGTCGACTCCCGTGGGATCGGAGCAGGCGCGTCCGGCCGTAACGGTGGTTTTCTCTTTCGCCAGCCTGCGGCCTGGATCAACGAGCTGCTCTCGGAGTCGCTGCAGCTCTACCGGAGCCTCGAGGAGGACGGCGCTGTCCCGTTCGATCTGCAAGCGTGGCCCATGCTCCTCCTCGCAGTGGAGGAGCGCGAGCTGGAGTCAGCGCGGGCCTACGCCGAGGCGCTCGGGGGCCAGGAAGTGGATCTCCGTGAGGATCCCTGGTTTGCGGACGACCTCGCGGGCGGTTTCGTGATCGAGGGCGGCTACACGCTCGACGCGATGGGAGCCACGACGGCGATGGCCGAGGCCGCGCGGCGCGCCGGGGTCGACTTCCGCCTCGGCTGCGAAGCGAAGCGAATCCTCGCTGCAGGCGGCCGGGTTCATGGCGTGGCGACGGACGAGGGCGTCGTGCCGACGGAGCGCGTCGTCGTCACGACCGGCCCCCGCCTGCGCTTCCTCCCGCGCACGGTCGGAGTCGACGTGCCCGTCGTCGCCTCGCGCGGCTGGCTGCTCGAGACAACGAAAGTCGATCCGCCACCCACCTACGCGGTCGAACAGGCGGCCTGGCCCCTCCAGGACGAGATGGCCTCCCTGGTGGGAGCGCCCACGCTCGGAGAGGTGGCGGAAGGAGCGGCGGAGCAGCCAGGCCTCGTCTCGCTCCTCCTCGGCGCGCGGCCGGCCGGCCACTGCCTGATTGGCACGTCGCTTCGCCGGTCGCTCCTGGAGGAGCCCGAGACTCCCGAGACGGTGCGGCGGCTCGCCGAGCGGGCCGTGCGGGTCTCGCCCGTGCTTCGCGACGTGCCGGTCGTAGCCGCCTGGTCCGGGCGCCGCGCGGTCAGCCCCGACGGGCTGCCGCTCGTCGGCCCGGTTCCCGGCGTGGACGGGCTCGAGGTTGCGGGCGGCTTCTCCTCGATCGGGATGGTGACCATCCCCGCAGCCTGCCGGCGGCTGGTGCACGGGGGCGCCGAGGCATTCGACCCCGCCCGGTTCGCATGATCCGAGACTTCGAGACCGCTGACGCCGCAGCAGTCTCGGCCGCGCTGCACGAGGAGGAGCTGCCGCATCCCGTGACTCCCCCCGGCGTCCTCCACTGGCGAGACGCTCAGCCTGAGCGGGCGCGGGCGCGCATGTGGGTTGCGGAAGATGCGGGCCGCATGGTCGGCTGGGCCGAGGCGCGCCTCAGGTGGACCACCAAGGCCGCCGGAATCGGGGACCTCTGGGCATACGTCGTACCGGCCGCCCGCGGCCGGGAGATCGGTCAGGGCCTCTACGAAGAGACCGAGCGTCACCTCCGCGCGGTAGGCGCGCTGGTCCTGGAGTCTTGGACGTACACGCGGGGAGGCGAGCGACTGCTTGCGTTGCGCGGTTTCAGGGCAACGGGCCAGGAACGCGTCTCACGGCTGGACCCGGCCCGCACGGACACGTCGATGCTCGCGGACCTCGAGGCCAAGAGCGCAGCGGAGGGCTTCCGTGTCGTGCCGCTCGCTGAGGTCCGCGACCGTGTGGAGGAGCTCCACCGCGTCTACGCGGCCGCGTCCGCCGACGTTCCGGAGTACTTCAGGGAAGACGACATCCGGCTCGAAGAGTGGCGGAGGGAGACGCTCGATCATCCGCAACTGAGCGGCGAGGGAAGCTTCATCGTGCTCTCGGGCGAGCAGCCCGTGGCGCTCGCGTTCCTCGAAGTCGACGAGCCCGCGAGCATAGTCGCCAACGAGATGACCGGGACGATTCACGAGTTCAGACGGCGGGGGCTGGCCAGGCTGGCGAAGGTCGCGACGATTCGCTGGGCGGCCGAGCAGGGTTTCCGCACGATGCTGACGGGAAACGCGGAGACGAACGCGGCGATGCTCGGATTGAACGAAAGTCTGGGGTATCGCCCGGTCCTCAAAGAGACTCATTTCGTCCGCGAGGATCTAAGCTAGCCGCATGGATCCTCTTATCGACCCGATCGAAGGCGCCGACCACCGTGAGATCGGGGGCGCCCAGGTCGACACGGTCAAAGCGGCGAACGGACGTGTCAAGCGCGCCATCTATCCGCCCGGCTTTCGCTGGTCGACCCACATGGCCCAGAACGTCGAGACCGACCTCTGCATGCACGCTCACGTGGGCTTCCTCGCCCGCGGCCACATCGGCGGCGAGTACGCAGACGGCTGCCAGTTCGACTACGTGGCACCGCAGGTGGTCACGATCGAGCCCGGCCACGACGCCTGGGTCGTCGGCGACGAGCCCGCCGTCCTCATCCAGTTCGACTGGGAGGAAGGCACGACCCGCCGCCTCGGCCTCCCCGCGGAGCACTCGCACTAGTTGTTCCAGTCTCTGACCGACTACGTCTCGGGATCGCCGTGGACGTATGCATTCCTCTTCGGCGTTGCGGCACTGGACGTCGTGTTTCCGCTCGTGCCGAGCGAGACGTCGGTCATCCTCGCGGGCGTCATCGCCTCGACAGGGGACCTCGTCCTCTTCGCCGTCATCCTCGTCGCCGCCGGCGGCGCGATCCTGGGCGACAACACCGCGTACGTGATCGGCCGCACGGTCGGCCACCGGCTCGTGAACCGCTTTTTCTCGGGAGAGCGGAGAAAGCGCATCGACTGGGCCGAGCAACAGATCGAGGAGCGAGGTGGCTACCTGATACTTGTCGGCCGCTTCATACCCGGGGGCAGAACGGCGGTCACGCTCGCATGCGGCCTACTCGAGATGCGCTGGCGTCGCTTCATCGCCTTCGACGTCGCGGCCGGGCTCATGTGGGCGTCGTACGCCGCGCTCCTCGGCTACTTCGGCGGCAAGGCCTTCGAGGAGCAGCCATGGAAGGGATTCGTTGTTGCCTTCGTGGTCGCCCTCGCCATCACCGGAGCCATCGAGCTCTACCGGTGGCTGAGGAAGCGCGGTGTCTTCGCTCGCGTCTGATCTCGAAGAAGCCGCGCGAATCGGCGCGGACGACGGCGGCGTTTCCCGCTTCGCCTGGACGCCCGAGTTGGCGCAGGCGAACGAGTGGCTCGTCGGCCGACTGCGGGAGCTCGGGCTGGAGACCGAGATCGACGCCGCCGGCAACGTCTTCGGCCGCTGGGAGGGAGGGGAAGGCACGGCCGTCCTGGTCGGCTCCCACCTCGACACCGTGCCGCGCGGAGGGCGCTACGACGGCGCGCTCGGTGTCCTCGCCGCGCTCGAGGTCGTCCGCACGCTCAAGCGCGAAGGCGTTTCGCTGCGGCGTCCGCTCTGGATCGTCTCCTTCAACGACGAGGAGGGAAGCCGTTTCCAGACCGGGATGCTGGGTAGCCGTGCGTTCATCGGCGAGCTCGATCTCGAAGACTGGCGGCGCCGCGGCGTCGCGGATGCGATGACGGCCGGCGGCTTCGATTTCGAGCGGCTGGGAGAGGCCAAGGCCGTCGACCGCGTGGGTGCCTACCTCGAGCTCCACATAGAGCAGGGCCCCGTGCTCGAGCAGGAGGGCCTGGATCTGGGGATCGTAAGCGGCATCGCCGGGCTGCTCGGCTTCCGCGTCCGGCTCTCCGGGGAGGCCAATCACGCCGGGACGACGCCGATGGCCTCCCGTCGGGATGCGCTCGCGGGGGCCGCGAGGATCGTCCTCGAGCTGCGTGACGAGGCACGTTCGCGGGGCGACATGACCGCGAACGTGGGGATTCTCACCGTTGCTCCGGGCGGCTTCAACGTCATCCCTGGGACTGCGGAGTTCACGATCGACGCGCGCGCCGGCGACGCCGACACATTCGCGCGGGCGGAGAAGTTCGTCAGAGACACGCTCGAACGCGTCGCGGCCGAGGAGCGGCTCGAGCTCGAAGTCACCAAGACGCACCGCAAGCCACCGACGCCCCTGGATCCCGGGCTCCAGGACCTCCTTGGGCAAGGAGCCGCGGCGGAGGGCGCCACCGCTCGGAGCATGCCGAGCGGCGCCGGTCACGATGCGATGGTCCTCGCCAAGCACGTTCCTGCCGCGATGCTGTTCGTGCCGAGCCGAGCGGGGATCAGCCACTCGCCCGACGAGTACACGTCGCCGGAGCAATGCGAGCTCGGGGCGCGCGTCCTCGCCCGGGCAGTCCGCGCTCTCGTCGCCGCGTAGGCCGCGAATCACTCGAACGAGTGAGGTTCGCCGCTTCGCCACCCGCCTACGCTGAGGAGCGTGACTGCGGCGTATCGTCACCGGGAGCTCGTTGTGGGCTCGTCCCTAGCGGCCTTCGCGATCATCTTCGCCGCTCTGATCCTCTTCGAGGTTCCCGGCCTCGGAATTCCGCACTTCTTCTACCTTCCTGTCGCGGCTCTCGCGATGACCGGCGGCGTGCGTCGCGGCATCTGGGCCGGCATCCTCGCCAGCATCCTCTTCACGGCCGCGTGGCGCTCAATCCCGCCGTTCCGACAGCGACGCAGATCCTGTCGCTCACGACGCCGATCCGCGTCCTCACCTACACGTCCATCGGCGCGCTCATCGGCTGGTTCGCCGCCCACGACCGGGAGCTCGTCACAAGTCTCCAGCTTCTCGCGGAGCGTGACTTTCTCACCGGGCTGCCCAACACCCGCGCGTTCGAGGCCGCCATCGCCCGCCGGCTCGTACAGGGGCGCCCGTTCAGCCTCTTGCTCGGCGACATGGATGGCCTCAAGCAGATCAACGACATCAAGGGCCATGCGGAGGGCAACGACGCTCTTCGCCGTCTCGCCGAGATGCTCGGCAGCGTCCTGCGTCCCAATGACGAGGTCGCGCGCGTGGGCGGGGACGAGTTCGCGGTGATCACGTCCCTCGCCGGCGGCGAGGAGGCGGCCGCGGCTGCGGCCCGCCTGGAAGCAACGCTCGAGAATCAGGGGGTTCGCATCACGTTCGGCTGGGCGCTCTTCCCGGGCGAGGGCGAGAATGCGCTCTCGCTCTATCGCGCCGCCGACGAGCGCCTCTATGCGCGCAAGCTCGTGCGTGGCGGCGACCGGCTCGGCCGCAGCCTCTTCTCAGTCGCGGGCTAGAAGCCGCTGGGAGCGGCTGCCGTCCAGCGCGTCAGTGGCCGCAGCGGCAGACGGGCTCGCCCATGTGCTTTCGCTCGAAGCGACGGCCGCAGCGCCCGCAGGTGGGGGGAAGCTTCTGTGCGAAGACAAGGACGGCCCGCGCGACTGTAGCCCAACCGAGCACAAAGAGCATCACTGCGAGCGGAAAGTTGTCCCGAGGCATTTTCGGTTTTCCTATCGGCCGCCGTCCCGCGAGCCCTTAGCCCCGGATTACAATGAGTCCGTGAGCGTCGTCGCGCTCGTGCTGATTGCCTGCGCCGTCGGCCTCGTCGTCGGCGCGGAATGGCCGCGGCTAGCCGGGCGGGTCGCGCGCGCCGAGCGGCACAGACCCGTTCGACGGAAGCGGCGGCGGGGGAAGGGCGATCTCACTCTCGTCGAGGGCGAGGCGGGCGATGCCGGCGAGTTCGAGCGCAGCGTGGCGCGCGATCTCGAGAACTTGCCGGTTCTCGGAGAGCCCGACGACCGTTCGCGGCGCTAGCGACGCGGCTACAATCGGCTTCACCGCGCGGATGTGGCGGAATTGGTAGACGCGCACGGTTCAGGTCCGTGTGGGCGAAAGCCCGTGGAGGTTCAAGTCCTCTCATCCGCACTAGACGACTTGGCTCTGGGTGCCGGGTTCAGCCCAATGTCATCTGCACACGACTAGAGCTTATCCAGCGGGCGGTCTAACTCCTCGTCGTGACTCATACCTGCCTGACGTTCGGCCGGGCTGAGGGCCGCGGCGGGCCGGGGTAGGTCCCGAGCTATGACCCGCCGGGCTCGCTAAATCAGCCCTCGCGTCGCGAGCCTGGCAAACAGGACTCCGGCGCCCTGAGCAGAAGGGCCAGGTGCCCGTTGTCCCGTACGATCCACCTGTGAAGCGCGCGCTTTTCATCACACTCGGGGTCCTCGCGTTGCTCGGGATCGGCCTAGTCGTCGCCGTGACCGCGACGAGTGATGAGCCATCGTTACTCGTCATATGGGCTGCGCTCGCCGGCACGCTCGCGGCGCTCGTCATTGTCCTCGTTCTCGAATCTAGTGGGAGCGCCGGCGGTAGCAAAGACTGACGACGAGGCCCCCGCGGAAGGTAACGTCGGTTGGCGGCTGCTCCTCCATCGATCGACGGACGAATTTGTCGCCCCCCGGCTTAAAGGCATGCTCCTCGGTGTCGAGCGGCAACCAAGAAGCCGTCGAGGGACAGCGCGGCGCGGGACTCCAAACGCGGGTCCTGACCTCATCGACGAAGCCTCCGAGGCGTTCGCAACGGCACCTCGCGACGTCGCATTTCACCCAGGTGAACCAGGCCAGCGGGTGGTGTACAAGCGGCACTCATTGCGAAGAATCGGGTCCTGGATCGATGAGAGGAATCCGCTTGGCACGGAGGTCCGGTCAGACCAGAGCAACCACTCATCCGCTCAGCGAGCTCAGATGCTGCGAGCTCGTCGAGATGGTCATCGATTATCGCGAGAAGGCACTTGCCGCGAAGGTACGGCCCTTCGAGGGTCACCTCAAGCGCTGTGACGGCTGCAGTGCTGATCTGAGCCAGATGCGAGAAACGGCCCGCCTTGTTGGCCTAAGCGTTTCGGCCGGGGTGTAACGCGCAATGTTCACCGGGCCGGTGAGGCGGACATACCGGATCGAGCCGATCAGAGACCCAGTTCCTCGCCGTACGGCTGGCTCCGCGGAGACAGATCTTTGTGCTCACGGCGTCGTCACGCCATGCGAGAACCTAGAACGCCCCGCCTTCGACTACTGCGAGCCCGTCGTCGGCTGGCGCACGTGGCTCGCCGTCGACATGCCTGCGGGCGCTCGCTTACGCAGCGTTGTCTTTGGAACGGATTGGCCGCCTTGTGAGGAATTGTCGGCGCGCTGCGAGCTGGTCCTGGAGCGCAGGTTGCGTCGTCCCTGGCGTCTAGCGCCGACGCACGGGGCGCCGTCCACGGGCTGCGAGTGTGGGATTTGGGCCGCCAAAGAAATCGACTACGCGACCAATTTCTTGCATCTGTACGACGACGTGCTCTCGCATGCCTCCGCAGCCCGTGTGATCGGCCGCGTGGCTCTTTGGGGATTAGTCGTGGACGGTGGTCTGGGCTGGCGCGCGTCGTACGCTTATCCCACACACATTTACGTGCCGAGGCATCGCGGGAGCGGAGGAGAGGTCAACACCGGCAGGATCGCTCGGGGGCTCGCCGATTATGGCGTCCCGGTCGAAATAGTTGCGGAACACATCGGAGTAGAGGTCGACCGCGCGCTACAGGAAATCTGCGGGGAGCTGCGCGAGCGCATGACCGAGCTGTCGAGACAGTGAGGCCTACGAGTTCGAGGCTGTTGCTGGTCTTGCTCGCGCGCTGGGCCATCCTTGCCGCCGCATTTGCGGTAACGAGCTGGGTTCTCTCCGGCATGGAGATAACCGGGGGCTTTTGGGGGTACGTGTGGGTTTCGGCATTGTTTGGCATCGTCAACGCAGTTCTCGGGACGATCCTGCGCATCCTCACGCTGCCCCTCACGCTCGTGACGCTCGGCCTGTTCGCTGTCCTCGTCAACGCGATCCTGCTGAACATCACCGACGCCCTCTCCAGCCGACTGACGATCGACGAGTTCTGGTGGACCGCGATCTGGGCCGCGATCATCCTCGCGGTCGCTTCGATCGTCCTCGAGCTGTTCGTGCGCATTCTGCTCTGGCGCGAACCGCGCTATATCGCGTCCCTCGATTCCCGTTCCTAGAGCTCGTCGAGCGAAAGGGCGCCGCCGACGGGCAGGATCCGAACCTTGACCGCCGGGGCATTCGCCGCGGCGGCCCGAACGAAGCTTCTCACAGGCGCGTTCAGAGAACCCCGCCTCGAACGGACAAACCGGCGCACATAATACGTTCCCCAGTGGATAGGGACGGCGACCTTGGGGCGAATCAACGCGAGTGCCTGTGCGGCCCGTTGCGGATCAAGGTGATCAGGCCCAAGAGAGGGCCCCCATCCCCAGATTGGCAGCAATGCAACGTCCGGCTGCGAAGCAACGTCGGCCATGTCCGCAAAGAGCCCCGTGTCTCCCGAGAAGTACACCTTTCTTGCGCCGGCGACCACGTAACCGAGCGCCTCGGTCTTCCAGCTGAGGCCTCGGCGCGCAAAGTGCTCGGCGCGGACGGCGCGAACCGTGAGCGGTCCGAAACCCACCTCGTCTCCGGTTGCTAGCTCGACGACAGAGACGAAACCTCGCCGCCTGACCAGGCGCCCGACGCCCGGGGGAACGCACACAGTCGTCTCCCGCTCGAGGCTGGACAAGGACGGGAGGTCGAGGTGGTCGTAGTGAGCGTGCGAGATAAGCACTGCGTCGATGTCGTCGAGATCGTCAAGGTTGAGGGGTGCAGCGCGGCGCAGGTGGAAGACCTGCCTCCGTAGGACAGGATCGGTGAGCAGCCGAACGCCGTCGAGCTCGATTACGACGGTCGAATGACCGAGCCATCGAAGCCGGTTTGTCACAACGGGCCGTCCAGGCGATCGCGCCGAGCGATCACCGGCATCGACTCAGCTTCCCGTCTCAGAGGTTTGCGGACCTACGACGCGACGGCGAACGCGGTCGCCCCAGAAGATCGCGACGATAGCCGCAGTCGTGATCAACCCGGAGATGACGATGGAGGCGAGAGGGAAGTCCGCCAGCGCCGTACCGACGTAATAGGCGAGGAGCACCGTGTACGTGGCCCAGAGCGTTCCGCCGACTGCCGACCACGCGATAAAGCGCCCATAGGGCATGCGCAGGACGCCGAATGTGAAGTTGACGGCGAGGCGCATCCCCGGGACGAAGCGGCCGAGGACAATCACGATGGAGCCACGGCTGGACATAAACCCGACGCCTTTCTGGACCCGCTCGTTCTGCAGCAGGTTCTCGAGGCGATTCTTCAGTCGCCCGTGGCTCGCGCGAGCGATCCAGTACACCGCGCTGTCGCCTGCGATCGCGCCGACGGCCCCCGCAACGATCACGCCGCCGAGCTCGAGCTGGCCTTGCGACGCGAGGACGGCGGCCGCATTGAGCGTCGTTTCGCCGGGAAGGATCGGAATGATGGCGTCTCCGAAGACAAGGGCGAAGATCGCGACGTAAGGGAGGACCGCGCCTCCATTGTCCAGCAGCCCGAGCCCATCCGTGTAGGCGACGACGGGAATCAACGCGAGTGCACGCAACTCGCTGAGTATCGGTCCGGCGCGCCGCTTGATCCTCACCCCGGAGGCGAAATCACCCAGGTGAGGCTAGGGCGCGTGGGTACGGACGAAGAGACCTCGAACGACGGCGAGGAGCCTTCTCGGTAGCGATACGCGTGGCCCGGCGGCCGCCTC
>DATNOU010000056.1:0-4969 GCA_035601195.1 Gaiellaceae bacterium | reverse complement strand
CCTCCGGCGACCGCGGCAGTGCGGAGCGAAACGTCTCGACCGAGAACTGCCAGCCGTACCGCGGGTGCCGCGAGAACGCCCCGGTGCAGACGAGCTGCTCGCCGGCGGTCACATGGCCGAGCGGGCCCGTGACCGTGACCGGCTCCCCTTCGCGACTCTCGCCGATCGTCGCCGTCCAGACGGCGAACTCCAGGTCGGGAGAGACGTAGCGCGCCCTCGACTGAGCGAGCGTGACCTGGATCTGGCGGGCCTCCGGGTCGGCCGGCGGCGCGGCGCTCTCGAGCTCCCACATGCCGCCGACGATACTTCGCGGCCGCTCACACCAAGCTCCCCGATCCGTCCTTCACCCAAAGGAGGCTCCACGTCCGGAAGAGCGGCAGCTCGACGACGTCGAAACGCCCCGACACGCGCGCATGGTTCGTACAGGCGATCCCACTGCAAATCGGCGGATTCGACAGCATCACAGAGTTTTTGAACCCGTAGGGTTCGTAAATTCGGTCGTAGCGGATTTGCAGGGGAATTCTGATCGCCTAGGCTGCGGCATTTCGGCCGCAACCTGGCATCGCGGCGGACAGCTGAGACCGATTCGAGCGGGTGGGTCAGCGTTAGCCGGTGATTCTCGGTGCCCTCTGGGTGGGCGATGACCGCGAGTGCTCGTCCTCCCGTCGCCGCTGAGGTTCTCGGCCGAGCAGATGCTCAGCTGGCGACGGCCAAGTCGTTCGGCGGATCTCGTCTGCCGCTCGAGGCCATCAGGTATCGACGCCGGTTCAATACTGACCCCCTGACGCCGGTTGAAAGCTGACCCCTCGGCGGCGTGGTGGCGCTGTCCGGTCGGGTCTGAAGCCTCGCTCGGTCTGAGACATCGAGCGAGGAGGAGGTTGTGGTCGGGGTGGAGCAGTGGGCGGAGATCCGCCGCTTGTATTTCGTGAAGCGGCTGTCGATCAAGGAGATCGCGCGGCGCACTGGTCACGGTCGTAACACGATCCGGCGGGCGCTGCGCGCGACGGAGGCGCCGCGCTATCGGCGGCCGCCGCGGCCGTCGAAGCTCGATCCGTTCCGCGAGGAGGTGCTTAGGTTGTTGCGTGCGGAGCCGCGGCTGCCGGGCAAGCGGCTGCGGGAGCTGCTCGAGGAGCAGGGCTACGCGGGCTCGAAGACGATCTTGGACGACTATCTGCGCGAGGTGCGGCCGTTGTTTCTGCCGCGGCCGCGGACCTTTCAGCGCAGCTCGTATCGGCCGGGGGCGCTCTGCCAGTTCGACCTCTGGGAGCCGTCGCGGGAGATCCCGGTCGACGCGGGCCAGACGCGGCGCGGCTACGTCGTCGTCGGCTGCCTGCCCTACTCGCGTGCTGGCGCCGGGGCGCTGGTGTTCTCGAAGGAGGCGCCCGACCTGCTGTACGGGATCGGCGAGTGTCTCCGCAAGCTGGGCGGGCTGGCGGAGACGCTGGTCTGGGACCGGGAGGGCGCGCTGCACGCCGGCGGCGGCCGCCCGACCGAGCCGTTCGCCGCCTTCTGCGGCCAGCTCGGCGTCGGCTGGCGGATCCTTGAGGCCCGGGACCCGCAGTCGAAGGGCGTGGTCGAGCGACTGCAGGGCTACGCGGAGACGAGCTTCGAGCCCGGCCGCTCGTTTGCCAATGAGCTCGACTTCCAGGAGCAGCTCGACCGCTGGTTCGCCGAGCGCGCCAACGTCCGCTTCCACCGCACGCTCCGCTGCCGGCCGCTCGACCGGCTGGCCGAGGAGCTGACGGTGATGCGCGCGCTGCCCGGGCGGCTGCCCGACGTCGACCGCCGGTTCGTCACCCGCGTGCCCCCTGACCCGTACGTGCGCGTCGACACCTGCGACTACTCGCTCGACCCGCGCCTGGTCGGCCGCCGCGTCGAGCTGCACGTCTCGCAGCGCGAAGTGCTCGCGGTCTGCCTCGACACGGGCGAGGTCGCCTGCCGACACGTGCGCTCGTTCGCGCGCCACCGCACGATCACCGCCCTCGAGCACGCGAGAGCGCTGCGCGAGCTGCGCGGCGCCCCGCCCGAGCCCGAGGTCGAGCAGCGGCCACTGCAGATCTACGACGCGCTGATCCCGGCATGACCAAGCAAGCCGAGCTCAGCTTCCTCTTCCGCACCTTGAAGGCGCCGGCCGCTGCCAGGGCGCTGCCGAAGCTGGCCGAGCGCGCCCGCGCCGAGGAGTGGAGCTACGAGCGCTTCGCCGAGGCGCTGCTTGCGACCGAGGTCGCATCGAGGGACGCGCACGGCGGCGAGGCGCGGATCAAGCAGGCCCGCTTCCCCGCCCGCAAGACGCTGGAGGAGTTCGACTTCAGCTTCCAACGCTCGGTGCAGAAGACGCTCGTCTTGCACCTCGGCCAGCTCGACTTCCTCACCGCCAGGGACAACGTCGTCCTGCTCGGCCCGCCCGGCACGGGCAAGACGCACCTCGCGATCGCGCTCGGGATCCGTGCCTGTCTCGCCGGCCAGCGCGTCGCCTTCGCAACCGCGACCGAGTGGGTCACCCGGCTCGGGGACGCGCAACGGCAAGGCCGCCTCGACGAGGAGCTGCGCAAGCTGCTCTGGACGCCCTTGCTGATCGTCGACGAGGTCGGCTACATCCCCTTCGACCCCGCCGCCGCCAACCTGATGTTCTCGCTCGTCAGCTCCCGCTACGAGCGCGCCTCGCTGATCGTCACCTCGAACAAGCCCTTCTCCGCCTGGGGCGAGATCTTCGGCGACGAGACCGTCGCCGCCGCGATGATCGACCGGCTCGTCCACCACGCCGAAATCCTCTCGCTCAAGGGCGACAGCTACCGGCTCCGCGACCGCGACCTCGGCGGCCGCCCACCCGCCCGCGACCCCGAAACCGGATAGGCAACCAGTCGCGCCGACCGCTCGCAGGGCCGCAGAACCGCTCTCAACGCGCCGATCCGGACCGCGATCCGTCGAAATCGCCGGCGACCCTCGCGAATCGCGTCCTCCGACCCTTCCCGATCGTCACCCGCGAACCGCCAAAGGGACGCTCACGGCCGCGCCCGCCACCGGCCTACGGCCGGTGGCGGCCCACAAGAGGGGGGTCCGAATTCAACCGGCACGACGGGGGTCCGTTTTCGACCGGCCTTGACAGTTCGTTTCAGCTAGTCGAGCCGGACTTTTAATCCCAAGGTCGCAGGTTCGATCCCTGCCCGGCCCATAGCGGAAAGCCGTGCAAAGCAGGGCCTTCCGCCTTCTGCATTGAGAACAAGCTCCGTAGGGTGACAACGAAAGTGACAACAGGAGCTTCGTCCGTCGCTCGGGCTCGCCACTTACGAGTGGTCGCAGGTTCATAGTGGGGGACACGCTATGCGGTGGCCAGGCCCGACGGTCTGCTCGTGGTGCCCCCCGACCGCGAGCTGGCCTTTCTCCACCCGCTGCCGGTCTTCTAGTACCAGATCGCGACGAGGTGCCCGTTGACCACCTCGGGTGGCTCGGGCAAGGACTGCGCTACTCCGGTGGCGATTCGATGCGCACTCCAAGCCGCCGCAGCAGCGTCCAGAACATCGTCGATCGGCACTACCGCGGCGTTCGCCAGGTGATCAAGCTCCACCGCATGCCGGCGAAGGATCTCGATCCGCTCAAGCACACCGCCAGCCGTCTTCTTTCGGTATCGGAGAGGCTGTCCTTCGTTCATCGCACAAAACGAGACTTCCGGATGAACCTCACGCAAACGCGCATCCAACTCAGCAAGGTCCGTGACGTGCAAGATCCGTTCTCCGAGCGCGTGAGCCTGCGCAGAGACACCGAGTCCGGGCCCAAAGCGGCTCGCGAGGATCTCTCGGGACGGAGTCGTGAAAACGGTGCTCGCTGCTCCACTCATGAACGCGCGAGCTGCCGCATCCGCCCTTCGCGGGCCGAAGCCGATCGGCACGTCGACGGCGATGACCGCCGCGTTCATAAGGATCGCCCCGTCTGCCATACGCTTCAGTCGTGTACGAACCGAAGCCACTCTCTGATCCTCCGGGCGCGGCGGCGGCGGCACTCGCCAATCACGCATGGCAGAATCGGCTGACGATCTACGCCGGCGCGGGTATTTCGGCGGCGGAACCTACCTTTTTGCCCGGGGCAGATGAGCTCGCCCGCCTGATCGCCGGCGCGTTGAGGAGTCAGATCTCCCTCGGAGGCGTGGGTTGCGATGACGACCGGCGCTCCGCCCCTTCCCTCTGACGGGCCGACGGCAACAGCAGCGAGCTTCCGCACCCGTTTTCCACGAGCTCGGTCCCGAGAGACAGACAAGTCGTTCGAGCGGCTTCACCCCCGCCCGAGCGTGAGGAATCTGCCCGGCCGAGAGCGTCGGTAGCGACACGTGAGGTCAGCTTTCGCCGCCGTCGGGCACGTGCAGGGCGCTGAGGAATCACTGGCGAACGCTTTACGCCCGCTCCAATCGTGCCCCTCGTCCGTCGCAATGCGGCACACGTTTTACGGACTGCCGCCACGGCCACGAGGTTGGGACTTTCC
This sequence comes from Gaiellaceae bacterium, assembly GCA_035601195.1. Classification (GTDB taxonomy): domain Bacteria; phylum Actinomycetota; class Thermoleophilia; order Gaiellales; family Gaiellaceae; genus JAIBJP01. The sequence goes on along the minus strand of DATNOU010000056.1, from coordinate 496 downwards.
CTGGAAATCGGCCACGACCGAGTTTACGAACCCTACGGGTCGCGCAGGTGCAGATAGTCGCGCAGCGCCCGGATCGTGCTCGGGTGCAGCGGCACCTCGCGTGACTTGCCGAACTTGCTGTTGCGCACGACGAGCAGCTCGTGCTTGAGGTCGAGGTCGCCGCGGTCGAGCCGGATCGCCTCCCCGACCCGGAGGCCGGTGACTGCGAGCAGCCCGATCAGCGTGCGGTAGGTCGCGACCCGCAACGGGAAGCGCAGCGTGTCAGCGGCTGCGAACAGCGCCGCGATCTCCTCGTCGGCGTACAGGAAAGGCGTCGCCCGGTGCGGCCGGCCGGCGAGACGAACAGCGCCGGCGTGCTCGGCGGCGGCTGGTGCCGATCGCGCCGGCGCAGGTAGTCGCGTAGCGCTCCGATCGTGCTCGGGTGCAGTGGCACCTCGCGTGACTTGCCGAACTTGCTGTTGCGCACGACGAGCAGCTCGTGCTGGAGGTCGAGGTC
>DATNOU010000055.1:0-5004 GCA_035601195.1 Gaiellaceae bacterium | reverse complement strand
GGCCGAAAACCGGACGGCCACGCGCGGCCCGACTGCGCGTACCGTGCGCGTACGGGCTTGCCTCCAAGGCGCGTCTTTCGTAGTAAGCCGCTGCAATCCTGAAATGCCTTCATTGCAGGCAATCTCCGCGAGGCTCAAGTCGGCGCAGCCTGCCGGGACGGACTTAAAATCCTCTGCCCGCAAGGGCGTGTGAGTTCGAGTCTCACCCCCGGCATTGCAGCCTCGAAAGGGGCTCGCCCGGGAATACCTGCTCTTTCAGGCCGTTTGAAATGAGCGGTCGACCTGAAGGAGGCAAGGCATGTCGTCTGGACTTCTGCTCTTGCGCATCGCCGTCGGTTCGATCATGGCCGCGCACGGCGCGCAGAAGCTCTTCGGTTGGTGGGGCGGCCCGGGGATGCGCGGGACCGCCGGCATGGTCAGCAGCCTCGCGTACCGGGCACCGTTCCTGATGGCCTTCGCGCTCGCAGTGGCCGAGTCCGGTGGCGGGCTCTCCCTCGCCACCGGGTTCCTCACGCCGCTCGGCGCTCTCGCCGTCACCGTCGTGATGCTGAACGCCATCTATGTGATCCACTGGCCCAAGGGTTTCTTCAACGGGAACGGCGGCTACGAGTTCAATCTTCTGATCGCGGCGTCCGCGGTCGCGCTGGCTGCGATCGGCCCGGGTCGTTTCTCGATCGACCACACGCTCGGCTGGGACGACAACATCTCGGGCGTCTGGTGGGGGGTCGGTGTCGCCGGAGCCGCAATCCTGGTCTCGTTCCTGACCCTGACCGTCGGCAGGCGGCGGGCGACGGTGGCCGAAGCGCCGGCCTAGGCGTTGCTCTTCGTCGGAGCTGTCCTCCTGGCGATCTTCGTCGCGCCGGCGCCCTGGGGGCTCGTGCTCGTGGCCGCAAGCGCCGTGGTCGAGGTGGCGGAGACCTACTTCTGGATCCGCTTTTCGCGACGGCGGCGCATCCAGGCGGGTGCGGAAACGCTGATCGGAGCGCGTGCCGTGGTCGTCTCCCCCTGCCGGCCTGCCGGGCAGGTTCGCGTCCAAGGAGAGCTCTGGCGGGCGCGGTGCGAGCCGGGCGCCGAGCCCGGCGAGACCGTCCGAATCGTGGGCCGCGAGGGCCTCACCCTCCTGGTAGAGCCTGAATAGACTCCAGCGCATGGCCCAGGCGAAGCCCGCGGCCGCTCCGAGCGGCGAGCTGCCGCCCGAGCTCGAAGATCCGCTCTTCCTCCAGGCCGTCGGGCAGCTCGACGAGGCCCTCGAGCACGCAGACGTCGACGACGCGGTCGGGCACCGGCTCCGCTTCCCGGAACGCGCTCTCTCCGTGTCCATTCCGGTTCAGCTCGACGACGGATCCCTCGGTGTCTTCCCGGGCTACCGCGTGCAGCACTCGAGCGTGCTCGGGCCGACGAAGGGGGGCATCCGCTACGACCAGGCCGTCACGTTGGGCGAATGCGCGGCGCTCGCCATGTGGATGACGTGGAAGTGCGCCCTGCTACGTCTCCCGTACGGCGGGGCAAAAGGAGGCGTCCGCTGCAACCCGCGTGCCCTTTCGACGGCCGAGCTCGAGCGGCTCACGCGCAGGTTCACGACCGAGCTCCTGCCGGTCATCGGGCCCGAGCGGGACATACCGGCGCCGGACATGGCGACTGACGAGCAGACGATGGCCTGGATGATGGACACGTACTCGATGCAGGTCGGCCACGCCGTTCCGGAGATCGTCACCGGAAAGCCGCTCTCGATCGGGGGCAGCGTGTTGCGGCCCGAGGCGACCGGGATCGGCGTCGTCATGGTCGTGGAGAACGCCGTGAAGAGGCTCGGGTCGTCGCTTCGAGGCGCCGCGTGCGTCGTCCAGGGCTACGGGAAGGTCGGGGGTGTCGCAGCGCACGAGCTCGCCCTACGCGGCGCGCGGGTCACCGGCGTCTCCGACATCTCAGGAGGAATCCACAAGGAGGAAGCCCTCGATCTCGAGGCTGTCGACGCCTGGCGACGCGCTCACGGCGGCCTCTCCGGCTTTCCCGGGGCGGTCGAGGTGACGAATGAAGGGCTGCTCGAGCTCCCCTGCGACGTGCTCGTTCTCGCGGCGACCGAGGAGCAGGTGACAGGCGAGAATGCCGGCCGACTCGCCGCTCACCTGATCGCGGAGGGGGCAAACGGGCCGACGACCCTCGAGGCCGACAAGATTCTCGTCGAGCGCGGCATTCCGGTCCTGCCCGACATCCTCACGAACGCCGGAGGCGTGGCTGTGTCCTACTTCGAGTGGGTGCAGGACATCCAGCGCTTCTTCTGGGGCCGGGAGGAAATCCGCGCCCGTTTGCACGATCTCATGAGCGACGCGCTCGAGCGTGTCTGGACGCTCGCCGAGGCCGAGTCGCTCTCCTTTCGCAGCGCGGCCCTCGTGACGAGCATCCGGGAGGTCGCGGATGCGCTCGAAGCGCGGGGGATCTTCCCGTGATCGTTCGCGAAGCCCTTGTTTCCGATCCCCGCGTGGTCTCTGCGGACGCCAGCGCCCGAGAGGCGGCGGAACTGCTCACGCACCCGCACGTGGAGAGCGCCCTCGTCACCGACGGCGAGCGCCTGCTCGGCTGCGTGACGCTCGAGAGCATCGTCGCCGCCTTCGCAAGGGGAGTAGACCTCCTTTCGGCCACCGTGCGAGAGGTCTGCGAAACGGACATGACGACGGTCGGCCCCGATATGCCGCTCGACGTGGCCCTCCATCTCATGGCTGAGAGCGGTCTAGAGCGTCTGCCGGTGACGGAGGACGGGCGCCTTCTGGGCGTGCTCCAGCGCGAGCCGGTCGCGCGGCGGCTCGCGGAGGAGGAGCCCGCCTGATCCGGGAACATCGCGTGCCGGTCGACGGGCGCACGCTCGCGGTCCTGGAGGCCGGCGACGAGAGCGGCCACGCCGTCGTCGCCGTCCACGGCACTCCAGGATCAGGTCTTCTCTGGCGCGGGCTGGTGGAGGACGCCGAGGCACGCGGAATGCGGCTGCTCGCGTACGACCGGCCGGGGTACGGCCGCTCGGATCCGCACCCGGGCCGCACCGTCGCCGACGCCGCGCGAGACGTCGCGGCCATGGCCGACGCCCTCGGGTTCGACCGCTTCGCCGTCGAGGGAGGGTCGGGGGGCGGGCCGCACACGCTTGCGTGCGCCGCGCTCCTACCCGACCGGGTCGTTGCCGCCGCCTCCCTCGCCGGAGTCGCGCCATATCCCGCCGAAGGCCTCGACTGGCTCGACGGGATGGGCCAAGACAACCTGGACGAGTTCGCCGCGACACTCGCTGGACCGGAGACTCTCGAGCGGTACCTCCGGACGCAGGCGGATGCCTTGCTCGGCGCGGAGCCGGATGCGATCGCGGAGACTCTGCGTTCCCTCCTCAGCCCGCCCGATTTGGCTGTGTTGACAGGCGAGTTCGCCGAGTACCTCGCGGAGTCGACGCGGAGAGCGATCGGCGAGCGGCTCGACGGCTGGATCGACGACGACTTCGCCTTCGTGAACCCGTGGGGCTTCGAGCTCGACGATATTCGCGTCCCGCTTCAGCTCCTGCACGGAGCTCAGGACCGGTTTGTGCCGATTGCCCACGGCGAGTGGCTCGCGGAGCGGATCCCCGGGGTGGACGCTCATCTCTCCGCAGAGGACGGCCACCTCACGATTCAATTGGGGCGCATCGGCGACGTGCACGCCTGGTTGCTCGAGCGCTTTTGAAGCCGTGAGCCCCGAGGGCGTTCCGCCGGCGCACCCCGGACTATCCTGGGCGGCCGCAACCGAGGCCGGACGGGAGTGGCTCCAACGGCTCCCTCGCCTGGTCGAGGAGTGCCAAGAGATGTGGTCGCTGGTCCTCGGAGACCCGTTCGCGTACGCCTACGCATCCCTTGCAGTGCCTGCGACGCTCTCCGACGGTGGCGAGGCGGTCCTCAAGATCTGTCTTCCCGATCGGGAGAGCGAATATGAGGCCGAGGCTCTTGCGCACTGGAACGGCCAAGGCGCCGTCCGTCTCCTCGCTCACGATTCGGAGCGCTGGGCGCTCTTGCTCGAGCGCTGCCGTCCTGGGAGCCATCTTCGCGAACTCGCTCCCGACGCAGCGCTTGACGTAATCGTCGGTCTGCTACCGAGACTATGGATACCGGCTGGTGAGCCGTTTCGTCCGCTGGCGGACGAGGCGGAGCGGTGGGCGCCTATCTCCCCGAGAAGTGGGAACGAGCTGGGCACCCCTTTGAGCAGGAACTCATTGAAGCCGCGCTCGAAGCGGTGAGCGAACTCGTACCGACGCAGGGCCATGCCGTGCTCGTCAATCAAGACCTTCACGCGGACAACATTCTTCGTGCCGAACGGGAGCCATGGCTCGCAATCGATCCGAAACCTCTCCTGGGCGAGCGTGAGTTCGGCTTGGCGCCAGTGATTCGAGCTTATGGGCTGGGCCATTCAGAACAGGATGTGCGACACCGTCTCGACCGTCTGACGACGGAGCTCGGCCTCGAGCGCGAGAGAGCTCGCGGTTGGACGCTCGCCCAAACCCTCGCCTGGGCCTGGGAGAACGACGAGGTCCTCCCGCTCCATGTCGAGACCGCACGCTGGCTGGCCTCCGCCTGAACTTGAGGAACCTCAGCAGCAGGTGAATGCGCCCGGCGGAGCGTCTCCTTCAGCCGGCTCGGGGAGCGCGGCCGCCGCGAGGGCGGCCCCGTGCATGATGTCCCGCTCGCTCACCTCGAGCTGGTCGAGGTCAAAATGGCGCAGCGTCTCGAGGACGACGACCGCGCCGGCGACGATCACCGGCGCCCGGTCGGGATGCATGCCGCGCTCGAGGCGGATCTCACCGATGGACAGCGCGGAAAGGCGCTCGAGCTGAGCAGCGACCGTCTCCGTGGCGAGAGGGTGGCCGTGGACGACGTCCGGCTCCTCCCGCTCGAGGCCTAGGTCGAGGGTGGCGAGCTGAGTAATCGTTCCCGCAACGCCGAGTGCGCGCGTGGGTCGGATCTCGGCGGGCACGCGCTCGTCGAGCGTGGAGCGGACATGCGC
>DATNOU010000054.1:0-45527 GCA_035601195.1 Gaiellaceae bacterium | reverse complement strand
GTCATGTTCGGCAATCCCGAGACGACGCCGGGCGGACGGGCGCTCAAGTTCTACTCCTCGATCCGCCTCGACATCCGCCGCATCGAGACGCTCAAGGAAGGCGTAGAGGCGATCGGTAACCGCGTCCGCGTGAAGGTGGTCAAGAACAAGGTGGCGCCACCGTTCAAGCAGGCGGAGTTCGACATCATCTACGGCGACGGGATCTCTTGGGAAGGCAGCGTCCTCGACGTCGGTCTGGAGCGGAAGATCGTCCAGAAGTCGGGCTCGTACTTCAGCTATGCCGAGGAGAGGCTTGGCCAGGGGCGACAGAACGCGACAGCCTTCCTGCGCGAGCACCCGGACGTCACCGAGCAGATCCTGCGCTCCGTCCAAACGGAACTCGGCCCGGACGCGGTCGCTTCGTCTCGCCTGCTCCCGGTTGCCGACGACGCCGTCGCGCCGGCGAAAGCCGAGGAAGAGGCGAGCGAAGTCGCCTCCACCGCCTAAGTTAACCGCGCTGCGCAGAGCCCGGCCGGGCACAGTCTTCCTCGAACTGGACGGCGAGCCGTGGCGTGCCGTGCCGGACGAGGTCGTGGTGCGGTGTGGCCTCAGCGCCGGCATCGAGCTCGACAGGCCACTCCTGCGCCTGCTGCGCCGGGAACTCCGCCGGGTGGAGGCGCTCGACCTGGCCGGGCGTACGCTGCGGCGGCGGGATCTTTCTCTTCGGCGTCTCTCCGAGCGCCTCGAGCGCGCGGGAGTCGCGCCTGCGGCCGGGCGAAGCGCACTGCTCGCATTGTCGGAGGCGCGGCTCGTGGACGACGCGCGCTTGGCGAACGGCCGGGCGGCGACGCTCGCCGAACGCGGGTGGGGAAATGCGGCGATCGCAGCACGCCTCGAGGCGGAAGGGATCTCCGAGGCCGAGGCCGGCTCTGCAATCGCCAAGCTGGAGCCGGAAGCAGCGCGTGCGGCACGAGCCGCAGCGGCCGTGAGCGATCCGAGGAAGGCATGGGCGCTCCTCACACGGCGGGGTTTCGACGAGGAGACGATCGAGAGAGTCGTCGAAACGCTGGACGAGGAGACCGGCGGCGGGCTAGGATAGCTCCACAGAAGTCACTATCAAACCGCCTGCAAGGCACGGTTTTTCGCCGAATCGGACCACAGAAACCCTCGACTACGACAACCTGATCATGCGGTACAGCGACACGGAGGACGGCTCGCACTCAGGCCGATAGGCCGGCTTTCCCGTCGCACCCGATCCGACGACGCCGTTCCTACGGGCGACGATGTAGGAGCGACCAATGCAGCTTGGAATCGGCGTACTGGTCGGCCTCGCAGCCGGTCTCCTCGTCGCCGTGCTCGGCCTTCGACTCTTCATGGGGCGCCGCCTGAGTGCTGCCCGCGATGAGCAGGCGCGTCTCACCGGAGAGGCCAAGCGGTCGGCCGAGTCAGCCCGGCGAGAGGCAGAGCTCGAGGCGAAGGAGCAGGTGCTCAAGCTCCGGGCCGACGTGGAGCAGGAGCTTCGGGACAGGCGCGCGGAGATCGTCAAGATCGAGGAGCGCGTCCTCGCCAAGGAAGAGGATATCGATCGCAAGCTCACCGAGTTCGACCGGCGCGAGCAGGGCTTCGCTGACCGCGAAACGCATCTGAAACAGCTACAGGAGGAGCTCAAGCTCGCCACCGACGGCCAGCTGAAGGAGCTCGAACGCATCTCCGGAATGACGGTGGACGAAGCGAAGCGGCACCTGCTCGAGCGCTCAGAAGAGCTCGTCCGGCACGAGATGGCCCGCATGGTGAGGCAGATGGAGGAGGAGGCCCGGACGGAGGCCAAGCGCCGAGCGCGCAACCTCGTCGCAGACGCCCTCCAGCGCGTGGCGGCGAGCCACGCTGCTGAGACGACCGTCTCCATCGTCGAGCTTCCGTCCGACGACATGAAAGGCCGGATCATCGGCCGCGAGGGCCGGAACATCCGCGCCCTTGAGAATCTCACCGGGGTCGACTTCATCATCGACGACACGCCCCAGGCGGTGGTCCTCTCGTCCTTCGACGGCGTCAGACGCGAGGTGGCGAAGCTGACGCTCGCGAAGCTCGTCGAGGACGGTCGCATTCATCCGTCCCGGATCGAGGAGATGTACTACCAGTCCAAGGCGGAGATCGAGGAGCACATCCGGCAGGCCGGAGAGCAGGCCGTTTTCGAGGCGAACTGCGGGAACATGCACGAAGAGCTCGTGAAGCTGCTCGGACGCCTTCGCTACCGGACGAGTTACGGACAGAACATCCTCAAGCACTCGCTCGAGTGCGCCCACCTCGCCGGGATCATGGCGGCGGAGCTCGGTGCCAGCGTCAAGAACGCGAAGCGGGCGGCTCTCCTCCATGACGTCGGAAAAGCGATGACGCACGAGGTCGAGGGCTCGCACGCGCTCATCTCCGCCCAGCAGGCGAAGCGCTACGGGGAGTCTCAGCACGTCGTGCACGCTGTCGAAGCCCACCACTACGAGGTGCAGCCCCAGACGGTCGAGGCGGTGCTCGTGATCGCCGCCGACGCGATCTCGGCTTCCCGGCCGGGCGCCCGCGGCGAGAACCTCGAGAGCTACATCAAGCGGCTCGAGACGCTCGAGAAGATCGCCGGCGAGAAGAAGGGTGTCGAGCGGGTGTTCGCTCTCCAGGCCGGCCGCGAGATCCGCGTCATGGTCAAGCCCACAGAGGTCGACGACGACACGGCGGTGCTCCTCTCCCACGAGATCGCGCGGGAGATCGAGGACCAGCTCGAGTATCCGGGTCAGATCAAGGTGACCGTGATCCGGGAGAGCCGGGCGACCGAGTTTGCGAAATAGCTAGAGCGAGACCCCGAAGCGACGCCGTCTACGGCGCTACAGTGGCCACGTGAAGAGCTACTTCGTGACCACGTTCGGATGCCAGATGAACGCTCACGATTCGGAGCGGATCAAGGGCATGCTCGAGTCGCTCGGCCTGGGCGAGGCCCGTTCACAGCAAGACGCCGACGTAATCGTCTTCAACACGTGCACCGTGCGCGAGAAGCCCGACCAGCGCTTCGCGGCTCACCTCGCTCAGGCGGCTGCGCTCAAGCGCGCGGACCCGGAGCGGGTCATCGCCGTGGGCGGCTGCTACGCCGAGGCGCAACGAGAGCGAATCTTCGAGCTTTATCCGTATGTGGACGTCGCGTTTGGGCCAGGGTCGATCCCGCACCTCGGGGACTGGATCGGCGTTGGTGGTGAAGGCGTGGCAAGAGGCAGGTTTGGCCTCGAGGAGAGGACCTTCGCGGCGGAGCTCCCTTCCCGCCGTCAGCGTCCACTCCAGGCGTGGGTGCAGGTCTCGATGGGCTGCAACTCGGTCTGCTCCTACTGCATCGTCCCGGCGGTTCGAGGCCGAGAGGTCAGCCGCCGGCCGGGCGAGATCGTCGCCGAAGTGACCCAGCTCGCTTCCGAGGGGGTCCGCGAAGTCACGCTGCTCGGCCAGAACGTCAACTCCTGGGGGCGCGATCTACTGCCCGATGTCCGGACCGACTTCGGCGAGCTGTTGCGAGTCGTCGACGCGGTTCCCGGAATCGACCGGATTCGCTTCACGAGCCCACACCCGAAGGACTTCCGCGACCCCGTGATCGCCGCGATGTCCGAATGCGAGGCGGTGTGCGAGCACACGCATCTGCCGCTCCAGTCGGGCTCGACCCGGCTCCTCAAGGCGATGCGGCGGACCTACGGGCGCGAGCGCTACCTCGCGCTGGTCGACAAGCTGCGCGCGGCGATCCCCGACCTGGCGCTGACGACCGACGTCATCGTCGGTTTCCCAGGCGAGACCGAGGTCGACTTCCGGGAAACGCTCGAGGTCGTCGAGGAGGTTCGCTACGACGGCGCCTTCACGTTCGTCTTCAGCCCGCGGAGAGGGACCGAGGCGGCGTCCATGCCCGACCAGGTTCCCGAGGAGATCAAGCGGGAGCGAATCGAGCGCCTGGTCGAGCTCGTCCAGCGAATTGCGGCGGAGCGAAACGTCGAGCGGATCGGTCGTCTCGAAGAGGTACTGGTCGAAGGACCGAGCCGGACCGATCCCTCTCGCCTCCGCGGAAGGACGCGCAGAAACACAACGGTGAACTTCAGCGGCTCGGCGCGGCCCGGTGACCTGGTTCGAGTGGGAATCGAGGGCGCGACGTCGATGACGCTCCGTGGAACGCAGGCCGCCCTCGTGGCCGCCTGACACAGACTCGTCGCACTCCGTCCACCATGCGTGAGCCCACCCACGTTACGCTCAAAGCGGGTGGAGGCACGGGGTGGCCCCAGACATGACCGAGGCGAATCAACCGGTTCTGGCCATCTTCGGGCCCACGGGGAGCGGGAAATCGGCTGTCGCCGAGGCTGTCGCCGACCGCATCCCCGCCGAGACCGTCGCCGCCGACTCGATGCAGGTCTACCGCGGCCTGCCGGTCCTCACCAACCAGCCCGCTCGACCCACCCGTCTCGTGGGGATCTGGGAGCTCGACCACGAGGCCTCGGTCGGCGAGTACGCGGAGCTGGCTCATCAGGCCGTCGACGAGGCGCTCACAGAGGGAATCACCCCGCTCGTCGTCGGCGGCACCGGCCTCTATCTCCGCGCGGCGCTGGTCGAGCTCGACCTTCCGCCCGCGCCCCCCCTCGGCGCGCGACCGCGCTTCGAGGAGCTCTACGACAGCATGGGGCCCGAACGAGCGCACGCCCTGCTGGCCGAGCGCGACCCGCGCGCGGCCGAGACCGTCCACGCGAACGACCGCAAGCGCGTCGTTCGTGCGCTCGAGCTGGCCGATGCGGGCGAAAGCCTGGCGCGATCGCCCAGCCGCCTCTGGACACGCGAGACGCGTCATCCGACCCTCCTCTTCGGTCTCGACGTTCCGAAGGAAGTCCTCGCCGCGCGCATAGAAGCCCGCACGCGAGCGATGTTCGAGCGTGGGGTGGAGGAGGAAGTGGCGCGCGCTGCCGCCGGTCCGCTCTCGAGCACCGCTGCACAGGTGATCGGGCTCCGGGAGATCACGGAGCTTCCCCGCGAGGAGGCCACGGTGGCAATCGTCCGCCGCACGCTTCAGTATGCGGCCTACCAGAGGAAGTGGATGCGGCGCATCCCGGGCCTCGTTCCGCTCGCCGCCGACCACTCCCCCGCGAACGTCGCCGAGGCTCTTCTCGCAGCCGCCCGCGAGCAATTCACCTTTTTGGGGCAGCAAGAAGAAGGTGCCTCCGGCACCAGGAAAGGTGAGGCCGATCACACAGGGCGCGCCGTTTGACTCCTTCGGCCCGCACGCCAAAGGTCCGGCAGATCGGCAAAGAAGGGCCCGCCCGGAAGCGGGCCCTTTCTCTTTTCCGGGGTTAGGCTGAACCCGTGCGCCGCGCGATTCCGTTCGAGAAATGGCACGGGTTGGGCAATGACTATCTGCTCGTGGAGAGGAGCTCTCTCGATGGCGGCCTCGAACCCACGCTCGTTCGTAGGCTCTGCGACTACCACTTCGGCGTGGGTTCTGACGGAATTCTCGAAGTCGTGGCCGAAGACGGCGCTCGGGCCGACATCATCATCTGGAACCCCGACGGCTCGACGGCCGAGCTTTCCGGGAACGGAACTCGCATCGCGGCCCGCTGGCTCGCCCGGCGCACCGGCTTCGAGAAGGTGACCATCGTCGTCGGCGCGCGGGAGGTCGTCGCTCGGATGCGCGACGAACGGGAGGTCGAGATGGACATGGGACCCGTCAAGGTCGCGCCGACCGAAAGCCTGGACGTCGACGGGCTCGCGCTCGCCTTCACGCCCGTCTCGGTCGGGAACCCGCATGCCGTTATCGCTCGGGAGCCCGACCGCACCGAGCTCCTGAGGCTCGGGCCTCTCGTCGAGAATCATCCGCGCTTTCCGGAGCGTACGAACGTCCAACTCGTGCGCGTGGACTCCCGCACGGAGACCACCGTAGGCGTGTGGGAGCGCGGGGCCGGGGAGACGCTCTCGTCCGGAACCAGCGCGTGCGCGGTCGCTGCGGCCGCCGTCGCGAACGGGTGGTGCGACAGCCCAGTCACCGTTCATCTAGCCGGCGGCGACCTGCTCGTCGAACTGGACGAGCGCATGCACGCGCGGCTCACGGGGTCCGCCGAGGAGATCTGCCACGGCGAGACCGCAGAGGAGTGGCTCGAGCGATGAAGTTCGCCAGGCGCCTCGAGCTCGTCCCGCCGTACCTCTTTGCCGAGCTCGAGCGCAAGATCGAGGAGAAGCGCAAGGCAGGTATCGACGTCATCAGCCTCGGCATCGGCGATCCGGACTTGCCGGCCCCTGCAGCCGTCGTCGAGGAGATGCAGCGCCAGGTCGCGCGTCCCGAGACGCATCGCTACCCCTCGAACCGGGGCCTCGGGGCCTTTCGCGAGGCGGTGTCCGCCTTCTACCGAGACCGTTTCGCCGCCGAGATCGAACCGGAGACCGAGGTGATCCCTGTCCTCGGCGGCAAGGAGGGAGTTGCTCACATCGCCCTCGCCTGCCTCGAGAGCGGCGACGTCTGCCTGGCGCCCGAGCCCGGCTATCCGCCGTACACGTCAGGCCCGCTCTTCGCGGGCGCCGAGCTCCACTATCTCCCTCTGGGCGAGGAACACGACTTCACTCCCGACTTCGACGGCATTCCGGCGGACGTCTGGAAGCGCGCCAACCTGCTCTTTCTGAACTACCCGAACAATCCCACCGGCGCGATTGCGCCCCATGATCTGTTTGCGCGGGTCGTCGCGCTCGCGCACCGGCACGGTGTGATCGTCGTGCACGACAGCGCCTACTCCGAGGTCGCCTTCGACGGCTACCGGCCGCCGAGCTTCCTCGCGACCGAGGGGGCTAAGGACGTCGGCGTCGAGATCTTCTCGCTCTCCAAAGGTTGGAACATGACCGGCTGGAGGGTGGCCTGGATCGCGGGCAATCCGGAGATCGTAGAGCGCTATCGAAGCCTGAAGACGAACCTGGATTCCGGGATGTTCGACGCGCTCCAGCATGCAGCCGTGGCCGCGCTCACCGCCGCACGCGACTTCCCGGCGGAGATGTCCGAGATCTACCGCCGCCGGCGGGACCTCATGATCGAAGCGCTTGCCGCCATCGGCCTGCCCTCCACGCCGCCCAAGGCCACGCCCTACATCTGGGTGCGCGTTCCAGACGGCTACACGTCGGCGAGTTTCACCGACCTGGTGCTCGAGGAGGCGGCGGTTGTCGTCTCGCCGGGCCCGTCCTTCGGGCCGAGCGGGGAAGGGTATGTCCGCATCTCGCTGACAGTCGCCGACGAGCGCCTCGAGGAGGCGGCTCACAGGATCGCGTCTTCGCTCCGCGTCGAGGCGACGGCATAATCAGACCGTGACCCACCACCAGCCCGACCCCGCGCCCGGGGCTGAGCCGGAGCGCGGCTTTCTCGTCGCGGTGCTGGCGCAGGGGGTGGAGGAAGACGAGGAGCTGGGGGAGATGCGCGAGCTCATGCGCACCGCCGGCGTCGAGCCTGTGGGAGAGCTGCTACAGCGGCGGCCCTCCCCGGACCCGCGGACCTACGTCGGCAAGGGCAAGCTCGCCGAGCTGAAGGAAGCGGTGCCACGGACGAACGCCGAATCCCTGATCGTCGACGACGACCTGGATCCCGGCCAGCAGCGGCGGCTGGAGAACGAGCTGAAGCTACGCGTCGTCGACCGCACGCAGCTCATCCTCGACATCTTCGCCCAGCACGCCGTCAGCGCCGAGGGAAAGCTCCAGGTGGAGCTCGCGCAGCTCGAGTACAACCTCCCCCGCATGCGTGGCCTCTGGCAGCACCTCGAGCGGCTGGGCGGCGGCATCGGGACCCGAGGGCCTGGCGAGACGCAGCTCGAGACCGACCGTCGCCTCGCCCGCCGCCGCGTCGGACAGCTGAAGCGGCGTCTGCAGGAGCTCGAGCGCCGACGGCAGACGCAGCGGAAGGCTCGCCGGCGCGCGGAGACGCCCATCGTCGCGCTCGCCGGCTACACGAACACGGGCAAATCGACGCTGCTCAATGCTCTGACGGACGCCGAGGTCTCGGTCGACGATCGCCTCTTCGAGACGCTCGACCCGACGACGCGGAGCTTCGTCCAGGACGGCCGCCGATACCTCGTAACGGACACGGTCGGGTTCATCCGGCGACTGCCCCACCAGCTGGTCGAAGGCTTTGCGGCCACCCTCGAGGAGACGGTCGACGCGGATCTCGTCCTGCACGTAGCGGACGCCTCGGCCCCAGACGAGCGCCTCGAAGACATGATCGGCGCCGTCGACGCGGTGCTCGTGGAGATCGGCGCTGCGGAGCTCCCGATCGAGCTCGTCCTGAACAAGATCGACGAGGTCGACCCTCTGCGGCGTCGGCGCCTCGCGAACCGCTTCCCCGGCTCGCTCGAGATCTCGGCCTTGACCGGCGAGGGCCTGGACGAGCTGCGCGCCCGAGTCGCCGAGCGCTTTGGTGAGCGGCTGCGGCCGGTGCGCCTGCTCGTGCCCTACGACCAGGGGAAGATCCTGGCGGAGCTGTACGAGCTCGGCGCCCCCATCGAAGAGCGCCTCGACACGTCGGAGGGCGTGATCGTCGTCGCCCGGCTGCCGCACCGCGAGGTGGCGCGCTTCGCGCCCTACCTCGTCTCCGAGCCGGCCGCGCGAGCCCGGGGCCGATGATCGAAGTCGCGATCACGCGCGTGCGCGCGGAAGCGCGTCTGCCCGAGCGCGCCTACGCGGGAGACGCCGGTCTCGACCTGTCGACGTGCGAGGCTGTCCGGCTGGCGCCCGGCGAGCGTGCCCTCGTGTCCACCGGGCTCGCCGTCGCCATTCCCGAGGGCTATGCGGGGTTCGTGCAGCCGCGTTCGGGCCTGGCCGCCCGCGACGGGATCACGGTCGTGAACTCGCCGGGGCTCGTCGACGCGGGTTACCGGGGGGAGATCCAGGTCGTGCTCCTGAACACGGACCGGGAGCACACGTTCACCGCCGAGGCGGGCGAGCGCATCGCCCAACTCGTCGTCCTGGCCGTGCCCGAGCTCACGCTGCGCGAGGTCCCGGACCTTCCCCCGAGCGAGCGGGGCGTACGAGGCTTCGGCTCTTCACAAACCGTGTGATGGAACCCCGCATTCGCGTGTCGGCGATCCTGCGGCGGGAGACCGGGATCCTCCTCGTCCGCCAGGAGAAGCCGGGACGCGAGTACTGGCTGCTGCCGGGAGGGGGCGTGAACGCGGGAGAGTCGCTCGTCGATGCGCTCCGTCGCGAGCTGGAGGAGGAGGTGGGGCTCGCCGAGGACTTCGTCTTCGAAGGCCCGGTGGCGATCGCGGACTCGATCGCGCCTCCGGGCGGGCCCTCCAAGCACGTCGTCCACATCATCTTCGCTGGGCATCTGGGGCGCCGCTCGCTCGAGCGCGTGACCTCGAGCGACGCCGCCGTCCGCAACCATCGCCTCTTCGACCCGGAAGAGCTGGTGGGCATCTCCCTCCACCCGCCGATCCAGCGCTTTCTGGCCCGGTGGCAGCCCGGCGACCCGGTTGTCTACCTTGGCGCCATGTGGGCGCCCTGAGTCCTCCTAGAAGCGGCCGCCGCGCGCGCGGGCACGCTCGGCAGACACTCGCTGCGCGGAGCTCTCGAAATCGTCGGGGAGCGACTCGAGATCGGGCGTATCACCGAGCCGGCGGGAGAGCGCCCGTCCGATCAGCCAGTCCGCGAGCCACGGGTTACGGGGGAGGAGCGGGCCGTGCAAATACGTCCCGAGCGCGCTGCCGACGCGGGATCCCTCGACGCCGTCCTCGCCGTTGTTCCCGAAGCCCGCGACGACCCGTCCAAGCGGCTCTGCGCCCTCGTCGAGATACGTCCGGCCGGCGTGGTTCTCGAAGCCGGCGAGCGGTCGCCGGTGCCCGGGCTCGAGCTCGCACTCGAGCAAGACGTCCCCGATCATGCGACGCTCGCCGGCGACCGTGTGATGGGGAAGGAGGCCGATGCCGGGAAGCTCGGCGCCCGAGCGGTCCCGATAGAAGCGCCCTAGGAGCTGGTAGCCGCCGCAGACCGCGAGGAACGCGGCTCCGCCGTCGACTGCCTCGCGGAGCGACTCTCCCTTCGTCGCCAGGTCCGGGGCGACCAGCGCCTGCTCCCGATCCTGGCCTCCCCCGACGTAGTAGAGGTCATATTCATCCGGGTTCGCTTCCTCGCCGAGGCCGATCGTCCGGTAGTCGAAACCGATTCCCCGCCAGGCGGCGCGGCGCTCCAGGACGGCCATGTTGCCGCGATCGGCGTAGATGTTCAGGTACTCCGGATAGAGGTGTCCGACGACGATCTTCGGTTTCACGCGGCCTCCTCCCAGTACGGACGTGCGAGCCCTCGCGCGACCGCGATCCTGCGCAGGGCGAGCATGGCGGTGTACGTCGGGAGGACGACGAGCTCCCCGCCCGGGGTCGTCAGCTCCAGACCCCGGTCGAGCGCGCGCTCGAGGTCGGCGACCACCTCGATTCGCTCAGGCGGGACGCCGCCGTACTTGAAGCGCAGGGCGAGCTCGTGCGCCCGCCCGCCGGTCACGACCAGCCGCTCGAGACCATCGCCGAGCGGCTCGAAGTCGACGTCCCAGATCCAGGACACGTCACGTCCGTCGGCGATGTTGTCGTTGAGCGCCACGACGGCCACGCGCGGCCCCCGGTCGGCGACGAGCGTGCGCACCACCTCGTTTGCCCCCGCGGGGTTCTTGATCAAGAGTAGGAGGACGGCCTTGTTGCCGGACCGAATCCGCTCGAAACGGCCGAAGGCGGCACGGAAGCGTGCGAGGCCGGCCTCCACCTCCTCCAGCGAGGCTCCGAGCACGAGGGCGAGGGACGCCGCTGCGACAGCGTTGTAGACGTTGTAGAGGCCCGGGAGCGGCAGGGAGACGCGCCTCGTTCCCTGGGGGGTGACGAGGTCGAACGCGGCGCTCTCGAGCCCGGAGAGCACGATCGAACGCGCGGCTACGTCGAGCGGCGGTCTCTCGTCCCCGCATCCGGGGCAGGCGTAGTCGCCCAGATGCCCGACGTAGGCAGCGCGATACGTGTAAGGCGCGCCGCAAGAGCGGCAGTACTTCGAGTCGGCGGCGTGAGGGAGACGCTCGCGGGCAGCCGTAGGGTCGTCAAGGCCGAAGCGCAGAAGGTTCGCGCGTCCCCGCGCGATGTCTGCCAGGAGGGGGTCGTCGACGTTCACGATTGCGGTGGCGGCCGGATCTAGCTCAACGAGGGCGGTCCGCCAGCGCTCCGCCACGAGCTCGAGCTCGCCGTAGCGATCGAGCTGGTCCCGGAATAGGTTTCCGAGGCAGACGGCGTGCGGCCTAATCCGGCCGGCCACGTCCGCAAATGCGCCCTCGTCCACCTCGAAGAGGCCCAACTCCGCGTCGCGGGCGGCTAGAAGAGCGGAAGCGACACCCGAAACGAGGTTGGCGCCTGCGCGGTTGTGCGCGAGGCGAACCCGCCCGCCGAGGATCTCGGCGACGATCGCTGCGGTCGTGGTCTTGCCGTTCGTGGCCGAGACGAGCGCGGAGCCGCGTGGCAGGCGCTGGGCCAGGGTTCGCAGCGCGCGTGGATCGAGCGTCGCGAGGATCTTCCCCGGAAGGGTCGTGCCGCCGCCCCGGCCAGCGAGGCGCGACAGGCGCCCCGCCGTCGTCGCGAGCGCGATTTCGAGCTTCAGCCGCACCCGCCCAATCCTACGTTCCCTCGAAGGAGTGAATCTCGGCCCGTTCCCTCGTTCCAGGGAGGAGCAGGAGGGGCCGCTCGTTCGATGCAGGTGCCAACGAACTTCCACTGCGGTCCGCGCGCCAGCGCGGAGGAAGGAATCGACGGCATGCGGCCAGTCGGCGGTACGAAGGGCAACCTGCGAGGCAGCGCTCTCTGGGGTAAGAAGACCAAGGGCGAGGCTCGCTCGAGCGCGCTCTGGGGCAAACCCGGGCGCCGCGCCGCCGCTCTCCTCGCCGTGGTCGGCATTCTCGCCGCTCCGGTTGCCGCACCCGCCTCGAACGGCAACGGCGCCTCTTCGGGCGCGCTCGTCCCCAACGCGCTGCTCGCCAACGCGCAAGCGCATCCCGGCGGGAAGTTTCGCGTCATCGTGCAGGCGAAGCCCGGCAAGAGCTCGACGTACGTCGCGAGCCTCGTCAAAGGCGTCGTCTCGAAGCATCCCGGCAAGTCCAGGGGCCTGAAGAAGAAGTTTTCCGCCGTCAACGGCGTCTCGGCGCAACTGACCGGCGCGCAACTTGTGGCCCTCGCCAAGCAGAAGGGCATCCTGGCGATCACGCGCGACCGGCGCCTGGTTGCCACTGGTCAGTTCTCCAACGATCAAGGGTGGGTGCAGACGGCAGGCGTGGACGACTTCTGGGTCGGTCAGGCGCTCTCCGGCCTCGGGATGCCGGCGATCGCAATCGTCGACTCAGGTGTCCAGACCGGCCGGCTCGACTTCAGCGGACGCCTGCTCAAGCAGGTTCGACTGACTAGCCTCGCGCCCAACTCGCTCGGCGACGGGCGCGGCCACGGAACCTTTGTCGCGGGCATCGCTGCCGGCGCGGCCGCGAAGTACGCAGGCGCAGCTCCGACGGCGCCGATCCTCTCCCTCGACGTCATGGACGACAACGGAATGGCGCTGACCAGCGACGTCATCGCCGCGGCCGACTGGATCCTGCAGAACAAGGCGGCCTACAACATCCGGGTGGCCAACTTTTCCCTCCAGTCCTCGACCCCCGCCACCTTCGCTTACGACCCGCTCGATCAGGCGGTCGAGAAGCTCTGGTTCTCCGGCGTCGTGGTGGTCGCCTCCGCCGGCAACTACGGCGACAACGGCCAGCCGACGACGGTCGGGTACGCGCCCAGCAACGATCCCTTCATCATCACGGTCGGCGCCGCAGATCTGAACGGAACGGCGTGGAGCGCGGCAGACGACTTCGCAGCTCCCTGGTCGGCCTACGGCTACACGCTCGACGGCTTCGCCAAGCCTGACATCGGCGCCCCTGGACGCGTGCTCGTGGGCCCGGTCCCCTCGCCGTCGACGATGGCTCGTGAGCACCCCGAGCGACTGACGGCACCCGGCTACATGTGGATGTCCGGAACGTCCTTCTCCGCGCCCGTCGTCTCCGGCGCTGCGGCCCTGGTCATCGCCCACCACCCGGACTGGACGCCCGACAAGGTCAAGGGCGCCCTCATGCTGAGCGCGCAGCCCACGGCCGGCGGCATGGCTCTGGGCGTGGGCGAGGTCGACGCGATCGCCGCTACGCAAGTCGCGGACCCGCCCAACCCGAATCTCGCCCTGAACCAGTTCGTCAGCCCCGACGTCTCCGGCGGCTTCGCCTTCGACGCAGCCAGCTGGGCCAACACTGCCCAGGCGGACGCGTCGTGGAACAGCGCTTCGTGGAACAGCGCTTCCTGGGCCAACGCCTCCTGGTCGAACGCTTCCTGGGCCGCAGCCTCCTGGAACGCGGCCAGCTGGGCGAACGCCTCGTGGGCCGCAGCCTCCTGGGCCGCAGCTTCGTGGAACGCTGCCAGCTGGGCGGCAGCGGCCTGGGCTTCGTAGCCCCCCGGAGCGCGTCGGCGCGCTAATCCCTCGAAAGAGTGAACCTCGTCCCTCTCCCGCAAACGGGGGACGTGACTTCCCGGGAATCCCCTAGCTTGCGGTCTGCGTAACGAATCACCTGCGGCCGCGTGAAAGCGCGAGGGAGAGGAACGAGAGACCTGATGCGGCGAGACCTGACGCGGCAAGATCGCGGGTCGAGCGGAGACCTTCGGTGGAGTGCCCTCTGGGGCAAGCCCTCGAGGGGCGAGACGCGCTCTAGCGCTCTCTGGGGCAAGGGCGGACGCGGGTTCCTTGCGACGCTCGTCGTCGCGGTCGGCCTCGCTGCTCCTGTCGCCTACGCTGATTCCGGCTCGGGCTCGCCGAGCTTCAAGGCGTACACGACGCCCGGGCTGGTTGAAGATGCTCAGGCCACGCCGAGGGCCACCTTCGACGTGATCCTCGTCGGCGCCGACCGGCCTTCGGGCTGGCTCGCGAAGCAGATCGCCAACTTCGACAGCACGAAGGCCAAGGTCCGGAAGCAGTACCGCTCCATCAACGGCGTCGCGGCGCGCCTTACGGGGAGCCAGATCCTGGCGCTGGCCCGTAACGGCCACGTCGACTCGATCACGTACGACTCGCCCGTGGTTCTCGCCGGCGGCCTCTCGAACAAACAGCGCTGGCCGTTCGTCTCCGGCGTGCAGCAGTTCTGGGCTGGTGGATCCTCGGCAGCCACGCCGACGATCGCGGTCGTCGACTCCGGCATCGACGCCGGACGCGCCGACTTCGGGGGCCGGGTGGTCGCGCAGGTCAACATGACGTCGCTTCCGGGCAACTCGGCGGGCGACGGTCGCGGCCACGGAACGTTCGTCGCGGGGATCGCGGCCGGCTCGGGCGACGGCTACGCCGGCGCAGCCCCGGCTTCGAAGATCGTCTCGCTGGATGTCATGGACGACAACGGAATGGCGATGACGCGCGACGTCATCGCCGCGGCCGACTGGATCCTGGCGAACAAGGACAAGTACGGGATCCGCATCGCCAACTTCTCGCTCCACTCTGCCCAGCCGAACAGCTTCATGTTCGACCCGCTCGACAAGGCGGTGGAGAGGCTCTGGTTCAGCGGCGTCGTCGTCGTCACCGCTGTAGGCAACTACGGTGTCGCCGGCCAGGCCAGCGGCGTCCCGTTCGCCCCCGGCAACGATCCCTTCGTGATCACGGTCGGAGCCGACGACGTCGACGGATCGGTGTCCACGAACGACGACTATGCGGCGCCGTGGTCTGCATACGGCTACACGCTCGACGGCTTCGCGAAGCCCGACGTCGCCGCCCCCGGCCGCTACATGGTCGGGCCTGCGCCCGCGACCTCGACGCTCTCGCTGGAGCGCCCCGCCAGCATCGTCGCACCAGGCTACATCCAGCTTTCTGGCACGTCCTTCGCGGCCCCGATCGTCGCAGGCGCCGCCGCTCAGATTCTCGGCACGCATCCGACGTGGACGCCTGATCAGGTCAAGGGCGCGCTGATGGTAAGCGCGAGGCCTGCGGGCGACGCGGCTCCGCTTTCCACCGGCGTCGGCATCGTCGATGTCGCCAAGGCAGTCGCTCTCGGCTCAGCGCCGGACGCGAACGCCGCGCTCCGGCCGTTCGTGAAGGCGGATCCTGCCGGCGGTACAAACCTCGCCTTCGACGCGGCCAGCTGGGCGAACACCGCCATCGCAAACGCCTCCTGGGCCAACGCCTCCTGGGCCAACGCCTCCTGGTCCAACGCCTCCTGGTCGAACGCCTCCTGGGCGAGCGCCAGCTGGTGCGACGCCTCCTGGTCTGACGCCAGCTGGGCACAGGCTTCCTGGGCCTCGGTCTCCTACGCCGACAACGCCGAGGGAGACGTCACCGAAGCCGGCGGCGAATGGATCGACCCGGCCGAGCTAGAGGCGCTGCTCTTCGGAGACTTCCCGGTCGCAAGCGAGCCGGCCACCAGCACCGAGCCCGCCGCTCCACCGCCCGATCCTTCCGCCCTAACGGCTCCCTAGAAAGGTCGAGCCACCGCGAGCCCCGGGCCGCCCACCCGGCTCGGGGTTCACCCTTTGGGGTGAACTTGGGGTCGTCCCTCGAATGGGGGACGCCGCCCCGCAGGCCCGAGCGTACGGTCCCACTATGGCTCTGCGGCCCCGCGCTTGCGCGTGGAAGCAAACGGAGCTGCCATGACCCACGGCAGCGAGGCTTTGAGCTGGGCGAGATGAGCGCAGTACCCACGGAGTATCGAGGCGCCGAGCCGAGGCCGGCACCGGAGCAGGGCGAACCCACTCTTTCGAGGGGCGCGAAGCTCTACCTGGCCGCCGTCGGCATCGCCACCGTCGTAGCGGCCTTCGTGCCGCTCTCGCATCTGTCCCCGGAAACGAGAGGGTGGCCGACCTTTCTCGTCATTGCTTCCTGCGCCGCGATCGCGCAACTCTTCGTCGTCCGCACTCCGCGCGACCAGTCCTACCACACCTCGATTGTCTTCCTGATTCCGGCCGCGTTGCTCTTGCCGCCGGAGCTCGTCGCCCTGGTGGGCCTCGTGCAGCACATCCCCGAATGGCTGAAGGTTCGCTACCCGTGGTACATCCAGTGCTTCAACATCTGCAACTACACGCTGAACGGCCTGGCGGCCTGGGGGGCGGTCTGGCTCGTCCGCGATCTCGGCCTCGCCACGGAGCCCACAATGGCGCTCGCCGGTCTCGCTGCGTGTGTCGTCTTCGTCGCCACAAACCATGTGCTCCTCGCCACCATGCTTCATTTCGCGCGCGGTCACACGCTGCGGGAAACGGGGCTCTTCTCGGGCGACAGTCTCGCCACCGACCTTGTCCTCGCGGCCCTCGGCGTCGCCTTCGCCAGCCTCTGGCGCTGGAATCCCTACCTCCTGCCCACCGCTGTCGCGCCATTGCTCCTGATTCATCGGTCCCTGAGCGTTCCCGCGCTCCAGGAAGAAGCGCGCGTGGATGCGAAGACCGGCCTCTTCAACGCCCGTCATTTCGCCGCGGAGCTGCGCGAGGAGCTGGCGCGCGCCAACCGCTTCGATCGGCCGATGTCCGTGATCATGGCCGACCTCGACCTGCTCCGGGACATCAACAACTCGTACGGCCATCTTGCCGGCGATGCGGTCCTCAACGGCATCGCTGACGTCTTCCGAAAGCAGCTGAGGCCATACGACGTCCCCGCCCGATTCGGCGGAGAGGAGTTCGCCATCCTCCTGCCGGAGACGGCGCCCGAGACAGGGCTCGAGATCGCCGAGCGCATCCGGCGCGCCGTCGCCGAGCACCTCTTCGAGGTGGAGACTTCGAGCGAGCCCATCCGCGCCACCATTTCGCTGGGCGTCGCAGGCTACCCGAAGGACGGCTCCGACCCAAACGAGCTGATCCACCAGGCAGACCTCGCCGTCTACCGAGCGAAGCTCCAGGGCCGCAACCGCGTCCTCGGCGCGAGCTCCGAGCCGCTGCTCATGGCCGGAGAGCGAAGCCCTCGCCTCGCGGCTGTGCCGGACGAGGGGGATTACGTCGCCACCGCCTCACGCGTCCTCCCTGAGCAGCGTGCGAGCGAGCTCCGCGAGGCTCAGCAGCAGCGGCCGCACACTCCTGGCAGGCCGCACTTCCTCGCCCTTTCGGCTCCGCTTGCCGCCCTCGTCGGGCTGGTCGCGATCGCGGGCATCGCCGCGGGCTTCGCGGGACTCCTCTTCGGTACGACCAGCGACGTCCTCGGGTTGATCGCCATCGTCGTCCTCGTCGGCGGCGGCCAAGCGCTCTCCCTCGAGCTCGAAGCGGGCTCGATCTCGGTGAGCGCTGTCGGCGCACTCGCCGGCACGGCCCTCTTCGGACCGCGCGCCGCCCTGCCGCTCGCCGTCGCCATCGTGGCCGTCGAGTGGAGCGCCCGCCGCGACGACTGGTTCTACGCCCTCTTCAACATCGGGGCATTGAGCCTCGCGTCGCTCGCCGCGGCGGCGGTGTTCAGCGTCGGCTGGGTTGACAGCCGCGCCGGCGAGCTCGTGACCGCTGGAGCCGGCCTCGTGGCCGGCGGCGCCTACTTCGCGGTTAACACAGCGCTCATCTCGCTTGCCATGGCCCTCGAGGGACACGACCGCTGGCGGTCCGTCTGGAAGGAGCGCTTCTCCTGGCTCCTCCCGCACTACGTCGCATTCGGAGCAGTCGGCGCCGCGATCGCACTCGCCTACGGTGCCATCGGTCTCTACGGGCTCGCCGTCTTCGTCTTGCCGCTCCTCCTCATGCGCAAGACGATGGCCGCTTATCTCGGGCACACCGAGAAGTCGACGAAGAAGCTGCGCAAGGCGGCCGAGACCATCCGCTCGCAGAACGTCTCCCTCGAGCAGGCGAACCGGCTCCTGAAGGAGCGCTCCACCGCCGCCATGGAGAGCCTCTCGGCCACGGTCGACGCTCGCGACGCGTACACGGCCGGCCATTCGCGCCGCGTGCAGCAGCTCGCGCTCGCCACCGGCCGCGAGCTCGGGTTGTCCCAGGCCGAGCTCGATCTCCTCGGCCATGCCGCTCTCTTCCACGACATCGGCAAGCTCGCCATCCCCGATGCGGTCCTGCTCAAGCCGGCCAGCCTGACGGTCGACGAGTGGGCGCTCATGCAGCGCCACGCGGACGAGGGTGCCCGCATCATCGACCGCCTGGGCTTTCTGAACGACGCGGTGCCGGCCATCCGCCACCATCACGAGCGGTTCGACGGCACCGGCTACCCCGACGGCCTCTCCGGCGAGGACATCCCGCTCGGCGCGCGCATCATTCACGTTGCCGACGCCCTCGACTCGATGCTCACGACGCGCATCTACCGCGCCGCTCGGCCCGCAGACGAGGCTCTCGAGGAGCTCCGGCGGGGCTCGGCGACGCAGTTCTGCCCACGCTGCGTCTCGGCGCTCGAGCGGCTCCTGCAGACCGATTCCGCAGACCCGCGGCAGCCCGCAGGGCCGCTGCTCGCGACGGCTTCCTAGCCCCCGCTTGCGCTCGGACTAATCTGCTCTATCCTTGGACTGAGGCCGCTGTGCAGATCGATTCCGCCGACCTGGCTGCATTCCAGGCGGGGATGCGCCGCCGCTATTCGGACGACGAGATCCTCGCCGAGCTGAAAGGCTCTGCGACCCGCCTCGGCCGCTCCCCGACGATGCGGGAGTTCGAGCGCGACCGGGGCGCCCGAATCCATCCCCAGACGGTGATCGACCGGTTCGGAACGTGGAACGCCGCCAAGCGTCTGGCCGGACTGCGCCCCCGTCGATTTGCGACCCGAGAGGAGCTGCTCGCCGAGCTGCGGATGCTGGGCGAGGAGCTCGGGCGCCCGCCCACGGGCGGAGACCTCCAGCGCCGGCGCGCGACCATGCCCTCCAAGTCCCTCTACTGGCACACCTTCGGATCTCTCCGCAACGCTCTTCGCGAAGCCGGTTTCGACGTTCCACTCGGCGAGGAACGGCTGGAACGCGCGGTGGAGGACGGCGCGGCCCTCGCACGCAGGATCAGGCGGCTGCCGCGCTTCACGGACTGGGCGGCCGAGCGAAAGCGCAACCAGCGGCTCGCCAGCGAATGGCAGGTCTACCGGCTCGCGGGAGGTCGCCGCGGCGCCTGGACGACGTTCCAGTACCTCGTGCGAGGCCGTCTGGTGGAGGATGGCGCGGAAGTCGGCGCGGACGGGCGGGTCAGCGTCCCGCTGCGGCGGTCGCGAGCGCGGCCAGCCGGGCGAGACAGAACTGCCGCTCCTCGGGGGCGCGCACGGCGGGGAGCAGCTCTTCCGTGAAGCTGGTGTCCGGCTGGAAGGCCTCGCTCCGCACCAGACGGCCGTCAACGGCCGCAGCGAGCGTCCCTTCGGGCACTTCGCGCTTGCGCAGACGCACGCCTGCGTAGCGCTCCACGAGCTCGAGAGCTTCCTTCGTCGAGGCGAAGAAGAACTCTTGCCCGCCTTCGCCGATCCAGAGCGGTCGGCCGATCCCGCGTGCGAGGAAAAGGACGTCAGGGTCGCGCTCGTCGACCCACGCGGTTGCCATCGACCCGTACAGCTCCTCCAGCGCATTGGCCCTGCTTCGCTCCAGCTCGGCGAGGGCGAAGATGGCCTCGGAGTCGACGGTCATGTCCTCCTCTGCCCGCTCGAAGCCGTACCGGGCGAAGATCTCCTCGTCGTTCTTGATGATCCCGTTGTGGATCCCGACGACGGAGCCGTGACGGACGGGGTGATTGTTCGCGTTCAGAGACGGATGGCCCTTGGTGTAGTCGCGTACGTGGACGAGCACCTGAGTCGCGGTCGCCGGGACGGAGATCTCGTCGAGGAGCTCGCTGGCGCCCGCTTGGCGCTTGCGGACCTCCAGCTCGAGCCCTGGACCGCGGTAGCAGTATCCGGCCGCGTCCGCCCCTCGCTCGGAGATCGCAGCCATCAGCGTTTGCGCAGCGAGGGTGGGGTCGACAGCGCTTTCGCGGTTCAGGCTATATCCGGCGATCCCACACAAGGCGAAGTTTCACTCTAACAATCGTCTCAGCTGACCCGGCTCACCATCCCTCAACACGGTGGTGGCTCCTCAAGGCCGCCTCACGGGAGGCCGATAGGGCATGCGTGGGACGGCCTGTCCGCAGACTGCCTTCGCCCGAACCCGACCCAACTCCCGGGGAGGACGGCGAGGAGGCGAAGCTCGAGCTCGTGCCCGAGGCGGCTCTGGACGCCCCGGCTGATGCCGAGGACGAGGACGACCGCAAAGAACGTCTGGCGGCCGGCCCGACCCAGGATCCGCTCAAGCTCTACGTCCGCCAGATCGGCGACGGTCCCCTCCTGACGCCTGCGGAGGAGCGCGAGCTCGCGAGGCTGAAGGACGAGGGCGACGAGGCTGCCAAGCGCCGCCTGATTGAGTCGAACCTACGGCTCGTGATGTCGATCACCCGCAACTACGTCAACTCGGGCGTCCCCCTGCTCGACCTGATCCAGGAGGGAAACCTCGGCCTCATCCGCGCCGTGGAGAAGTTCGACTACAAGATGGGCTACAAGCTTTCGACGTACGCCACCTGGTGGATCCGCCAGGCAGTGACACGCGCGATCGCCGACCAGGGCCGCACGATCCGCCTTCCGGTCCACGTCGTCGACCAGGTGCGGCGCGTGATGCGCGCGCGCCGGATCCTCACACAGAAGCTCAACCGCGATCCGCTCCCAGACGAGATCGCCAAGGAGAGCGGCTTCGACGTCAAGCGCGTCAACGAGCTCCTCGATCTCGTGGAGGACCCCGTCAGCCTCGAGACGCCTGTCGGTGACGGCGACTCCATGTACGCCGACATGATCGAGGACGTCAACTCCGAGCAGCCGGAAGCCACGCTCGCCGTCATGCTTCGCAGCGCGGAGCTGCAGATCGCGCTGGCCCAGCTCTCCGACCGAATGCGGCACGTACTGGAGCTTCGTTTCGGGCTGACCGGCGGGGTTCCGAAGACGCTCGAGGAGGTCGGCACCGAGCTCGGCGTAACCCGCGAGCGTGTCCGCCAGCTCGAGTCACGCGCCCTCCGTGAGCTCCAAGCGGCAGCGCCGGACCTGCGCCTCTATCTCCGCACCGAGTAGAGGCCACGATCCCGCTTGTGTTTCACAGGCACAAGCGGATTGATTGGCCCCAAGGGACGATTTCAACCGGCGAGGGACGGCTACCGGCGCGGAGGGGGGACTTTGTGCGCGTGAAACACAAATCCGCTCGTTCCGGAGACGGCTGTGGGCGTGGGTAGGGTGGACCCAATGTTCGTCGACGTCCACTCGCACGTCGTTCCCTCGGGTGACGACGGGGCCCAGAGCATCGAGGAAGGGCTCGAGCTCTGCCGAAGCGCGGCGCGGAGCGGGACGGGGGTTCTCTACGCCACCCCTCACGTCTGGCCGATGCTTCCCCTGCCTGCGGAGCGGGAGGAGGCCATCCGCGCGAACCACGCCGAGCTGGCGCCCGTTGCAGCCGGCTTCGGGCTCGACCTTCGGCTCGGCTTCGAGCTTACCCCGTCGCCGGCGCTCCTCGAAGAGGACCCAAAGCGCTTCCGACTCGGCGATCTCCCGGCCGTCCTCATGGAGGTGCCCTTCCACGGCTCTCTAAGCCTCGCTGAGCGCCTCGCAGAACACATCGAGGCAGAGGGGCTAGTCCCCGTGATCGCGCATCCAGAGCGTTCTGAGGCCGTCCTGGACAATCCGGCTCTCGCCGCAGGGATGGCCGAGCGGGGCTGGCTCCTACAGGTCAACGCCACGAGCATCGTCGGCTACCACGGAGCTGAGATCGAAGCGAGCGCCTGGCGGCTCGTCGACGACGGTCTCGCCGACCTCGTGGCCTCCGACGGACACCGCCTCGCGCGGCCGCCGCACCTCGCCGAGGCCTTCCGGGCGGTCCAGGCGAGACTAGGGGAGGGGGCTGACGCTCTGTTCGACGGCCGGGCTCTACCGGCTGGCGACCGCGTCGATCTCGCGGAGCGACGCTAGCCGCGAGAGCGACTCGATCTCGATCTGGCGCACGCGCTCGCGCGTAATGCCGAGCCGGCGCCCGATGTGCTCGAGCGTGTGGGGCTCCTCGCCGCGCAGCCCGTAGCGGAGCTCGAGCACACGCCGGTCGCGCTCGGGGAGAGACTCCAGAGCCCGGTCGAGGGCCTCCTTCTGGAGCCGGCGCTCCGTCTCCTCCTCGGGCAGCGGGTCCTCGCCGGCGACGAGGTCTCCGAAGACGGCATCCTCCTGTTCGCCGATCGGCTGGTCGAGGCTCGTGGAGGCCCGAGCGGCCGCCCGCACCTCGATCGCCTGCTGCAACGGAAGACCGGCCTCGTGCGCGATCTCCTCGAGCGAAGGCTCACGCGCGAGCTGCGTCCAGAGGTGCCTCTCGGCGCGGTGCATCTTTTGCATGCGCTCGACGACGTGGACGGGAACGCGGATCGTCCGCGCCTTGTCCGCGATCGCGCGGGCGACCGCCTGGCGGATCCACCACGTGGCGTACGTCGAGAACTTCAGGCCCCGCTGCCACTCGAACTTTTCCACGGCGCGGATGAGGCCGAACATTCCCTCCTGGATCAGGTCGAGGAAGGGGAGGCCCTGGTTGCGGTAGTTCTTCGCGATCGAGACGACGAGCCGAAGGTTGCACTCGATCATGCGCCGCTTGGCTTCCATGTCGCCGCGCTCGATTCGCTTCGAGAGCTCCACCTCGTCGGCCGCAGTGAGCAGCGGATGGCGTCCAATCTCGCGAAGGAAGAGCTGGAGCGCGTCCGTGGTCGTCTCGAGCACCTCGGTCGCGCGTGGGGGAGCGGTCGGCTCGCGGGGGGGCTCCTTCGGCGCCTCGACGACCTCGATGTTGCGCTCCTCGAGCTCGCGATAGAACGCCTCCACATCGGCAGGCTCCACCTCGAGCGCATCGAGAGCCTCGGTCAACTCGGTAGCGTCGAGAAAGCCGGCCGCCTCGCCGCGCTCGAACAGATGCTGGATCTCCTCGTTGGTGAGGGCGGTCGTCTCGTCTGCCATTTAAAGCACGCGCCGCCCGGGCTAATCGACGCACACACGGACCCCGGGCGGTACCGGGGCTACCCTACCAATCGACGCAGGAAAGTAAACACCCACTCGCGACTCGCGGAGTGGTATTTCGCAAAATCCAGCTTATTCTCCGAGTAGAGCCCGCTCTTGTTGCGGCCGATGGGGAGAGGAGGCGGGTTGGTTCTGCTTGACCAAGGGGCGACGTGGACTGGTGTCGGCGTGGTGGCGCTGTCGGCGCTCCTGCTCGCGCTCGGAATCCTCCTGTTCGCGCGTTGGCGGCGAGTGGCCGAACGCGAAGCGGCCCAGATCCGGGCGGCGGGCGAGCGCACGGAGAAGCTGCTCACGGAGCTCTCGCGCGCTCTCGGAGACGCCAGGGACGAACGGGGCCGCCGGGCGGCGCTGGGCGAGCTCGGCGCGACGCTCGACCTCTATGCTGCGCTCGAGCGGGCGCTGCGGGTCGTGAGCCAGCTGGCCGAGGCCGACGCGGCGATGATCGCTCTCCGGCAGGAGGAGGGCGAGCCGATCACAGCCGCGTACGGGTTGACGGCCGACGAGTCGGACCGCGATCTGCTCGGCGTCCCTCCCGAGGCAGGCAAGGCCCGCGCGGTCAAGCTCGCCTACCTGTACACGGCCGAGGAAGCGGCCAACGACGAGTTTCGGCTCTCGGGCGGACTGGCGGTGCCGCTGGCCGGCGAGCACGGGGAACGCAGCGGGACGCTCGCGGTCTTCTGGCGGCGTGCCGATCGGGCCCTTGCGGACGACGAGCTCGAGCGCTTCGAGGAGCTGGCGGCGACGTTCGGACCCGCACTCGAGAACGCACGCCTCTACTCGGAGGCGCGAAGACTGGCCGAGACCGACCCGCTCACGAACCTGCGTAACCGACGCTATTTCAACGAGCGACTGCGCCGCGAATGCGCGCGCGCTCGCCGGTACGACCGCAGCCTGGGGCTCCTGCTGTTCGAGGCCGAGGGAGGCCTGGACGACCCCTTCTCCGCCGGTGAGCGGATCCAGGGGGCCGTCCGCAGTACCGACATCGCCGCCCACCTTGGAGATGGTCGCTTCGCGGTGATCATGCCGGAAGCGGGGCAGGCGGGCGCCGAGCGCCTTCATCGCCGCCTGCAGTTCGCCCTCGGCGGCCGCGTCGACAACGGCGACGGCGTCCGGCTCCACGCCGGCTTCGTCGAGCTGCGAGGTGAGGACGACGCCGCCATGTTCCTGCGCCGGGCCGAGGAGGCCCTCGGACGAGCAAGGGAAGCGGCCCGCGAGCACCTCGCGGCTGCACAGCGCCCCTGATTCGGCCTCTCCGCGGAAAGGGGCGCGGCGTAAGATCGCAATGGGGCCCGGCGACCGTTAAGCCGCAGGCGGTCGGCCGAGGCCATCCCCCTATTGGCTCTTGGCTGCGCCGGGCCCCATAAACAAATCGCTGTCGAGTCGGATTTCGTTACAAACCGAGGTTCATGCAGGCGTCGTGCCGTTGCCCTATTCCAGCGGTGTTCAGGCCGGCGCACGATAACGGGCGTTATGTCAAGTTGACGGGCAAGCCGAGAAAGTCGGCTGCCTCCTGCACCACGTCGTCCCCCGCGTCGAGCGGTTGGACGTCCACCACCCCGAGCGCGTCCTCGGCCCGGTCGAAGAGCGTGACGTTCGGCCAGAGAGACTCGAACGTCGACCACCACCGGAGCCCGACTCCCTCGGCGTGACGCTCGAAGAGCTGGACTGCCTGCCTCTGCGTGGTCGAACGCTCGTTCGTGGCCACCAGCGAGGGCCGCAGCTCCTCGCGCAGGAGCGCTCCCGGATCGTCGAGGTCGAGGAGGCCCGCGCCGTCGTCGAGCTCGAGCGCGCCGAGCGCGAGCGGCTTGCCGTGGCGAAAGAGATCCGGCGGCTCGATCGACGTCCCCGTCAGTCCGGCGAGCTGCTCGACGAGCGCCGACACAGGCTCGAAGGACGCGTAGAGGCACCCGTAGAGGGTTGGAGCGTCGTGTCTCCCCTCACCCTGGAGCATGCGGGGAAACCAGAGTGCTCCTCCGCGGGCTCGCTCCGAGACTGACTCGTCCCAGGCGAAGCAGCGGAAGAGGATCACGCGAAGGAGCCGGCCTGCTCCTGGCGGATGGCGCCGAGGAGCTCCTCCACCCTCCCCTGCCTGATGACGTCGATCGGACGCCGCTGTCGCAGAAAGGGGTTCAGGCCGAAGAGCCACTTCTCCGCGGTCGAGGGCTCGTACAGGCGGAGCAGCGCGGACATCACGAGCTCGAGCAGGTCCAGGCGCTCGGCGTTGTCGGGGTCGATCCCCTGTCCCCTCTTCCACCGGCTGACCTGCGCGGGATTCACACCGAGCGCGTCGGCGAGACGCCGCTGGGAGCGAAAGTCGCGGCTGAGCGCTTCCACCTTCACTGCGGGCTCGACGGGCATGTCGTCATTGTAGCGCAACGAAAAGTGTTGCGCTCGGCGCGCGAGGCTCCTTGCGGGCGTCCCTTTGACCCATTAGCGTGCCGGGGTTCTAATGCTCCTCGAGCCTATCGACCCCAACGAACGATTCAGATCCAGGCGTCGACAGGCCAGGAGGCGGCGCGCAATGCGCCGCATCGCCCTCCTCTCAGTCGTCGCGCTGACCGCGGCGGCACTCACCCTCGGAGCTCGCTTCCTCAGCGTGCGGGACACGAAGGGCGCTGCTGCCCCGAACAGCCCTCCGGCGACGACGCAAACAAAGGCCGAGCCCAAGCCGCAGCCCCGGGCTCTCCCCGCCGAGATGCGCGGCATCCACGTGACGATGGCGCTGGCATCGCTCGACGGGAAGATCGACGAGTACCTCCGTCTCACTCGTGAGGGCCTGAACACGATCGAGCTCGACGTCAAGGACGAGACTGGTGAGGTCGCGTTCCGGCATCCGGCCGTGCCGCTGGCGCGCGAGACGGGCGCGGCGAAGCGGTATTACGACCCCTACGAGGTGGCTCGCCAGGTGCACGCGCGTGGCGCGTACCTCGTCGGGCGCATCGTCGTCTTCGAAGACCCGATCCTCTCCGACCATAAGCCGCAGTACGCCATCCGGACGAGTAACGGCGGTGTGTGGCACACGGCCGGCGGGCTCGGTTGGGTCAATCCGTACGACGAGCGCGTCTGGAAGTACGTCACCGACCTGGGCGAGGCAGCCGCCAAGGCGGGATTCGACGAGATCCAGTTCGACTACGTGCGCTTTCCGACGGACGGAGACCTCTCGAACGTCGTGTTCGCCGGCGCTGGTCATAAATCCAAGGCGAGGACGATCGCGGACTTCTTGAAGTACGCGTCGAGCCGCTTGAAGCCTCTCGGAGTCCGCGTGTCGGCCGACGTCTTCGGGCTCTCCGCGACGCGCAACATGAAGATCGGCCAGCGGCCCGACCGCATCGCGCGCTATCTCGACGCGATCTATCCAATGGTCTATCCCTCCCACTTCGGGCCTGGCGAATACAACATCGACAATCCCAATGCGCAGCCCGGCCGCACGGTCGCGCTCGCGCTGAGGGACTTCGACGTCGCTCTCCGCGGCAGCGGGACCCGCCTCGTACCCTGGCTCCAGGACTTCTCGTTGGGCCGCACGTACACCCTCGCCGACGTCCGCGACCAGATCCAGGCCACCCGCGACGCCGGGGCCGAAGGTTTCCTCCTCTGGAACGCCGACGGCGTCTACACTCGTGCCGCCCTCGCGGGTCCCTAGACTCCGTGCCGCGTTCGACAGCCGGTCCCACACGTCGCTCCGGGCGGTGTGGAAACTGTGGAAAACTGAACTATTCGCAAATTGCGTAGATTAAGTTGAACGGCCTCTTGCAACCGTTTCGCGCACGTCCTAAGGTGCCAATTGCGCCGAGCAGGGAGCGCGAGTAGGTTGAAGCTTCACCGGGCGGTTGTACCTGCAAGGGAAAAGCCGGCCGGGGAAGCGGACGAAAGCGCCACCCGCTCGGCGAATTTTTTTGGTCCTGGATAGATTGGTCGCGTGGCCTTCCCCCCGCGCCCTCCAGCCTTCAGTCCCGGTTTCACATCCCTCGTCTGGGGCATCTGCCTCGGCGCGTACATCTGGGTCGGCCTGCTCGCCATCGGTGTCTCCAGCGGGACGGCGTTCTTGTTCGCCCTCGTCGCTGGGACGCTGATCTTCTTCTACGTGCGCCTCTTCGGCGCCGACACTCTCCGGCGCTAGGCGACTAGAAGCTCAGGATCGACGCCGGCCGTGGCGCGGTGATCAGAGCGCGGCAGAGGAGGCTCGCGAACTCGCCCCCAAGCAGGGTGTCGAGCCGCGCGCGGGCGCTACGTCCTTCTGCTCCGAGCATGCGCTCGTAGGCGGCGCAATGTTCGAGAAGGCGCGGGGCTCCACGGTTGTCCCCGGGGCGGCTGTGGCCTACGGCGGCCATGCCCTTCTCATCGACTCCCAGGCCACCGAAGTGGATCCCTGGCGCGAGTGAAGAACAAGAGAGAGGGGCGCCTGCGGGCGCCCCTCTCGGACGATTCGCTCGAGACGGACCTAGGTCGTCTCGCGCCGGTTTGGATCGCGAATCTCGACCCGGTCGCCGGAGCCGTGGGCTGCCGGGACCGTCTCACGGGCGCGGCCGGTCGTGCGCTCACCCACCGGCGTCGTGGTCGTGACGTCGCGGTCATATTCGTGTACGTCCTCGTCGGGAACGATCTCGCGCTCTCGGTCGATCACCTCACGCCGGCGCGGGCCGGTCGTATCGAAGGAGAACGCGAACACGATTCCGAGACCCATCGCCAGAGCGGCCGGGAAGGTACCGAGGTCGTTCACCAGGCCCGTGATCCCGATGTCGCTCGACCAGCCGGCAAGACGATCGTGCTGCCAGCCGCCTTCCGGCTGCGTGGCGAGCAAGACCCAGCCGACGACGATGGCCGCCGGAATGAATGCGAGCAGGAAGACCCCTGGGCTGACGATCGGGATCCCCCACTTCGTCCAGCCGCCGAAGAGCTGCGAGAGCCCCAGTGCGAGACCGGCCGCGGCGATGAGTCCCATCGCAGCCCAGAACTCGCTCGTGCTGGTGAGATCGAAATAGCTCGCCAGCCAGATCAGGAGCCCCGCCGCGGCGACGCCGAGGAGCGTGAAGATGGCGCGAACGAGCGGCGGACCGCCCCAGTCGCCCCGCCGGTCGGCGACCACGCGGTCGCGGGCGACCGGCTCGTCACGCGTCACGACGTCGTCGCCGTCGTCGTGAGCGACGACGTCGCCGCGTTCGTGTCTGCGGAAGATGCCCACTTTCGTCACCTCGTTCGGTTGTGTGCACGTCCAGGTGGGAATTTCCCGTTATGGGACAGCCTGTAACGCAGAAACCTCGCTTTTTTAAGCGGCGAGACGGCGCCGCGAGGCGTCGAAACCGGCGGAATAGAGCTCCGCGCGGAAGGTCTCGACCGTGTGCTCGCAATCGGCGACGAACAGATGCTCGACGACGCCCACCTCGCGGTCGTTGTAAAACGGGACGTCCACATGCGGCCGCGTGACGAGGTTGACGGACGTGCGCGAGCAGGCTGGGCATTCCACGGCGATACCGAGCTGGTCGTCACCCGCGGACAGCAGCCTGAAGGCGGATGGGAATACGGGTCGTGGGCGCTCCTCGGGATAGCAGAAGAAGCTCCAAGGCCAGTCCCCTGTGCGGATGCGGGTCGCGGCCAGGTCGAGCAGCTCCTCGGCGGAGGCCTCGAACTGGGCGGTCATCAGGTTCAGGAACGGCGTCTCGGGGCCGGCGATCGGAGCCCAGTCGAGCTCGTCGTGGGTCACGAGTCCTTCGTGGTCGTCTCCGCACGAGCAAGCGAAGGTGACCTTGTACACGGCGGGATGGGTCGCTCCCGGAAGGCGCTCAAGAACGCGGAACTCCGACAGCGGCAGCTGTACCTCTCCCCGCCGGGGGCACGGAAACGTGTACCGCGCGGTCAGCCCGTCGTACATGCGTCGATTATCTATCGGCACGCCGGACGGCAAACGCAATCCCACCTCTGCGTTTCACCGTTAGTACTTGATGAGCGAGAAGACGTCGTAGCCCTCGAGGCGCTCGCGTCCGTTCAGAAACTCGAGCTCGATCACGAAGGCCAGTCCGACAACCTCGCCACCGAGCTGCTCGACGAGATCCACCTTCGCTCTCGCCGTTCCGCCAGTCGCGAGCAGGTCGTCGTGGATGAGGACTCGCTTCCCCGGCGTGATCGCGTCGGCGTGGAGCTCCAGTGCGTCGAAGCCGTACTCGAGCGCGTACTTGACGCTCACGGTCCTCCAGGGGAGCTTGCCAGGCTTGCGGGCCGCGATGAAGCCACAGTGGAGACGGTAGGCGAGCGCCGCCCCGAGGATGAACCCTCTGGCCTCGGCCCCGAGGATCAGATCGGGCTTGCGCGGCTCGGCGAACTCCGCGAGCTTCTCCACCGTCTCGTGCAGCCCGTCGGGATCGGCGAGCAGCGGCATGATGTCCTTGAAGACGATGCCGCGCTTCGGGAAGTCCGGGATATCCCGGATCTTGGAGGCCAGGTCCACCGCAGGAGCCTAGCGGGGCACGAGCGAGCGAAGCGCGCGCCAGAAGAGGAGCTGCGAGAGCTCCTGCGAGAGCGACGCGAGCGCCTCGAGATCTTCGAGCCCACCCTGCCGTCGCTCCGGGTTCCGCGAGCGCAGGGCGGGAGCGACGATCTGCTCGAGCAGCCCGGCCTCGCGGTCCGCGCCTGCTCGAAAGCTCCTGAGATTGCGCGCCTCGACGCCGTAACGGGCGAGGCGGAGGCAAGCGGCGACGACGTCGATGTCTCGTTCGGGATAGAAACGTGTCCCGTCCTCGACCCGAGGTTGGAGGAGCCCGAAATCCTCGAGCTCCCGGGC
This sequence comes from Gaiellaceae bacterium, assembly GCA_035601195.1. Classification (GTDB taxonomy): domain Bacteria; phylum Actinomycetota; class Thermoleophilia; order Gaiellales; family Gaiellaceae; genus JAIBJP01. The sequence continues at coordinate 15,763 of DATNOU010000054.1, read as the reverse complement.
GAACTCGCGGCTTGCGCTCGAACGCGAGCAGAGCGTCTCGAAGTCGATCTCCTCCTCGTCCGCACGCAGCCCGCCTCTGGCGGGACGCTTACGGTCGGAAGAGCGAAGCGGCGAGGCCAGCTCCTGCCGGATGACGCGCAGCGGGAGGAACTCGTCGCGCTGCAGGCGCAGGATCATCTCCAGGCGGTCGACGTCGTCATCGGTAAACAGGCGGTACCCGCCTTGCGTCCGCCTGGGCGTCATCAGGCCTTGATCCTCGAGGTAGCGGATCTTGGAGATGGAGATGTCGGGGAACTCGGCCTGGAGCCGCCGGCAGACCGCTCCGATCGTCAGCGGCCGCGAGTCGCTCTCGTTTTCCTCGCGCTCGACATCCGACGTGATCGTCGCCATCTCTCTACCCCGTAAGGAAGGTCAGCCGATACTTGCCGATTTGCAGTTCGTCCCCGTCCTCGAGCTTGGCGCTCTCGACGCGGCGCCGGTTGACGTAGGTGCCGTTCAGGCTCTCCTCGTCGTCGACGTAATAGCCGTCATCGCGCTTCACGAGCACCGCATGGCGACGCGAGACAGTGACGTCGTCCAGGAAGACCTCGTTCTCCGGCCCTCGCCCGACGCCCACGCGGTCACCCTCGAGCCCGAACGTCTCCCCCGCCCTGCCGCCGCCCGCGCGCACGACGAGCGCAGGACCCTCGATGCGAAGGTCGGCCAGCGAGACCGAGTCGTCCTCGGAGAGCTCCTCAGGCGTGAAGGTCATCGTCGTGTGCGCGCCCGGCTCATCGTGGATCAGCAGCGCCCCGCACTTGGAGCAATAGTTGGCCGCTTCCGGATTCTGGAAACCGCACTCGGGACAGTGGACGTAACTCATACCGTCGGGGGGTGGATGAGGGGGGTGTCCCCCCTCATTGGAAACCGCACTCGGGACAGTGGACGTAACTCATCTCCGGCGGCTCAGTCGGCCGGCGGAAGCGCCTTCGAGGCAAGGATCTCGGCGAGCTTGTCGACGTCCACTTCGTGCAACGGACTCTTGCCCTCGCCCACCTCCTGCTTCAGACGCGACTGCAGCTCGGCCCGGAGTATGTCGATCTTGCCGTGCAAGATCCGCCGCTCGTAGGAAACCTTCAACTCGTCCTCCATCAGACGATGGATGAGGTCGCGAAGCTCCTGGTCGGAGAGCGAGTCGAGATCGGGAAGCGCTTCCACGGCTCTACAAGTATGTCAAGCCGCGGCCGATCCTTCAACCTGGGCTTGAGGGTTAGAGCTATTCGCCCGTCGCTCCGTCGTCGTCGGCCCCCACGACCTCCTCGACGAGCGCGAGAAACTCGGCCTCGAGACTCTCCCCATCCGCCGGTGTCTTCCCCTCCGCGTAAACGTGCACGAGAGGCTCGTCCGGATCGGGAAGCACCTGCGCCCAACCGCGCTTCTCGAACACCTTGATCCCGTCCAGCGTGTCCACCTTTTTGCCTTTCATCCGCTCGGTCAGGACCCGCATTACCGTCCCCTTGCGAGCCCACGGACAGCGCACCTCGCGGTGGACGACGGTCGACACCGGGAGGCTCCCCACGAGTTCCGACAGGGGTTTGTCGAGGGGGGCGAGCAGCTCGAGCAGCTTGCAGAGGCTGGCGACGCCGTCGTAAGCGGGCAGGAAGTCGGGGAAGACGAAACCGCCTCCGATAGAACCGGCAAAGACGACGTTGTCGCCGGCGGCGGCACGGGTGAGCGCAGAGAGCGAAGCCGGTGTCCGCCGGACCTCGAGCGAGCTGCCCTTCACGAGCGGCTCCGCGAGGCTCGTGACCGTCGTCGGGAGAGCAAGCGCTCCCGCCTTTCCGTCCATCGCCAGGAGGCTGAGGAAGAGGAGCAGCTCCTGCTCGACCGGCACCTCGTGTGCGTGCTCGTCGACCAGGTAGAGGCGCTCGCCGCTCTCGTCGAGCACGACGCCGAGATCGGCGCCCGCCGCGGCGACGAGCCGCTTGGTCTGTCCGAGCGCTTCCCCTAGCGTGACTCGCGGCGAGTACTCGCCCGCGTATGGATGGGCCGCGATCGCCTCCACACCGAGTGCGCCCAGCACCAGTGGCAGGACGAGGGAGACGGCCGAGTGCGAATACTCGACGACCACTCGGAAGCCGCGAGCCCTGATGGTGTCGACGTCGACGGTACGGATCAGGTCGGCCACGTACCCCTCGGCCGCACGCGCAGGCGATGTGATCGTTCCCACTTCGTCGTACGCCGCCCGGCGGAACTCCTGCCGCTGGAAGTGCTTCTCGATCTCCTGGATGAACGCGGGCGACGCTTGCGTCCCCGGCGCCTCGAAGAACTGGATCTCCATCACCTCGGGGTCCTGCGCGCTCGGGCGCACGTGCACGCCGGCGCCCATCCCCTCGTTCTTGAGGAAGTGCCTGTTGACCGCCGGGGCCATGACGTGGAGATCGGCGACGTGGACTCCCGTGGAGATCACGCCGGAGAGCGCTGCCCGCTTGATGAGGCGGCACGCCGGCGGCGCGGCCCTGCTCGTCACGACGCGCTCTCCGCGCTTGAGGGCGGTGCCGAGCGCGATGCCGATGCGCAGCGCCGTCTCGGGAGTGAGGTCGACGTTGATCAGACCGGCGATCGCGTCCCGCCCAAAGAGGCGGGACGGCATCCGCGACTCCCAGATCAGGTGCCGGTCGACCACGGCGCCGGACTCGACCTCCTTGAAGGGATAGATGCGGACGCCGGGCAGGACAACGCTCTGCTCCCCGATCGTGCACGAGTCTCCGACGGCGACGCCTTCGTGCAGGCGGGCGTGCGGACGAATGTCGCAGGACTTGCCGACAATCGCGCCTTCGATGAGCGCGCTCCTCCCGACATACGTGGCGCTGTCGATTACCGACCGGACCGTCCGCGCGTGGTCGCGCAGCGTGACGCTCGTCGAAAGGACGGAATAAGGCCCGACCGAAGCTCGTGGGCCGATCCGGCAGTAGTTGCCGACAAAGGCCGGACCCTCGACCGATTCGAGATCCGCGAGCTCGACGCCCTCCCCGACCCAGATGTTGCCGCGGAGACGAATCCCCTGGATGTCCAGGCGCACCCGCTCGTCGAGAGCGTCGAAGTTCGCCTGCCGGTACTGATCCAGGTTGCCGATGTCCTGCCAATAGCCTTCCGCGACGTAGCCGTAGATCGGCCTCCCCATCTCCAGGAGGAGCGGGAAGAGCTCCTTGGAGAAGTCGAAGGGCCTGTCGTTCGGGATGTGACGCAGCACCTCGGGGTCGAGGACGTAGATCCCCGTGTTGATCGTGTCGGTGAAGACCTGGCCCCACGAAGGCTTCTCGAGGAAGCGCTCGACCCGGCCGTCGGCATCCGTGACCACGATCCCGAACTCGAGCGGGTTGTCGACGTGCTTCAGGCCGATCGTGACCACGGCTTCCTTCTCCTGGTGGAAGCGCACGAGCTCGCCCAGGTCGATGTCGCAGAGCGCGTCACCGGAGATGACGAGAAAGGGCTCCTCGAGCGCGCGCTCGGCGAGCTTGACCGAGCCGGCCGTGCCCGCGGGCGATTCCTCCACGGAGTAGCGGATAGAGACCCCGTGCGTCTCCCCCGCTCCGAAATAGCCGCGGATGGCCTGCGGCATGAAGGCGAGTGTCACCACGATGTCTTCGAAACCGTGGGCGCGCAGCAGCTCCACGATGTGCTCCATGCAGGGCTTGCCCACGATCGGAACCATCGGCTTGGGCTGGTTCGAGGTCAGCGGGCGCAGGCGCGTTCCCTCGCCGCCGGCCATGACTACCGCTTTCATCGCGTCGTCCTCCAGGCCCGCAAGGCATAGAGAATTCCCGCGACGATCGCCAAGACAACCCCGGCCCAGAAGAGCGCCACGGGCCAATCGGTGCCGGCATCCGTGACGAGGATGAACGAAATCGACGCGTAGAGCACCCAGGTGGCGGCCTTCCCGAGGAAGCTGACCGAGAACTCGTAGCCGCGGCGCAAGACGGCAGGCGTGCCCAGGAACAACACGCCGTCGCGGACGAGGATGATTGCGAGAGCCGCCCAGGGCAAGCGGTCGTAGAACCAGAGGAGGATGACGGCGGCGTCGATCATCAGCCGGTCCGCCAAAGGATCGGCGAAACGCCCGAACTCCGACTCCACCCGCCACCGCCGCGCCAGCCACCCGTCGATCTGATCGGTGATCCCGGCGGCCCCGAAAACGGCTCCGGCGGGCCAGCTCGATGCCCCTCCCGCGGCGATGGCGAGGGCGACGAAGACAGGAATCAGCCCCAGCCGGACGACGGTGAGGGCGTTCGGAAGCTGCGCGAGCGGCGCGGGAACGGCTCTGGTCACCACGAGTGGGCCCAATGGTAGCCTCGCGCCGGTGCCCGACAGGCTCTCGCTCCCCGGGTTCGTCAATGCGCACAGCCACGCGTTCCAGCGTGCCATGCGGGGTCGAGCCGAGGGCGACGACTTCTGGGCCTGGCGCGACGTCATGTTGGGACATGCCCGGGGTCTGACCCCGGACATGGTTCGAAGGGACTATGAGACTGTGTACCGCGAGATGCGCGCCGCGGGCTACACGGCCGTCGGTGAGTTCCACTACGTGGGCCTCGAGGAGGCCAAGGCGACAGAGGAGGCCGCCCGAGCAGCCGCCGTCGAGCTCGTCCTCCTCTACTCCGCCTATGCGCGCGGTGGAATCGACCGCTTCCGCCAGCACTCGGTCTCCGAGTACTTCCAACAGGTCGAGGAGCTCGCCGCCGCAGGCATCCGGGTCGGGCTTGCACCCCACTCCGTGCGCGCCTGTCCGCCCGACTGGCTGGAGGAGATCGGCCGCTTCGCCGAGCGCGAGAGCCTCGTCCTCCATGTGCACGCCGACGAGCAGCCGCGCGAGATCGAGGAGTGTCTCGCGGAGCACGGGGTCCGCCCGGTCGAGCTTCTCGCGCGCGCGGGCTGTCTCGGGCCTCGGACCACGATCGTGCACGCGACCCATGCCGACGACCATGAGCTCGATCTCCTCGCGGACGCCGGAGCGCGCGTCTGTGTCTGCCCAACGACCGAGGCCAACCTCGGCGACGGGTTCGTCCCGGTCGAGCGCCTGCACTCACGGGGGATTCGGCTCTGCATCGGTTCGGACTCGAACGTCCGCATCGATCCGCTCGAAGAGCTACGGGAGCTGGAGGGAACGGCGCGTCGCCAGGCCTTGCGCCGCAACGTGATCCCCCCCGAGGAGCTCCTGGGGATCGGCTCCGCGGAGGGCGCGGCCGCGCTGGGGCTCGAGGAGTGGCCGTCGATCGAAGTCGACCTCGGCCACCCCGCGCTGGCCGGAGTGAACGACGGCGAAGTCCGGGCCGCGCTCGTCTTCGGCTGCGGAGCCGAAGTCTTCGCCTCCCTCTAAAGGGTTACCCTCCAGCGGCCGATGGGTCCCGCGACCGGGGTTATGTCTCCAAGAGCGCTCGCAGCCGCATTCGTCCTCTTCCTCGCCCTCGCCGCGCCGGCGGCCGCAGCCGTGGGCAAGCCGAACGTCGCAGGGCTCCAGGTGGCGCTCCGGGCGCGCGGACTGTACGTCGGAACCATCGACGGACTCGCCGGCCGCTCGACGACCACCGCCGTCCGGCGCCTTCAGCGACGTGCGCGCATCGCCGTGGACGGCGTAGCGGGCCCGCAAACCCGGGCGGCGCTGGGGCGTTACGCACGCCACCGGTTCGGCGCCCGCCTCCTCAACATGGGCAAGAGCGGCTGGGACGTCGCAGCCCTCCAGTTCGCCCTTGCGACGCACGGCTTCCCGTCGGGGACGTTCGACGGCGGTTTCGGCCCGCACACGGACGCGGCCCTCCGCCGCTTCCAGCGCTTCGCCAACCTTGGTGCGGACGGCGTCGCGGGGCCCGCCACCTATGCCGCTCTACGGACGCCGCCGGCTCGTTCTCCCATTTCCCTCCGGAGGCCCGTCCGAGCTCCGCTCGGCGACCGCTTCGGCCCACGCGACAACCGTTTCCACACCGGAATCGACTTCACCGCGCCGTCCGGAGCCAACGTACGCGCGGCGGCGTCGGGCCGCGTCGTTCAGGCCGGATGGGACTCAGGGGGTTACGGCTACCTCGTCACGCTGTGGCATGGAGACGGCGTGCGGACGATGTACGCCCACCTGTCCGCCGTCCTGGTGCACCGCGGCCAGCGAATCGCCGCCGGTGCACGCCTCGGTCGGGTCGGGGCCACGGGACACGCCTTCGGACCTCACCTGCATTTCGAGGTGCGGGTCCGCGGCGCGGCCGTCGATCCTCTACCCGCCCTCCGCTAGCTCCCGCGAGCGCTTCATCGCCGCCTGGATCGCGTTCAGGAAGGCCGCGCGGACGCCTGCCTGCTCGAGCTCCCGGATAGCCGAGATCGTCGTGCCGCCCGGCGACGTGACCATCTCGCGCAGTTCGACCGGATGCATCTTCTCGTCGCGCAGGAGCTTGGCGGTCCCGAGCATGGTTTGGACGACGAGATCGGTCGATACCTCCCGCGAGAGGCCAAGCAAGATGCCCGCCTCGATCATCGACTCGGCGAGGAGGGCGAAGTACGCCGGCCCCGAGCCGGACACCGCCGTGACCGCGTCCATATAGGCCTCGTCGACTCTGACGGAGCGTCCGACGGAACCGAGCACCTCTTCTGCCAGCGCCACGTGCTCCTCGGTGGCGTGCGCGCCTCCGGTCACTCCCGCCATGCCCTCGTGAACCGTCACCGGAGCGTTGGGCATCGCGCGCACAACCGGAACGCCGTCGCCCACGTGGCGCTCGATCAGCTCCGTCGGAATCGCGGCGGCGATCGAAAGGACGGTCTGGGAAGCCTCGAGGACACCACCCACGTCGCCCAGCAACGCTTCGATGTCCTGCGGCTTCACGGCGATCACGACGACCTGGGCTCCCTTGACCGCTGCGACGTTGTCCAGCGTCCCCTCGATCCCGTAGCGCTTGGAGAGCTCGTCGATGCGCTCCTCGTGGCGGGCGGTCGCCACGATGTCTGCGGGTTTGGCCCAGCCGGAGGAAAGAAGCCCGGCGACGAGAGCTTCGCCGGCCTTGCCGGCTCCGAGCACACAGATACGGCGGCTCATTGGTGCTCCTCGGCGGCCGTGATCGAGCCGCGCAGGCGTGCGACGAGGAGGTAGTCGAGGGCCACCTGGCTCGTTCGCTCCTCCATGAAATCCGCTGTCGCCGGATCAGGCCAGCGGCCGTGTTCCAGGAGGTAGGCGATCGCCTGGGCCTCTTTCAGCGTGATCTTCGCTCCTGTCACCACGGAAAAGCTATCCCAGCTCGCGATCGAGGTTGAAGGCGGCGCTGATCAGGGCGAGATGAGTGAAAGCCTGCGGGAAGTTGCCTAGGAGCTCGCCCGTCGGCCCGATCTCCTCCGAGTAGAGGCCGAGGTGGTTCGCGTAGGTCAGCATCTTCTCGAAGGCGAGACGAGCCTCGTCCACCCGCCCGGCGCGGGTCAACGCCTCCACGTACCAGAAGGAGCAGATCGAGAACGTGCCCTCGTCCCCGAGGAGGCCGTCGGGCGCGGCGTGGGCGTGGTACCGCTGGACGAGCGTGTCCGACACGAGCTCCTCCGTGATGGCATCCAGCGTGGAGAGCCAGCGCGGATCGGTCGGGGCGATGAACTTCACGAGCGGCATGAGGAGCAGCGAGGCGTCGAGGACGTCGGAGCCGTAGTGCTGCACGAATGTCTTCCGTTGCTCGCTCCAGCCCCGCTCCATGATCTGCTCGTAGATCTCGTCCCGATGGCGCATCCAGCGCACCAGGTCAGCCGGAAGACCGCGCTGGCGCGCCATCCGGATTGCACGCTCGATCGCAACCCAGCACATGAGCCGGGAGAGCGTGAAGTCCTTGCGCCCTCCGCGTGTCTCCCAGATCCCCTCGTCCGGCTGGTCCCAGTTCTCCCCGACCCAGTTCACCACGCGCGAGAGGTCCTCCCAGGCCTCGTGGTAGATCGGCGTGCCGTACTTGTTGTAGAGGTAGACGGAGTCGATCAGCTCGCCGTAGATGTCGAGCTGGAGCTGCTCGGCGGCCCCATTCCCGATCCGGACGGGCGCTGACCCCCGATAGCCCTCGAGATGGTCGAGCGTCTGCTCGGGGAGCTCGCGATCTCCGTGGATGCTGTACATCGTCTGGAGCGGATCGCCGGACCTGTCCACCCCCTCCCTGAACCGGTCCGTCAGCCAGTGCATAAAGGCCCCGGCTTCCTCCGTGAACCCGAGCCGAAGGAGCCCGTAAAGCGAGAAGGCGGCGTCCCGAATCCACGTGTAGCGGTAGTCCCAGTTGCGCTCCCCCCCGACCTTCTCCGGGAGGCTCGTCGTCGGAGCGGCGACAATGGCTCCCGTCGGCTCGTAGGTGAGCAGCTTCAGCGTCAGAGCCGACCGATGCACCATCTCGCGCCAGCGCCCGCGGTAGCGGGACTGGGCCAGCCAGCGTCGCCAGTAATCGATCGTCCGCTCGTATGCTTCGCGAGTCTCCTCTTCGGAGTACTCGCGCGGGACATAGTCGCGTGCAACCTGCTCCAGGACGAACGTGACGCTCTCGCCGGCCCGCAGATCGAACTCGCTGTGCACACCGTGCTCGTCGCAGGCGATCGGCCGGGTGGCCTGGAGCGCGAGGCAAAGGGTCTCCGACTCGAAGACGACGCCATGCTCGTACTCGTGCGTCTCGTGCGAGTCGCGGCCATAGTTGAACCGGGGCTGCAGGTCGACGCGGAAGCGAATCGCTCCGCGGACACCCACGACGCGCCTGATCAGCTGGTGGCGGTGACGCTCCGCCCCCGTACGCGCGATGGGCATGAACCCCTGCAGCTCCCCCACGCCGCCGGGCGTGAGGAAACGCGTGATGAGGACATTCGTGTCCGGGAAGTAGAGCTGCTTCGACGTCCAATCCTCCTCGAGCGGAGAGATCCGGTAATACCCTCCTTTCTTCCGGTCGAGGATCGCCGCGAAGACGCTGGGCGAGTCGAAGGCGGGGCAGCAGTACCAGTCGATCGTCCCGTCTGCGCCCACAAGCGCCACCGTGTGGAGATCTCCGATGATCCCGTGGTCGGCGATCGGCAGGAAGTCGTCCATGCAGCGCTATTGAGCGCGGCTCGGGCCTGCGACGTCAAGCCGCTAGTGCGATTCAATTGAACAGACCAACGACTTCTGCTCTCCCTCCGAAGGGGGTATTTCGAGCGTGTCGGGCCTTCCGATAGAGAGGGCATGGGGCTAAATGAGGGGCTTCGTCATTCCCTTGAGCGTTATCTCGAGCGCAGTGCCGCCGAGCTAGACGACCGCGGCGCCGAGCTGAACTTCCGCGCCAACGAGATCACGACCGAGCTCGAGCAGCTCGAGGCGGCCGAGGCGGACCTCCGCGAGCGCGAGCGCCGTGTCGTCGAGCTCAGGCCGGTGCAGGAGCGGCTGGACGAGGCCCTCCGCCGCACCCTCGTTGCGCTCGAGGAGCGCACTCTCCGGCTCGCCGAGAAGGCCGGCGAGCTCCGCGAGCGCGCCACGAATATCGTCGAGACGGAAGCGGAACTGACCGAGCGCGAGCGCTTGGCCGCCTACCGGCGGGACCGGCTGCGCTCCGAGCAGAAGCTCTTGGCCGAACGGGAGCGCGAGCTGGCCGAGGCCGAGGGCAACTACGCGAGCGCCGAGACTCTCGCCCAGCAGACGCGCTGGCTCGAGCACCGTGAGAAGCGGGTTGCGGACACCGAACAACTCGCCCAGGACCGCCTCGAAGAGCTCGGCCGCCGCGAGCAAGAGCTCGAGGCCCGCGAGGTGCGGGTCGCCGTCGACATCCAGGTTCGCCAGGAAGAGCTCGAGCGCCAGGAGCGAGAGCTCGGCGAGCTCGAGCAGCGACTCGCGCGGAAGGAGCGCGAGCTCCAGGTCTACGTCGCCCAGCTACAGGGCGGACTCCCGATCCGCCCTACCCTCGTCGAGCCCCCGACCGGGCCCGACAGGGACACCTTTCGGCCGCGCTCGCTCTAAGAGACTGCTTCTAAGAGGGGGAAGCCGGGGCTGGGCGGCCCCGGCTTCGTCCTAGGGGAGAGTGGGCTGCGGCCCCACGACCGGGAGAGGCGGCTCCCCGCCGCCGTCACCGACGCTAGAGCATCGCCCAAACGAATGGAAACGCCCTCCCCGCAATTTGCGGGAAGAGCGCTCGTGAATTCCACAGCTTGCACAGGTCAAAGGCCGGCTGTGGAAAGCACAGCCGGCCTTTTCCGCCTAGAAGGCCCAGATCAGCAGAATGATGATCAGAACGATCAGGAGAACGGTGCCAAGTCCGATGTACATGCGCCTCCCTCCTTTCGTGGCCGACTGCTTTTTTCCGGCGGGTTCGACCCATAAACCCACGTCACCCGGTTCGGAAAAGAGGGAAGAGAAGAGGCTCGATCGCCGTCTAGAGGCCGTGAGTCCACGATTCTTCCTGCGAGTCGCATTCGCGGCTCTCGTTCTCGCAGCCCTCTTGGGTGCGCTTACCCAGCTCGCCGCCGGCCGCAGGCCGGTCCTACTGGGCGGCCAGACGGTTTAGGCCGAACGGCCTATTGCGCCTCGGCGGTTTCGCTGCGACGTTTTCAGGGTGAGCCGCGAGTTCCTCTTCTTTGCGATCGTCGCGCTGATCCTCGTCGAGGTCACGCACCTCAAGTGGATCTGGTGGAACTACTGGGTCTGCCGCAAGCACGCCCGCGTGCACAAGGAGTGCGGCTGCTCCAGGTGGGTCATGTTTCTCTGACCACGACGCGGACTCGCTGGACGCCGTTGTTGCAGAACCCGTCGTAGTTCCACTCGGCGACGGTCGGCTGCTCGTGGCCGGCCGCGTCTGACGCACGGCACCAGAGCTCGTAGTCGCCGGGCTCCGCCTCCCACTCGTAGCTCCAGCCGCACCACGCGAACTCGCCCACCGGCGCGCGGAGCTCCGCCTCTGCCCAGCTCCGGCCGCCGTCGCTGCTCACTTCGACGCGTTCGATCGCGGCCCAGCCGGACCATGCCCGGCCTTCGAGCGTGCAGGGCCCGGCCTCGATGAATCGCGTCCTGGAGAGGAAGTCCGGAAAGCCGGGCGGGATCATCAGCGCACGGGGAAGGATCCTCGTGACCGGGCGGCCCTGCTCCTCCTCCGATTCGCGCACGTGATACGCAACGTCCTGCTGCCAGCCGCGGAACTGCTCGTCGACGGCCGTGATCGCCTGGAGCCACTTCACGTGGGTCATCCCGTACCAACCCGGCACGATCAGGCGGAGCGGAGCGCCGTGCTGTGGCGGCAGAGGCTGCCCGTTGATCGCATACGCCAGTAGGACTTCGTCACGAAGCGCCTCCGCGACCGCCAGGCTTCGCTCGTAGACATGCTCGACCTCGCCTTGGATGCCCCGGTCGAGGCCGGTGAAGACGATTTCGGCGGTTTCCTCCGCCAGCCCCGCCTCGTTCAGGATGGGCGCGAGCGGAGTCCCGGTCCACTCGGCGGTGCCCACCGCTTCCTGCAGCCAGGGCTGGCTCAGCGCCCGCCGGGCGAGGAGCGCGCGCCCGTTGCCGGCGCATTCCAGCGTCACGGTGAGAGTCCGCGCGGGCCGCTCCTTCAACTGGTCGAGCGTCAGCGTCACCGGGCGGTCGACCCGCCCGCCCACCTCGAGCTTCCAGGTCCGCTCGTCGACGTGCGGGATGTCGAAGTGGGTGAGGAGGTAATGGAGGCCGAGCGGTGTGATGTCGTGGCGAAGCGCCTCGAGCGGCAAGCCGTGGTTTCGCGCCGCGAGTTGGAGCTCCTCGAGCGTGATATCCGGGCCGGCTGCTGTCTTCATGCGGTTATTCGAAGCCGTCGACGAGGAGCACGGTGTAGGCTTGGACGTCGTCGATCTCGACGCCTGCCGTCTTGGCCATCTGTTCTCGTACCTGTTTCCGGCCGTGCTCGCTGCGTTCAAGGGCGTCCTGGTCTTCCCAGAAGGTCACGAACCGGGCCCTGCCGTTCACGCCGTCGCTGAGCACGATCATCCCTCGGTAGCCGTCGAACTGGCGCACCCACGGCACGAGGGCGTCCGCGGCCATCTGCGCGCCCTGGTCGAGGTCCGTGCGGTCCGTCTTCACCGAAGTCATGTTCGCGAGCATGGAGAGCTGTGGTCCTTGCGCCGGAGGTAGAGATCTAGACGCCCCACTCACTTGTACATGATTTGGAGCTTCCTAGCAGCCGATCGCGATGTCGCCGGGATCCGCTATGCAGACGTCGTCGTCTGCGCCACCGAGGAGCACGTCGTTTCCCGGAATTCCGTCTTGCGCGCTCAGGAAATCCCTTCGCAGGCCGCCGACCAGCCGGTCGCTTCCGGCCCCGCCGGCGAGCACGTCCCTCCCCCGCCCGCCGTACACCCGATCATTGCCCTCACCGGCGGAGACGGCGTCATTGGCACTGGAGGCGTCGACGATGGGACCAATCGGGCGCCGCTTATTGAGCCCCGGGCGGCGCGCGTGACCGGCCCACCGTGGCGGCTCGCGGTGTAGAGGGGAAATCCCCTGGGTGAAGACGATCCGCCGACTGCTGGGCGACCAGGAAGGCGAGAAGTCGTAACCCTGTGTGGTACGTCGAAGGCCCTTGCCGCCCGGGCCGATCGTCCGGATGCCCCTGGGCAGGACCCGGGGCATCCTTCGGGCCGCGACCCAGGTAAAAGACGAAAGAGGGCTGTCCGCGATGGCTTGTGCGGATCTTGACTTGCCTGTAGGAAAGAGAGATATTGGGGTCTCGCGCCGTCAGGGGTTCCAGTTGCAGGCACCACGTCGATTTTCGACCGCCCTCGGGCTCTTGATGGCCGCCTGCCTAATTGCGCTCGTCGTGCCGTCGTTGGCGAGGGCGGGAACCGCGCAGATTGAGGATCCCGATCCCGGCGGGCCCCACCTGACCTTCACAGCGACGAGTGGCGAGACGAACCACCTTTATCTGCTCTTCGCCCCGGGTGGCTACCGAGTAATCGACCTAGGCGCAGCCATCACGGCCGGGTTGGGCTGTTCGTCGGTGAGCTCAAGCGAGGTCTTCTGTGCGTTCGTCGTCGACTTCGACGACGAGTCCCCGACGATCGACATCCTCTTGGGCGACCAAGGCGACTTTGCGTCCGTGGCGGGCACGTACTCGGACGAGATAACGGTTGACGGAGAGAGCGGAGCCGATGAACTCGAGCTTGGCGCGGGATGCGAGCTTGTGTTTGATGGCCCATGCGAAAACGTCCTGCTGGGCGGCCCCGGCGACGACATGCTTAGGGTTGAAGGGCGCTTCCGCATGGATGGCGGACCCGGTGGCGACTCGATGGAGGGTGGCATCGTCGATTACAGCACTCGAGTCAACCCCGTCACGGTCGACGGAGATGGGGTCGCCGACGACGGCGAGGCGGGCGAAGGCGACAATGTCGCCTCCAGCGTTTTCGAGGCTCTCGGGGGGTCGGCCGGCGACACCTTCAGTGGCGGCGTCAACGCGCGTGGAGGTCGCGGCAACGACACGTTCACTGCGGGTGTAGGGGCCCACGTCTTCGAGGGACAAGCAGGCGATGATGTTTGCCTTGGCAGTGCAACCCGCGATTTTTGTGAAGGCGGCCCAGGTGCGGATCAACTCACCGGGGGCGGCAGCGGCGACGACCTCTACGGCGGGGGCGGAGCCGACACGATCCACGGGGGTCCAGGTCGCGACAGCATCTACGGCGACTCTGGGAACGACCTCCTCTTCGGAGGCGATGGACGCGACTTTCTGGCCGGCGGGCCCGGTGACGATGTGATACGGGCTCGCGACGGCATTCGAGACCGCATACCAGGCGGCAGGGGCTTCGACCGCGCACGCGTGGACCGCAGGCTCGACGTGGCGAGGTCCATTGAAGCGTTCTTCTAGGTTCTCGAGCTGCAACCGCTCTCGACAACGGCCAGCGCTCCCCCGCAATCTGCTGCGTGCCGTCATAGCGCGGCTGCTCGGAAGCAAGCCCTGACGTGGGCTGGCAGACGTTCAGCCTGTGACTCGCTCGACGCTCCGGCGCCCACCGGTGTGATTCTGTCCCCTTCTGATCGTCTGGGAGAACACGGCCCGAAGGTCCGAAGACGAGAGCCGTTCGCGGACCTAGAGTCCACGCCGTGGTCTTCTACGCTGTGGTCAGCGACGAGATCCAGCGCGTGATCGAGTTCTTCCCGACGCGCTGGGAAGCCGAGCGGAAGCTGGCGAGAGTGCTATGGAACGAACCCGACTGGGGCGACATCCTGCACGTCGAGCAGATTGAGCTTCGCACCGGCACGACCAACTAGACATCCGGCCCACCATGGACGGCTTGCGGAGGGGCGCCGGCGGCGCTCGCTGCAAGGCATCTCCACGCGGTCGCCGCAAGCGGGGAGCGGAGCCGCCGCAAAAGCCCCGGCTCCCCCTGAGCAGGCACGAGCTCCCGCCGCATCGGAGCCCGCGCCTCTAGGACGCACTCTGGCGGCTTCCTGCCCGCTTGACCCATCCCCCGTTCGTTGGTTCACGACGGCGCTTGACGAACCCCCGAAACGGGGGATGCCGAGGCAGGCTGGGCCGCTACCTTGAGAGTTACCGAGAAAGGCGTGTGGGGCCGCAGCCCACGCCGCTTGGTTACCGAAGGAGGCGGAGGCCGCAACCGCCTCCTTTCCTTTTTCGACGACCGTCAAGGGCGATGGACGCGAAGTCATGGCTAGGCCGCCCAGGTTGGGCCGCCTCATGCGGCCGTTCACCCCGCGAAACGGTCGGCGCTGTCCTGGCGCGGCTGCTCACGAGGAAGGCCCGAAGCGCCTTCAACGACATCTTGACCCGAACGCCGTGAATTGGGACAAAGGAGGAAACACGGAGGGAGGCCGATATGCATCCAAGGTTCACGGTTCGCAGGTTCCTCGTCTTCGTCGGGGTTGGGGCGATAGCCGTCGCAGCCCCATTCGCGGTCCTCGCAGCGACCGGTACGTTCAATGGAGCGGCGGAGCGGCAAAGCGCGAGGTGGACGACGACAGCGGTCTCGACCTCGAGCAAAACGTGGAAGAACGTGCCCGGGCTCGTGATTACACGATGCACCCTCAACCAGGTCACGCTGATGCTCAGCGTCAACGTGGAGGGCGGACCCGTTCGCTTCCGCGCGATCATTGACGACGTGCCGGAGGCGCCGATGAAGCCCAGGACCTCCCGGTTCGTCCCCCATGGCACTGAATCGTTCGCGTACACGTTCGTCGGCAGGACAGGCCCCTTTGAGGCGGACGACACGCACCGCTTCAACGTGCAGTGGCGCTCGCCGAGCGGCGCTCAGGTCACGATGCACCAAGGCGCGATCAACCTGCTTTTCCAGCGCGGAACGCAGGGGTGTCCCTAGCCGACTGCGGACTGCAACCTTTCGGTGCGCTGAGAGGTGAGAACGGAAAAGCCTCGCACCTGAGGCTGTTGCACAAAGCCTTGGTGCGGGGCTTTTCTATTGCCGGGGTGGCGATGCGGATGGCTGCGATCTTCGGTCCGAAGTGCGGAGCGCCGGACGGCCGGCGACCTCGTCAGGCGGCCAGTGGTTTCGGTGTCTTCGCCTGCGCGTAGGCGTTCCCGGCGCGCCAGAGTTTGAGCAGGTTGTGAGTGGCTGCGATCAGCTGCCATTCGGCCTGGCAGGCGGCGAGGCCGCGGCGCAGGAAGCGATCGGTTCGGCGAATGCATTTCGTGTGCGCGAAGACCGGTTCGACGATCTGTTGGCGTCGGCGGTAGAGCGCCTGCCCTTCCGGTTTCGAGAGCATCGCCTCGATCCGGCGCGCTTCGTCGCCTTGGCGGGGTGAGAGCGTGCGCGGCCTGGTGCGTCGACGGTCCTGGGTGGGGACGAGCACGTC
>DATNOU010000053.1:0-2290 GCA_035601195.1 Gaiellaceae bacterium | reverse complement strand
ACGGCAGCCGGTGGCAGCCGACGGCAACGGTTCCCGTTAGTTCAAGCCATTTTCGGGCTTCTGGCCGCCCGAACCTTTGCCACCCGTTGCGCCCCCTCTGTTCCATAACTGTTCCATCCCAATCGGACCAAAACGCGCAGTTTGGAGCTAGACGAGCAACTCTGATGCGCGGCGGACCACTTCCGTAGGTTCGGACGGCCTCGCATCTAGTCGCGCGTCGCCGCGTTTTACATTCGTGCGGCCTCGGTGCGACCCGCGGCAAGTGCCTAGTGAAGTGATGCGCGGGGCTATGACGAAGTGAGGAGGGCCGGCACCTGCCCTCCTCACAACGTGCGTACGTCCGCGCGGCGCCGTCCGAACCGGTGAACGTTTCGCGCGTGGTCACGTAGTGGCCGGAATCCCCTTCGGCCCCGCCTCCGCTTCGGGTGGAGCCGTTAGCCACTCCTCGAAGGTCGGGCCAGCGAGGGTGGCC
The DNA here is from genome assembly GCA_035601195.1 of Gaiellaceae bacterium. Lineage (GTDB taxonomy): Bacteria > Actinomycetota > Thermoleophilia > Gaiellales > Gaiellaceae > JAIBJP01. The sequence goes on along the minus strand of DATNOU010000053.1, from coordinate 1,818 downwards.
CGCGGGCCCGGCAGCAGGGCACCAGATTCGTAAAGGTCGCCGTCCGGGTCGGCCGGGTCGGTTACGCCTTCGATCCGCACCGGGTCACCGCGGCGGGCCACGAGCAGTCTCGCCATCTCGACGAGGCTCTCCTCGCGCGGACCGGCGATCTCCGGGATCGGTGCCCCGTTGGATCCCGGTGCGGAGTCCGACTCGACTCCGGTGGCCAGGTCGGCGAGCGCCTCGGCGACGGTGCGGGCGGCGACCAGCTGCGTGCGCAGCTTCGGCACGTAGCTGACTCCGTCCTGTCTGCCCCAGTCGACGAGTTCCGCCACGAACTCGTGGAACTGCGCCGCGCGCAAGATCCGGGCCGGGATCGGACCCGCCAGCATCGCCTGTTCCTGGGCCTGCTTTGCGGCGTAGTAGCCCGCGGTGAAGCGGTCGATGCCGATGATCGAGACGACGACGATTCGCTCCACGCCTGCCTGCTCGCCGAGCTGCTGCAGATTCCGCGCGGACGCGGTGAAGAACTCGGTGGCCGGCTGCTGCTCGGGCGACGCGCCGGTAGCCGCGTCGATCACGGTCTCCACCCCGGCCAGCGCCTCCGTCAGCCCCTCGCCGGTAACCACGTCCACGCCGCCGGAGCGGGAGATCGCGACGACGTCGTATCCCCTCTCCTCCAGGACATCGACGACATGACGGCCGACCCTTCCGGTCGCCCCTGCTACTGCGAACTTTCTGTGTGCGTGCATCACTCTGCTCCTTCTTGAGTTGGGTTCTTTGTTCAAGACGAACGAGACACGCCCGAGGGCACCTCTACCGCGGGTTGTTGGTTGAATGAGGCAGGCGATCAGCTTGGTGCTGAGCGGTGAGCGTGGTCATCAGGCGGCCTCTTCGAGTGCGGGTGCTGGCTGGGCGGCCGGTGTCGGTTCGATCGCGAGTCGCGGCAGCCGGCGGTCGAGCCGGCCCGGGAAGGCCCAGGTGCGGCGGCCGAACAGTTGGAGCACGGCGGGCAGGAGGATGGTGCGGATAAGGATCGCGTCGAGGAAGACGGCGGTTGCCATCGCGATCCCGAAGAGCTTGAGCACGCGGTCGTCGCCCATGGCGAAGGAGGCGAAGACGGCGACCATGACGGCTGCGGCTGCGGTGATGACGCGGCCGGTGCGGGCGAGTCCCTCGCGCACGGCGGCGCTCGCGTCGCCGCGGTGTTGCCATTCCTCGTGGATGCGGGAGACGAGGAAGACCTCGTAGTCCATCGAGAGCCCGAAGACGATCGCGAAGACCATCACGGGGATGAAGGCCTCGATCGGCCCGGGCTGGATCCCGAGCAGGCCGCCGAGCCAGCCGCGCTGGAAGATCGCCTGGACGACGCCGAGCGCGGCGGCGATCGAGAGCAGGTTCATCAGCGCCGCCTGCAGCGGGATCAGCAGCGAGCGGAAGACGACGAGCAGGAGCAGCGCCGAGAGCAGGACGACCACGCCGATGAAGAGCGGCAGCTTGCCGGAGAGGACGCGGGCGAAGTCGACCTGGATCGCGGTCGCCCCGCCCACGTACATGCTCGCCCCGGTTGCCTTCGTCAGCGGGGGCAGGACGTCGTCCCGGAGGTGCTTGACGAGGCTGGTCGTCTGCTCGCTCTGCGGTGAGGTGGTCGGGTAGACGGCGATCGCCGCCGTGTCGCCGGCGGTATTCACCTGAGGCTTCGCGACCGATGCGACGCCCGGCGTGTTATGGAGGGCATTGCTCAGTCTGACGAGGGCCGTCCGATCCCCATCGCGCGGGAGCTGGACGGCGACCTGCGGGGGGCCGTTGAAGCCGGGGCCGAAGCCGACGGCGAGCAGG
>DATNOU010000052.1:0-4286 GCA_035601195.1 Gaiellaceae bacterium | reverse complement strand
CCGATAGATGGCGTGTGGCTGACGAAGCGGTCCTGGGGAGCGTGAATGTGGCTCGACAAGCTAACGAGCGAATCCGCTCTCTCGGGCTGCAGGCTGGTCGACGGCGTCCGCTGCTGGGGCTCGTCTGCGAGTGCATCAAGGACGACTGCCTTGCACCGATCGTGGTGACGCTCGAAGAATACGATGCCGTTCGACCGGACCCAACGCACTATCTCGTCGCTGTCGGGCACGTATCGGAGCGGGACACGGAGCAGGTCGTCGTCCGCACAAGCCACTACTGGGTCGTCAGGAGACGGAACGGGGTGGACGTTCACGCTTGAGCCCTACGCGGACTGGCATCGCCTTCTTCGACGCCTACCAGGGGCTAGGCGGGCCTCCCGCGAACGGGACTGAGCGTCTCCCTTTACTCGCCGTGCGCTGCTGAACTCGTGGTCGCCTGTGCGGGACGACCGACCCTCTGTTCGGCCGCTCGGACTGGGAAAGACGCCGGCGCAGGGTGACAAGCGTTCCTTGTCCGCATCGCTCGACCTTCACAGCATCCGTCAGCGCTTCCATCAGCGTGAATCCGAACCCGCGCCCGGGCCCAGGCGGCAGGTCGCGCCAGACGCCGAAGTCGCGCACCCTCAGCTCAACCACTCCGGCTGCGTAGCGGCCGCGCACCTCGACTATCGAGCGCGCGTCCTGGCCATGCTCTATCGAGTTGATGACCGCCTCTTCCAGCGCCACGACCAGATCCAACGCCTCAGCCGTACTCGCTCCGCACCCGGCAAGCCACGCCCCTGCTCTACGCCGTAGCTTCACCAGCGCAGAAGCGTCCGAGCCCGCAGACAGTCGCAAGTCGCTGACCATCGTTATTCCTCCTGCCCAGGTCCTGCACGCTCCTCCGCTCGTCAAACCGCGATGCAGGTGGATTGGCTCGCTCCTTGGGCCGGCGCCTGCTCTTCGTGTCGGTGCTGTCGCGAACCGACATCCCCGACACACTCGAGCACATGCTTTCGGCTTGGCTGAGCGGAATGTCCCCCTGGTCGACACGGACATGAAGACGACCGACACGATGGCAGGTTGCTTGATGCGAGCTGGGTTCGCCTGAGCCCTCGCGAACTGACAGTCTGCCGGAGGGCTCAGGCCAACACGTGAGGCGCTCGCGCCGTCGAGCGCCAAGCTCGAGCGTAGTCGGGCTGCCCCCCGGGCGCCAGTTCATCGGACGGATGGAAGACGCTGTGGTGCGAGTGAAGGCCGTACCGGATGCGTCGCCGCCAACGGGGCTGCGGCTCCATCCAGTCTTAGACTAAAGCCGGTGGGACAAGCTCGGTACATTGAAGTCGATCTGCGCGCGCCAGGGCTCGAAGTGTGGGCAGCTCTAGAGAAGGCCCAAGAGATCGTCAATAGGGCTGGCGGGAGCGGCTGGAGCTACGGACAGAGACCATCCGACTTTCGCATGGTGATCTACCGCGAGTTCGAGACGCAGAAGGCCTTTCGAGAAGCACTCGCTGCAATTCGGCAGGGCCTTGGGGGCAGAGAGTTCGCGCGCGAAGTGCCGGCACCTCCCTAAACATCGAGCAAAGCGTCACGGGGCCCGGTTCGCCGCCGGACTCATCCCCAGCCACCACGCTTGGCGAGCTGCCTGCAGACCTCACGACCGATCCGGGGTTGCCTCCGCTTTAGACCACGAACTAGGAGGGCGGCGCGCCTGCCTGAATCCCCGAGAACGAGTACGGATTGGGCGGGCCGCCGGTCTCGCGCTCGACGATGATCCGGCCCTCGCCTTCGAGGAGCATCACCCCCGTCTCGATGTCTTCGAGCGAGTGGCCAGGCAGCCGCGAGGGAATCTCGACTGCCTGAATCCGGCCCCCACGGGTCAGCTCGGCAAGGATCGCGCGCTGCGCGACTGCAATGGGCACGAATAGCACTCTAGGACCGGTGGCGGACGTAGAGTCACGGCTTGAACCCTCCCGTGGCCTGGTTGATCTCGGCGCTATCGTGGCCGGCACGCGCCCCCATAGCTCAGTGGATAGAGCAGCGGCGCGCCAAAGCCGTTGCAAGCGCGGAAGCCTTTGGTCCACTCGCCCCCCATCTGTTCAAGCGACGAGCAGGACTCCTGAGCGGTAAACGAGGTCGTTATTCCTCAACGACCACGGTGCGCTCTTTGGCCTGGGCGACCGCGTCGGCTGCGGCCTCGGCCTCCTCCCGGCTGGTGTGGTCTTCGGTCTCGCCTTCGCCGTAGTCGACGTGCCACATGTCGTGTTCCTTGTAGACCCGGATCGGTAGTCCGCTCTCGGGCATGTGTGCCTCTCTCTGAGATGTGAATCCCGTTGGGTTGTCGTGCGCAGCGGGCACGCGCGAGCGGGTCGGGCCGGGGGGCCGATCGGGGATCGCTCGGATGCCTGGTCTTCAGGTGCTCAAGCGGCGGCCTCGAGTGTCACTTTGAGGCCGAGCGCCTCGAGTTGGCGCACGAGTCGGCGTGCCCTGTGTTCGGGTGAGTGGCGGCGGGTGAGCCAGTCCGCTCCGAGTTCGCGGAAGGGCACCCGGTCGCGCGTGATGTGGTAGTAGGCGACGAGGATGTCGTGGCGGATCGCGCCGATCGCTTTGGGCTCGCCGCGTCGGCCGCGGATCTGCCAGTAGTGGGAGGCGAGGTAGGTGCCTTTCGTCCGTGCCGCTGCTCTGGCCGACTCGGTCAGGGCCTGCCGCAGCCAGCGTGAGCCGCGCATGGTCTTGCCGGAGCGGTGCTTGCCTGCCGACTGGTTGTTGCCGGGGCAGATGCGCGCCCAGGAGGCGAAGTGGTGCACGGTCGGGAAGACGCTCATGTCGATCCCGCACTCGGCGATCAGCACTTGCGCGTTGCGCTGCTTGACGCCGGGGATCGTGCTGACGAGCTCGACAAGCTCGGCGAGGGGCTCGGTCGCTTCCACGACGCGGGCATCGAGCGCAGCGATTCCCTGGTCGAGCGCGTCGATATGCGCGAGCAGGCCGGAGACGAGGACGCCGTGGTGGACGAGCTCGAAACGATTTGCGAGTGCCTCGCGCAGCTGCGGGATCTTCCCGCGCAGAGAGCCGCGGGCGAGCTCGGCGAGCTCGTTCGGATCGGTCGTGCCGGCGAGGAGGGCCTCGAGCATCGCCCGGGCGGAGACCGAGTAGGCGGCGGAGGCGACGCTGGTCAGCTTGATCCCGACTCCCTGCAGCACCTTCTCGAGCCGCTGGATCGCCCGCGCGCGCTCGTTGATCTGCGCTTTGCGCAGCCGGGTCAGGTCGCGCAGGCGGCGGATCTCCGGCGGCGGCACGAAGCTCGGGCGGACGAGCCCGTGCTCGACCAGCTGGCAGATCCAGGCCGAGTCGATCGTGTCGGTCTTCCGCCCGGGGACGTTGTGCAGATGCTGGGCATTGAGCAGCCAGCACTCGAAACGCCGCTCGAGCACATCGAACACGGGCAGCCAGTAGACGCCGGTCGCCTCCATCCCGACCAGGGTCACGCCGAAGCCCTGCAGCCACCCTCCCAGTTCCTGCAGCTGCGCGACCGTGGTGCCAAACGCGCGCTTGTGCTGCTCGCGCTGGCGCCGACGCTTCCCCGGCACCCGCACCGTCGCCACCACGCTGTCTCGGTGCACATCAAGACCGGCGCAACGCTCGACAAGGACATCCATCGTCTCCTCCTTCCGTGACGGGTACGTTTGACGCCGTCCGGAGGGACCTACCGTTCAAAGAATCTGAGATTCGCGCTCGAGGCAGCAGTCGACGGTTCCTCAGGTCCCCGCACCACACTATGACCGCGCTCGTGACGACAAGAGAGATCGGCGTCAACCGGACGGCGCCGGGATTCTCATCGCGCCACGGTGGCCGCGCCAGCGGCCATCACCACTATGAAGAAGGGCCGTGCGTCAAGTTGGTCTGGTGTTCGTGCATCGTCCAGTCAGGGCGGTCGTTGCGGTGGTGGGTGGTGAGCGGTGCTCATCTCTCTATCGCCTCCTCGCGTGGGAGGACATGGCCGATGGGAGTTCGCTCCGGTGGCGCAGCTCCTTAAGGACCGTCAGGCGGCCAGGGGGTCGGTGGCGCCTTTGGGAGCGAATGCTTCGCCGCGGCTGAGCATGTACCAGATCGCTTCGGAGAGTCGCCGGGCGAGGTCGATCTGGGCGACTTTGGCGCCGCGCTGTTTGCCGATCCGTGCCTTGGTTTGCTGGTAGCGGTCGCGGTAGACGGGGTGGGTGCAGGCGTGGGTGGCTGCTTCGACGAGCGCCCAGCGGAGATAACGCGGGCCTTGCTTTGCGAGCGGGCCGCGCAGGTCGCGCTCGCCT
>DATNOU010000051.1:0-8222 GCA_035601195.1 Gaiellaceae bacterium | reverse complement strand
TGACCCCGGCTACGGGTGTCTTTCCAGTGATCTGTCCGGACAGTGAGCCCGGTGCCGGCCTGGCGCCCGCTTGCTGGCCTGATCAGAAGCCTGTCCGCCCTTGTCGGGCGTGACCCATCACAGTTCTGCCGCCTGCGGTTTTCACCCCCAGACCGACACCGGAGTGTGTCCCCCAACCTGGGCTGGAGGTGATTTGGATGCTTGCAGATCAGCTGGACTACGTGATCGGGGTCGACCCGCACCGCGACACGCACGCGCTCGCCATCGTCGACGTTCGGACTGGCGGGGTCGTCTTCGAGACGAGCGTGGCCGCGAGTAGCGGAGGCTACGCGCGCGCTTTGGAGCTCGCGAGAGAGCACGCGCCGGGACGAAGGGCGTTCGCGGTTGAAGGCACCGGCTCATTCGGCGCCGGCCTCACTCGCTTCCTCGCCGGCCATGACGAGCGGGTGCTCGAGGTCGGGCACCTGCGGCGCGAGCCCCGCTCGGGCGGCAAGACCGACGCGCTCGACGCGATCCGGGCCGCCCGGAGCGTGCTTGCGCAGACCCGGCCAGCGGAGCCGCGCGCCGGCGGCGAGCGAGAGGCTTTGCGCGCGTTGATGGCGGCGCGCGAGGGCGCAGTCAACGCGCGACGAGCGGGGCTCTGCCAGCTACGGGACCTGTTGATCACAACACCGGAGCCGCTGCGGAGTGAGCTGCGACCGCTTACACGCGCGCAGCTACTGCATCGGCTGACGGCGATGCGACCGCAACGGCACCGCGACGTCGAGCTGCGCGGGGCGTTGCAGGCGCTGCGCGCGGTCGCGGGCCGCATCCAACACCTGACCACCGAAGAGCGCGAGCTCGCAGGCGAGATCGAGACGCTCACACGCCAGCTGGCGCCGCAGCTGCTCGACCAGCCCGGTGTTGGGCCGCTCGCCGCCGCGCAGATCCTGATCTCCTGGTCGCACCGCGGCCGGATCAGAGGCGAAGCCGCGTTCGCGCGACTCGCCGGCTGCGCCCCGATCCCAGCCTCGTCGGGACAAACGATCCGCTACCGCCTCGACCGCGGCGGCGACCGCCGACTCAACCGAGCACTGCACATGATCCTCGTCACCAGACGCCGCGCGCACCCGCCGACGATCGCCTACATCAACCGTCGCATCCAAGAAGGCAAGAGTCGCTGCGAAGCAAGCCGCTGCCTCAAGCGCTACCTCGCCCGCAACCTCTACCGGCTGCTCGAGAACCAACCGCTTACGACTTGACAAACATAGAAGCATCGCTGGCCCAAGCGAGATCGCTGTGTCCACGGCCTAGCCTCTGCGTGATGCCGGACATGGAGTGCTGGAAGGCCTGGAGTGGTGGTACCGCTCTCAGTGGGCAAGAACGCCACATCGCCCGCGGTGCTTCACAAACGTACTGGAGAAAAGACTCGGTTTCCAGGGTCTTTCGAGGTGGATCTCCGCGCTAGACCGGAACCGGCAGCGGCTCCGCGGGCAACTCGAACGCGAAGGTCGTACCCTTCCCACGCTCCGACTCGACCCAGATGCGCCCGTGCATCGACCGGACGAGCTCGCGGCAGATGTAGAGGCCGAGGCCGGTTCCGCCGATGCCGCGCCGCTGGTCGGGGTCGAGGCGGTAGAACTTGTCGAAGATCCGCTCCTGCTCGCCCACCGGGATGCCGAGGCCTTGGTCCTGGACGCTAAAGCGGAGCCGGTCGCCCACCGCTGCGAGTCCCACCTCGATTCGTCCCTCGGACGGCGCGTACTTGATCGCGTTGTCGAGAAGGTTGAGCAGCACCTGGCGCGTGCGCTCGCCGTCGCCGTGCGCCTTCGGCACGACCGGAGGCACCACGACCTCGATCATCGTGTCCTCCCCCACCCGGGACCGGGCAACCGTCACGACTCCGCGCACCAGCTCCTCGGGATCAAAGGTGTCGGCGACGACGCGGAGCGACCCGCTGTCGAGCTGGCCCGCCACCAGGATCTCCTCGACGAGGTTGGCGAGACGGTTTGACTGCTCGGCGATCATCTCGAGGAGATCGTCCTGAGTCTGCGCCGGCAGGTCGTGCTCTCTGAGCGTCAGGGCCGCGCCGTGCAACGAGGCGAGCGGCGTCCTGAGCTCGTGCGAGATCGTCGCCACGAATTGCGAGCGGAGGTCCTCGAGTCGGCGGTCGTGTGTCGCGTCGCGGAAGGCGTAGACGGTGTCGTCGTCCAGCGCCACGGCCACGATCGAGAGCCAGAGCTCGCGGCCTGCGACGTCGACCGGAACCGTCTCCGAGCTCGAGGGGCCGTCCGCTTCCCCAGGTCGATCCGCCACCGGCACGAACGTCGCGATCGTCGTCCAACCCGGAATCGCCTCCTCCGCCCGGCGACCGCGCACCTCCGCCGCCCGGAGGCCCGTGATCGTCTCGGCCGCCTGGTTCCAGAGCTGCACCACCCCGTCATGGTCGACGACGAGGACGCCGTCACCGAGTCGCGCGAGCACGCGCTGGGCCTGGTCTCGCTGCAGCCTCGAGAGCCGGCTGCGGGCGATCGCAGGAGCCACGGCGTACGCCGTCACGAGGAACGCGCCGATGAGGCCGAGGCCGAGGCCGATCACCCGCCAACGGACGTCGTTGGCCGCAGCCGCGATCTCAGATCGTTTGCGCACCGTGATCAGAACCGGCGCATCTCGCTGCTCTCGGAGGGGTAGGGCGACCGCTCGGTATTCGAGCGCCTGCATCCGAACGTCGGCTGGCTTTCCCGCCGTTGGGCGCGAGTCGATGCGCCCAACACCGTCCGCGCGAACGAGCCGATGGTCGAGTAGGAAACCAAGACGGCCGCCGGGGAGATCTGCTTCGTCACCAATAGTCCGGACGAGGCGCCGGCCGAAAGGGGGCACGACAAAGACACGCCCGATCGTCCTTTCACGGCCGATGACGTCGACGCGCGCTTCGACCGCCCGTCCTTGCAATCCCCCCGCCGCGCCGTGAAGGAGGATGATCCACGGGTGCGCTTGCTCGATTGCCCGGAGCGTATGCTTGTCACTCTGAGCGAACGCGCGCCCGACCCGTCTGGAGCCTGCGAGACGGTCGGCGGTGTGACGCGCGTCGCGTAAAAGCCTCGCGTACACCGAAGCACCCGAGTTCAGGTCCCGGACGAGCTCTTGGTCAGCGTTGTTCCGCTCGCGCTTGGCCGCGAATCCGCCGAACGCCCAGACGGCGACCGCGAGCGGGAGAGCCAGCAGCAGCAACCCCGTGGCGAGCCGCAGACGGCCGCTGGCGACGCGCCCTATTTCTTGCCCCCTTTGTGCCCGTTCCCGCCGCCGTTGGCCTTCGGAGAAGTAGCGGGCGCAGGCGACGAAGCGGTCGGCGCCTTCTTGGTGTTTCCGGGTGGGAGTCCGTGGTGGTGCTCGCTGGAGCGCCCGAGCGCACGGGGCGCCGACGCTCTGGCAGTCGGCTTCAGCGTATGGCCGTGGCCGTGGCCGCGCGCCTTGCCTTTTGCCGTCGTCGGAGTGCTGAAGAACCGGCGCGTCGTGACCGGCGTTGCGGGAGCGGCGGGCGCAGCCACCTGCACGGGGGCTGACGGCGCGCGCCGCACGACCCCGGTCCGAGCGCGGCGGTGTACCCGGTGCGCCTTGGTCGCTGCCTGTCGCCGCTGCGGCACGAAATGCTCGGTCCGGGTAGCGACGAGCTGCGCGGAGGAGGCAGCCTTCCCGACTGGCTCCGAAGCGCGCTCGTTAGCGGTAGCTCGGAGATCCGCGGCCACGCGCCCGGCGGCCCCCCCGATCCCGGGCAACAGCGGCGTCGGCTCTCCCTGGACCCCCAGGCCGGGGAGCAGGAAGACTGAGAGCGAGATCCCGATCGCCGCAGCGAACGTGGCGGGGACTGTCGGCGAGAGTTGAGCGAACGCCGGCTTCATGTTCGAGTAATCGGCAAGTGTGGGCCGTTCGCTGAGGGCGAGCGCGACTTCACCAAACATAGCGCGGAACCCACCGCTTCTCCACCATGCCTGCCGAATTCTCCGCCCGTACATCGAGGCCTCAGTTCGTCGACGGGGCGGGGCGCTCTCGCCGGCCTCGGCGGCGTCGCGCCTCGACAGGTTCGCCTTCTCTGCCACCCAAAACTCTTGCGCTGCCCCGAAAGGCAGGCGAAGTCGAGAATCGGGTGGAGCTCGATCGCATTCGGAGCTCTGCCGGTGACCTGGTGCGGGCGATCCCAAAAGGCGACGCCCACCACCCGCGCTTCTGAGCAGAGCCGGACGGCGTTCCGCGCGGTTTCGCATCTGTCTCTTTGCGCGTGTCGTCGGCGCCTGTCTCTGGGTTTTTGGAACTCGCCTTGGAGGGGCGCGAGCGGGAGTTCAGCTCCCGCTCGCGCCTCACTTCGCCCTCGCCTCGACTGCGGCGAGCGCTCGGCGCGCGGCTGCTTCACTGCGATAGCCGATGCCCCACTGGGACTCGACTCGGCGGTCGACGCGGATGAGGACGCGGAGCGCTTCAGCGCCGTGCCACCAGCCGAACTTCGCGCCGGTGACGATCCAGGCGTGCTGGTAGAGCCAATGGCGCTGGTTGGCGGCGGTGGGGCCGCGGGCCGAGCTGAGCCAGGCATCGAGGCGACTGGCGCGTGCGGGGAGGGTGATCTCGTCGAGCGGCTCCTCCGGCGCGCCGGGCACGTGGAAGGCGGTCGTTCGCGGCGGCCTGAAAGCCTGCCTTGGGACGCCGCTTCGCCTACCCAGGACGCCAGTCCCTTTCCGGCGGGAGCGCGTCGCAGCCCTCACGTGGCGCTGGCCGCCCAGAGCTTGCTTCGATGCTCTCGCCGCCGTCGTTTCGCCGTGCCCGCTCGTGGCAGTCGTCGGCGACTCCTCGCGCTGCGCCCGTGTCGCGGGTTGATCCAGTCCTCCAGAGCTCGAGCCGCTGTCGTCATAGCGAGCCCAAATCGCAGCTGCCCCGCCCAGCCCGGCCGCGATCGCAACCACCACCACTATCGCCCGCCGCCCATTGCTTCGCCGGCGACACGTCGCTGCTTCGACCGGTGCTACCGAATGCGTGTGTTGGGGCATCGGCGAAGGACGCAGCGGTGGCGGCGCCTGCTCCGGCTCCCTTGCAGGGGCCGCTGGCGGCGCCGCCTCACCGGCGTCGACAAGTTTCGCGCGCGCTCGTTCCGCCAGATTCGGATCGACGAGCGCCAGTTCCGGACTGAGCGGCTCGACCGGGCGAGCGTACCTGGCGAAACCGCGGCGAGTGTCGGTCAACACTCGATGCGCGCTCCTCTCGGCGCTGTCCTCTAAGCCGTACTCCACGAGCGCGCTCAGGCTTCGCAAGATCTGGTAGGCGACCGGAGCCCAAGCGCGGTGTCATGCTCCGTAGGTGATGGCAGGCGCCGCTGCGCCCGTCTTCGTCCTCATCCACAGCCCGCTCGTCGGCCCCAGGACGTGTGGACGCCGGTCGCGCGCGAGCTCGAGCGGCGAGGACGACAGGTAGTTGTCCCGTCGCTTCTCGGCGCTGCTACTGCGCCGCCACCTCAGTGGCGGTACTGCATCGATGCCGTCCGGTCTGCAACGAGCACGCTGTCAAACCCCGATCGTCCTTGTCGGCCACTGCGGCGGCGGACTGTTGTTGCCGGCCATCACGGGCGCTGTGACGACGGCGGTCTCGTGGCTGATCTTCGTCGATTCCGGCGTACCAGCGAGTACCGGCGAAACACCGCTGGTGTCACCGACCTTACTCCCACAGGTCGAACTCGTAGCCGCCTTCCGCAGCACCGAGCGGGCAACGTTGTAGGCCTTGCGCTTGAGCCAGCGCATCCGCCGCTTGAAGCGCCGGTTGGCCTTGTAGAGGGCCTTCGGCTCGCCGCGCCGATCAGCTCCCCAGGAATCGCAACCTTGCGGCGGTGCCGCTCCTGTTCCGGCGTTCCCGGCAGCGTCACGTCGGTCAAGAGCAGTAGCCCTCCGTACTCGCGCAGCGCAACCGCGGTCACCCGCCGCTGGTCCTTCGACCACTTCGGGTAGACCGCCGCGCACCAGCCCCGGCCGCAGTTGGGCGCCCTACTTGAGATGACCTTGCCGCAGCCAGGGCAGCGTCCCTCGAACGGCTTGAGCCCTTGCTGCTCCGCGAGCAGCCGATCGAGAACCTCGTTCGCGTGCCGGAGCGCCTCCGCCGAGTAATGGTCATACGTGGAGACGTACCGTCGCCTTCGCCGTGGCTCTGCCTCGTCTACACGACGAACCTTCGCCAGAGCCTCCATCGGCCGCTCAAGGTCGCTGAGGTCGTAGTGGCCATAAATGCTGACCTGGAACGGACCCTGGCCCGCGAGTTCGGCGGAGCTAGGATCGCCGAGCTGTGTTCACCGTCGAACAGCGAAACGCGCTGCGAGCGCGAATGCTCCAGCTCGCGGAGGAAGACGAGCGCGTCGTCGCCGGAGCCGCGGTTGGCTCGCTCGCTGTCGGAAGGGGCGATCGCTTCTCCGACTTGGACCTGACGTTCGGGATCGCTGACGATGTGCCGGTCGCGCACGTTCTCGGCGGCTGGACGCGCTCGCTCACGGAGGAGCTAGACGCGGTACAGCTCGCCGACCTCAAAGCGGGGCCGACCATCTACCGCGTATTCCTGCTGCCAGACGCACTGCAGTTCGACCTCTCCATGACATCGGCGACGGAGTTCCGCCCCACAGGGCCGCGATTCCAGCTTCTCTTTGGCGAGACGGCTGCGAACGAGTCCGAGGTTCGCCGCCGGCCGCAGGGGGGCCTCTTCATTCGCACGCCCCCGGTCGTACGGGACATCTTCGGGTGGGGCGTCATCTATGCGCTGCACGCACGGGCGTGCATCGAGCGTGGCCGCGTGTGGCAGGCGGAACATTACGTCGGCGCGGTGCGTGATCATGCCCTCTCTCTCGCGTGCCTCCATCGCGGGCTACCGGCCGTGCAGGCGCGTGGCTACGACCAGCTTTCGCCTGAGGCTCTCGCGGGCTTCGACCGCACACACCTCGGGTCGGTCGAGCCCGACGCACTACGCAGAGCACTCGCCGCCTCCGTCCTCGCCCTCCTCAACAAGGGTGCGGAAGCGGACTTGCCGGACGTGGACGTAGTCGCAGAGCGCCTCGCTGAGCTTCATTAGGTGGATCCGCTTCTCCTTAGAACACCTGCCGCCAGCGATTGAAATCTTGCGCGGGCTCGATTTCTGCCTGCCTCCACCTAGTGACCTGAGTCGTTAGTCGGCAGGGACCCGTGGGTCGGCCGCGAATGACGTCGTCATCATCGGCGACGATTGGGGGCGGTCATGGGGAAGCGTGCGGAGGTTGTGCTCAGCGGTGAGGAGCGGGAGGCGCTCGAGCGGTGGGCTCGGCGGCCGAAGAGCTCGCAGGCGCTCGCGTTTCGCTGCCGGGTTGTGTTGGCGGCCGCCGAGGGCAAGTCGAGCACCGAGATCGCGGCGCGGCTCGGCTGCAATCTCTCGACGGTCGGGAGGTGGCGGGGTCGGTTCGCCAAGCGCGGCCTCGACGGGCTGCATGACGAGCCGCGGCCGGGCAAGCCGCGCTCGATCAGCGATCAGGACGTCGAGCGGGTGATCGTGAAGACGCTCGAGGATCAGCCGGCGAACGCGACGCATTGGTCGACGCGGTCGATGGCGGCGGCGACCGGGATGAGCCAGACTGCGGTCAGCCGGATCTGGCGGGCGTTCGGGCTCAAGCCGCACCAGACGGAGGCGTTCAAGCTCTCTCCCGACCCGCAGTTCATCGACAAGGTCCGCGACATCGTCGGCCTGTATCTCAACCCGCCCGAGGCCGCGGTCGTGTTCTGCGTCGACGAGAAGTCGCAGATCCAGGCGCTCGACCGCTCGGCGCCGGTGCTGCCGCTGATGCCCGGGGTACCCGCGCGGCAGACCCACGACTACGTCCGCAACGGCATCACCAACCTCTACGCCGCGCTCGATGTCGCTTCCGGCCAGGTGATCGCCGAGACGACGCCGCGGCATCGCGCCGAGGAGTTCCGCCGCTTCCTGAACCTGATCGACGCCTCGGTGCCGGCACACCTCGACGTGCACGTCGTGCTCGACAACTCCTCGACGCACAAGACGCCGTCGATCCAGCGCTGGCTCGTCCGCCACCCGCGCTTCAGCTTCCACTTCACCCCGACCTACAGCTCCTGGCTCAACCTCGTCGAGCGTTGGTTCGCCGAGCTGACCACGAAATGGATCAAACGCGGAACCCACCGCTCCGTCCGCGACCTCGTCGCCTCGATCCGCACCTGGATCACCAACTGGAACGACAACCC
>DATNOU010000050.1:0-56746 GCA_035601195.1 Gaiellaceae bacterium | reverse complement strand
CTGCCTGAGCGCCAGATCGGCGAAGTAGAGCGCGTGGTTGGCGATCACGAGTTCGGCCTCGGCGGCGCGGCCGCGAGCCGCTTCGGCGTAACACGAGCCGATGAAGGGGCAGCGCCGGCCGGCACAGCGGTCGGCGCCGACCGAAAGCTCCGCCCAGAGCGTCGGGCTGGGCTCGAACGAGAGCTCGGCGCGGTCGCCCGTCTCGGTGCTTTCGATCCACTCCCCCAAGCGTTCGTAGGCGGTCGCGTCCTCCGAGGTGCGAAAAAGCCCTCCGAGCTGGTCGACGCCTGCGAGGCTCTTCCGGCAGAGGTAGTTCTGCCTCCCCTTGAGGACGGCGACGCGCACATTTCGACCGAGAGCAGCGGCGGCGGCCGGCACGTCCTTCGTCAGGAGCTGTTCCTGCAGCGCCTTCGTCGCCGTCGCCACCACGACCCGCTTTCCGGACACGAGCGCGGGGACAAGATAGGCGAGGCTCTTCCCCGTGCCTGTCCCCGCCTCGGCCAGCAGGTGCTCGTCGCCTTCGAGCGCATCCGCAACTGCCCGGGCGAGTCCAGCCTGGCCGCCCCGGGGCTCGAAGCCCGGGAGCGCAGCCGCCAGGCGGCCGGAGGGACCGAAGAAGTCATCCACGAGACCCGCGAGCCTAGTTCAGGCTCCGGCCATCATACGGACATACGTTCGTGTCCGCTATTGACCCTTGAAGACAGGAGGGCGCTTGTCGAGGAAGGCCTGTAGGCCCTCCCGGGCATCCTCTGTCTCAAAGAGTCGAGCGCAAAGGTCGAGCTCCCGCTCCAGCCCGCGCTCGAGCAAATCCCTTGCACTCTCGTCAAGCAATCGTTTCGATCCCGCCACGGCCACCGGCGCAAGCGCTGCGATCCGCTCGGCCAGGCCTCGGGCGTCCGCCTCGGCGTCGTCCACCACCCTGTCGACCAGACCGAGCCGAAGGGCCTCGTCGGCACCGACCAGCTCGCCGGTGAGGACGAGACGACGTGCGGCCCGAGGCGCCAGCACGGAGAAGCCGTTCGAGATCGAGAGGCCGATGGCGACCTCCGGGCAGCCGAAACGCGAGCGCGGCGTCGCAACGCGGATGTCGCAGGCGTAGGCGAACTCGAAGCTCCCGCCCACGCAGACTCCGTCGATCGCGGCAACGACAGGCTGCGGCGCCGCTACGACCTCGCGCGTGAGCCGGTTGAAGGCCTCCAGAGTCCGTTGCCATTCCTCCGCGTTCATCGCCGCTGTCGCAGCCAGGTCGTCCCCGGACGAGAAGGCACCGCCTTCCCCGAAGCAGACGATCGCGCGCGCGTCACTCGAGCCGGCCTCGGCCAAGAGATCGCCCAGACGGTCGACCGATTCCGGGTCGAACGCGTTCAGTCGCTCGGGCCGCGACCAGCGGATCCACGCCGCCGACCCTTCCCGCTCCAGCCTCACGCTGGGGCCTCCTCGCCGTCGTAGACCCGGTACAAGCGCTTCGACTTCGCCTCGGAACGGGGAAGCGTGGCGGCGGCGATCTCGCACGTGAAGTCGAGCCTGGCGCGGACTGCCTGGGCGAGCTCCCGCTCGCGCCCTTTCACGCCCTCGACGAGGATCCGCACCGGAGGCTCGACCGGAAAGCTGTCAAGCACGATCGCGAAGCGGTCGACGCCCTGCTCACGCATGAGCTCCTCGACCGCGCTGGGGAAGACGTTGATGCCGCGCACCCTGAACATGTCGTCGCTCCGGCCGACGACCCGGAAGCGGAAGCCGGTGCGCCCACAGGGGCAGTCGATCCCGAGAATCTCGGCAACGTCCCGCGAGCGAAAGCGGATGACCGGCGCGGCCTCGCGGTAGAGGTGTGTGAACACGAGCTCGCCCCTGGCGCCTTCCTCCACCGGAACCCGCTCACCGCTCTCGGGTTCGATCAGCTCCACGAGCGTCGCGTCCTGGCCTGAGAAGTGGAGGCCGGCACGCTCCTCGCATTCGCCGGCCAGCGTCCCCCAGACCTCCGAGAGGCCGTACGTGTCCCCTACCTCCGCGCCCCAGAGTTCCTCCAGCCGCCTGCGCGTGGCCGCGATCTGCCCGCCAGGCTCGCCGGTGACGACGAGCTTCGCGAGGCCGAGCGAACGAGGATCGAGGCCGCGCTCGGCGGCGGTCTCCGCCAGATGCACCGGGTAGGTGATCGTGGAGAAGAGCGCTGTGGGCCGCAGGTCGCGCCAGAGCTCGAGGACGCGCGCGCTCTGGCCGAGCCCGACCGGGATCATCGCCGCGCCCGTCGCCTCGAGGGCCGCATGGTCCGAGATGCCGCCGGTGTAGAAGCTGTACGAGAGACAGTGGAGGAGGGTGTCGTCCGGGCGCACTCCAGCCGCCCAGAAGGCGCGGGCGCCGACCTCCGCCGAGGTTGCGATGTCCCTTTCCGTGTACGGCATCACAAGGGGCTTGCCGGTCGTGCCGGAGCTCAGGTGCATTCGGACGATCTCGATCCCGTCCACGCAGACGTAGTCGCCGTACGGAGGGGTCTCCGCCTGCGAGGCACGCAGTTCCTCCTTGGTCGTGAAGGGGAGTGCCGCGAGATCCTCCAGCCGCTCGACGTGCTCCGGGCGGACGCCTGCCTCCTCGAGCTTGCGCCGGTAGAAAGGCGAGCGGTCGTAGCAGCGGGAGACCTGCTCGGCGAGCCGCTCCTCTTCGAGCCGACGAGTCCATGCGGGCGGCATCGTCTCGATGCGCTCGTCGAAATAACGCGCCCAGGTCGTCACGCCCGATTAGCGTAACGCGTGGGATGACTCCGCTCCTGGCCGGATTCGGGCTCGGCTTCAGCGTGGCCGCCAGCTTCGGCCCCATCAACCTCTTCGCGCTCTCGTCGGGGCTTCACTACGGATTCTGGCCGGCGTACGGCGTGGGCGTCGGCGCTGCGGTAGCGGACGGCTCGTACGCCTTTCTGGGCGGGCTGGGCGCCGCGGCGCTCTTCACCGGCGGCGCGAAGGGCTGGTTCCAGATGCTCGGAGGCGCCGCGCTGGTCTTCATCGCCGTCGGAATGGCGACCCGCAGGCCGAAGAAGCAGGAGCAGCGGGCGGCTCCCGGCTTCGGGCGCAGCTTCACCGTCGCGCTCGGCGCGACTCTGGCCAACCCGATCACCGTCGTTTACTGGACGGCCGTCTTCGCCGGCGTCGTGCCCAAGCTGGAAGTGTCGCGGCTCGAGGCCTTGACGCTGCTCCCGGCAGGGGTCGTCTGCGGCACCGTCGTCTGGGCGACATTGCTCGCCGTCGGAAGCGCCTTCGCGAGGCGCTACGTCAACGAGCACCTGCTCTCCCTGTTCTCGCTCGCCTCGGCGCTGACCATCGCCGGCTTCGGGGTCTGGTTCGTCGTGAGCGGCCTGCGGACAATCGTGTGACAGAAAGGTCGCACTTTGCGTACTTCTCTCCGGGAAGCTGCTTGACGGACGCGGGGCGCCCCTTTAAGCTAGCGTGTGCCAGATCCGGTAAGCCTTCGGGCTCGCCGGATTTGGCGTTTTAATGCGCCGAATTCGGCGTTTAATGCGATAGTTCTGCCGCCCCTAAGGATCTGGAGGACGCAATGGGATGGCTCGACAAGCTAATGGGCCGTGGCAAGAAGACGGCCGGCGAGGCAATGGATCGTCCGGAAATGCATGAGGAAGGCCGGCATCAAGAAGCCGCCGGCGCCGCGGACGACCGCGCCTCCCAGCACGAAGACTTGGCGCAGGAAGAGCGCCAGCGCGAAGCAACAGAGCGCGCGGAGTCCGAAAACCTCTAGCGGGGGGCGGGCGCGACCCCGCCCTCTGCGCTTTCGAAGTCCGTCCGACTCCCTCTGTAGCGTTCGTCGGTCCATGACCGACATCGCTTTTTTCATCGCCTTCATCGTCGGCGCCGCGGGCCTCATCTGGCTCGCCCGCGCCGCCCGTTCCCTGCTCGAGCAGCGGTTCGGCAGCATGGAGGACAAGCTCGACCGCAGGCTCGGCGACGTGGAGACCAAGGTCGACCGCCGGCTCGACGGCCTGGACGGACGACTCCTCCTGCAGCAGCAGAGCGCCGGCCAGACAGCGACGCAGATCGCCGAGAAGCTCGAGCGCGTGCAAGGAGCAACCGCACAGGTGCTCGCGCGTGCGAACGACCTCGCTCGGTTGGAACAGGCCCTGCGGCCGCCCAAGGCGCGCGGTGGGTTCGGCGAGCTCTTGCTCGGCAATCTCTTGCGAGACATGCTGCCCGCCGACGCTTACTCGCTGCAGTACGGCTTCAAGAGCGGCGAGCGCGTCGACGCCGTCATCAAGATCGACAAGCTCGTTCCCGTCGACGCCAAGTTTCCGCTCGACAACTTCACTCGTCTGGTCGACACCGACGACGAGGCCGAGGGGGCGTTGCACACGAAGGCGTTCGAGCGCGACGTGAAGATCCACGTGGATGCGATCGCAAGCAAGTACGTGAGGCCGGCGGAAGGCACCTACGACTTCGCGCTGATGTACCTCCCGTCAGAGTCGGTCTACTACGAAGTCGTCTGCTCGAAGAACGAGACGCTCTACCACTACGCCCTCGAGAAGCGCGTCTTCCCGGTCTCGCCGACGACCTTCCACGCGTACCTCCATGTGATCGCGCTCGGGCTCAAGGGCCTCCAGATCGAGGAGCATGCCAAGGAGGTCATGGCGTACTGCAGCGGCCTCGGGAAGGACTTCGACCGCTTCCGGGCAGAGTTCGACACGCTCGGCAAGCACCTGGGCAACGCGCAGACGAAGTACGGCGAGGCCGACCGCCGGCTCGGGAACCTCGAGCGCGACCTCGAACGCGCGACGGAGTGGGAGCGGGCGGTTGAACCTGTCGAGCCGGTGACGCTGCAGGAGCTTCCGCGCGCGGCTGACGCCGCCTAAGGCCGGTTAGGCGTCGATCCGACCGGGTAGTCGGACGCTGTGGAGCCCAACCTGATCGAATCGCTGCTAGAAGGAATGCCGCTCCCCGCCCGGCGGGACGAGATCGTCGAGCACGCCGAGATCGAGGGGGCCGACGACGACTTGCTCGCCGCGCTGCGCGCCCTACCCGATCGCGAGTACGAGACGGTGGACGACGTCGGCGAATCGCTCCATCCCGCCGGCGGCTAAGAGTTCTCGACTAGCCAGCGGGCTATCGCCCGCCGAACGCGAGCGTCGAGCACGAGACCCCAGTGGTCCAAATCCGGGAAGGAGAGCTCCTCGGCGCCGTAGAGGGCGGCAAGGGCGCGCCCCCGTTCTTCGGGAAACTCGTGTCCGTACACCACAAGGGCCGGGCACGGAACCGCTGGAACCGACAGGCCTCGCTTGCGCTCGCCCCGGGCCCGAATCGATTCCGGCCGGGACCAGACGCCAGGCGGAAACGGCCCATACACCGCTTCTGGATCGAAGAGGCCGTCACCAATCTGAAGGTCGGCGTCCGACCCCTGGACCTCACTCGGTGGACTCGCCTCGAGCAGCACGAGGCTGCTCGGGCGAATCTGCTCGGCCGCGAGGAGAGCCACGAGCCCGCCCGAGCTCCAACCGACGAGTCCGATCGGATGGGTTAGTCCCTCCGCGGCCGAGACGAGCGCGCCGGCGTAATCGAGCATCGAGGCGCCTCCGACCTCGACACCTGCTTGCAAGTCCACGGCCTGCAACTCGACTCCCGGAAACGAGTCGGGCCAGTCCTCGAAGATCCACGGGCCGCTGCCGGCGCCGTGCGCAAGCAGAAGCGTTGCCAGCGAGCTCAGGCCGGCGCTGGCTGCTGTTCGCGGAGATAGCGGATCAGCCCGCCGGCGACGACGATTTCCCGTTCGCGCGGAAGCAGATCGTGAGTGAGGACGATCGTCCCGTCCTCCCGGATCTCGCAGTCGAGCTCGTCCTCCCCGTGCGCGATCCCGTGCAGGCCTGAGATCCGCCAGGTCTGTCCCAGCTCGGCCTTGTCGTAGTCGGACTCGTCCTTGAAGAGGAGCGGCACGATCCCCTGTGCGATCAGGTTGCGCCGGTGGATGCGCGCGAAGCTCTTTGCGATCACGGCCCGCACTCCCAGCTGCAGAGGAGCGAGAGCAGCATGCTCGCGGCTCGAGCCCTGGCCGTAGTTGTGGCCCGCGACGATGAATCCTCCGCCCCACTCCTTCGCCCGCCGAGGGAACTCCTTGTCGCGGTGCAGAAACGTGAACTCGGCGATCGCAGGAACGTTCGAGCGGTAGGCCATCACGGTCGCGCCGTCGGGCGAGAGGTCGCCCGTCGAGATGTCGTCCGGCGCCACGATCAGGACCCGCATCTCGAGCTCCTCGGGAGGCGGCTGGTGCATGGGAGGCGGCTTGATGTTGGGGCCGCGGGGAATCTCGATCCCGGCGGCCTCCTCGGCCGGCGCAGGCTCGAGGATGTGCTTCTGCACCACCTCCGGACGCGCGGGCGGACGGGCGGGGATCTCGACGTCCGGTAGCTCACGCGGGTCGGAGATGAGCCCGGTCAGCATCGCCGCCGCCGCGACCGCGGGGGAGCAGAGGTAGACCTGGTCGTCCGCGGTGCCGCTACGTCCAGGGAAGTTGCGGTTGAAGGTCCGGAGCGACGCCGAGCCCGAGGGCGGCGCCTGCCCCATGCCCACGCACGGTCCACAAGCCGGCTCGAGCATCCGCACTCCGGCGGTCAGCAGGTCGACATACGTCCCACTGCGCGTGATCTGGTCGAGGATCTGGCGAGAGCCCGGCGTCGCCGTCGACGAGACCAGCCGGTCCGAGATGCGACCGCCTCGCAGGACGGAGCCGACGAGCGCGAGATCCTCGTAGGACGAGTTGACCGACGAGCCGATGCAGACCTGGGCCAGCTTCGTGCCGACGACCTCCTCCACCGGAACGACGTTGCCCGGGCTCGAGGGCTTGGCAACGAGCGGGACGAGCGCGGCGAGGTCGATCTCCTCCTCCTCGTCGAAGTCGCCCTGGACGCCGGTGGGAAGCTCGACGTAGTCCTCCGCGCGGCCCTGCTCCTCGAGCCAGACGCGCGTCTGCTCGTCCGAGGGGAAGACGGCGCCGGTCGCGCCGAGCTCGGCGATCATGTTCGCGATCGTCCCTCTTTCCGTGTACGAAAGCGTCGCCACGCCCGGCCCGCAGAACTCGAACACGCAGCCCCGGCCGCCGCGCACGCCGCGGCGACGGAGAAGCTCAAGGATCACGTCCTTCGCCTGGATCCAAGGGCGCGCGAGCTCGTTCTCGAGCTGGACGCCGACGATCTTCGGGCACGGGAGCTCGAACGGGTGCCCGGCCATGCAGACGGCCACGTCGAGCCCGCCCGCTCCGATGGCGATCATCGCGCAGGATCCAGACTGGGTGGTGTGGCTGTCCGCGCCGATGAGCGTTTTGCCCGGCGCGGCGAACCGCTCGCAGTGGATGTAGTGACAGATGCCGTTGCCGGGACGCGAGAACCAGGCGCCGTACTTGGCTGCCATCGCCTGGAGGAAGCGATGGTCGTCAGGGTTCTTGAAGTCGATCTGAAGGATGTTGTGGTCGACGTAGACGACCGCGGTCTCGACCTGGACGCGCTCGACCTCGAAGAGCTCGAACTGCATCAGCGCCATCGTCCCGGTCGCATCCTGGGCGAGCGCCTGGTCGACGCGTAGCCCGATCTCGGTGCCCGGGACGAGCTCTCCGCGGACTAGGTGCTCCTCGAGAATCGTGTGGGCAAGGGAGGCCATTCGACCCCAGTTTAATGAGAGCTCTCAGTAGCGGAGCAGCGCCCCGATGCCCTCGACGGGATCGAGGTCGCGGTGGTGCTGCACGGCCCAGACGGTTCCGCCGTGGATGAGTGTCTGGTGAACGGCCAAGTCCAGCCCGTCATCCGAGCGCTCCATGCTCGTCCCGTCGAGTGGACACTTGCCGCCCTCAGCCGAGACACGGCCGCAGCGGGGGCAGCTGGCGGCCGGCCGGTTCGCGCCCTCCTGGAAGAGGAGGAGTTCGACGCGCTCGTCGGAGGCCGCCTCGAGCGTCTGCTCCCACCCGGCGGCAGCCCGTCCGTTGCGCCCGATCTCCTCGCGCCAGCGCTCGAGAAGCGCGGTCTCCTGCTCGACGCGCCAGCGCTCGAGCACCGGCGTTGCCAGCTCCAGGAGCTCCGACGGCTGGGCATGCGCCTCCGCGTGCGTCCAGCCGACGATCGCCGCCTGCGCTTCCTTGGAGAGCAGATCGTCGAACTCGGCGCGAATCTCCTCGGTGGAGAGGACGACGACCTGGGGATGATGAAGCTGCCGGATGAGCCGATCGAGTCCGTCCGCAACCTCACGCAGGTGCTCCTGGACGAGCTTCTCGATGTGGCGCTGGTAGCGCGGCTGCGACCAGCCGCCCTGATCGTGCTGCCCCGGCTGGTCCTCGGTGTGATCCGCGATCTCCTCGAGTCGGCCGGCATGGAGGCGGTAGAACTGGCCTCGCTCTCGCCCGACGACGACCACCAGCGCCCCTTCCCCCCGGCCGACGAGGGGAACGAGCGGCGCGAGATAGAGCTTGCGCCCCACCTTGGCGTCGTCTGGGACCGCCTCGGTCAGCGCGAGCGGCCGCCAGATGTTGTCGAGGCCGGCGCAGAAGATCGCCAACCCGTGGGCGCCGTCGCGCGTGAACTCGCGCTCGTAGTACTCGCGGATGCGGTCGAAGTCGGCCCTGAGGCCGATTCGCTGATCGTGAGTGAGCTCCCGGCGGTTCGCTCCGTCTCCTCTGCCCGCCTCGTCGAGAAGCGAGTGGAGGCGGGTCGCGGCGTCGCCAGGCGTCGGCGTCAGACTCGGATCGAGATCGAGATAGAGGCTCACGGCGCAGCCCTTCTCGGCCTCGAAAGCGGCGAGATCGCGCAGTTCCTCCCAGGTGATCGTTCGCGCCAAGGGCTCCCCAGGGTCCTTTCCGAACGTCTGCCAACCTACACAATTGGAACAACCGGCCGACGAATGCCGTTTACTACTAGTGAGGAACCGGACACCGGAGGAGAACTAGTGAGCACGAATGAAGTGCGCGAGATCATTGTTATCGGCGGTGGCCCGGCGGCATATACCGCCGCGCTCTACAGCGCGCGGGCGAATTTGGATCCGCTCGTGATCGAGGGCTTCGCCTGGGGCGGCCAGCTCATGATCACGAGCGACGTCGAGAACTACCCCGGCTACGCCGACGGTGTCCTGGGTCCCGAGATGATGCAGGACTTGCGCCGGCAGGCAGAGCGCTTCGGTACAGAGTTCCTGACCGACGACGTCACGAAGGTGGACTTCTCCGAGCGGCCGTTCCGCGTCTGGGTCGGAGACGACGAGTACCGCGCCGAAGCGGTCGTCATCTCGACCGGTGCGAACGCCCGCCAGCTCGGACTCGAGTCGGAGAAGAGGCTCCAGGGCCGCGGCGTCTCCTACTGCGCGGTCTGCGACGCTGCGTTCTTCAAGGAGAAGGAGATCGTCGTGGTCGGCGGCGGAGACTCCGCGATGGAGGAGGCGACCTTCCTCGCCAAATTCGCGTCGAAGGTCACGGTCATCCACCGCCGCGAGAGCTTCCGCGCCTCGCCGATCATGGTCGACCGGGCACGCTCGAGCGACAAGATCGAGTTCCTGCTCGACTCGGTCGTCGAAGAGGTGCTCGGCGAGGAGACGGTCACCGGCGTCGTCGTCCGCAACCTGAAGACCAACGAGCGAACCGAGCTCCCGGCCGACGGTTTCTTCGTCGCGATCGGGCACGACCCGAACACCGGGCTCTTCCGCGGCCAGCTGGACATGGACGAGGCCGGCTACATCGAGACGAAGGGGAAGACGACCGAGACGAACGTCGAGGGCGTCTTCGCCGCCGGGGACGTGCAGGACCACGTCTACCGGCAGGCCGTGACGGCCGCCGGGTCGGGCTGTATGGCAGCCCTAGACGCCGAGCGCTTTCTGACGGCCCAGGAAGGCCGTCCGGAAGAGGCGCTCGCCGCTCCTCGTAGCTGATAGACGTTCGAGCAATGCCTTACTTCATCTGTCCGAACTGCCGGCGCCGGTCGATCGACCACGACCGCCTCGAGGATCTGACGAACGAGGCCGTCGGTTGCGCGCACTGCGGCTTTGGCTTCCTCTTCGAGCTGCTGGACGACTACTACCCGGCGCCAGGTACTGGCTTCGTCGTCTGCGACCGGAACAGGCGCATCCTCGCGCTCGGGCAGGGAGTCTTCGAGCTGACCGGCTTCCGCGAGAAGGACGTCCTTGGGCTCGATGTGACGAAGGCCTTCTCGCTCGAGGCCGACGGGGACGCCAATCCGGCGGACGTCGCACTCGAATGGGGCGTTCGCCAACTGGGAAAGAGCATCTCGATCCGCACCCGCTCGGGCGTGACGAAAATCGTGAGGGCCGACTTCTTCCCCGCCTACGACGAGGACGGCGGCCTGCTCGTCGCGCTGGTGCCCCGTCAGGCGGCCGGCAACTCCTCCTGAACGTCCGCGAGCCGTTCCTCCACCCAGGCTTGCAGCTCCTCGACCACGGCGACGGACGCGGCCAGCTCTCTGATCTCCCGGCGAATGGCGTGCGCGTCGGACCTGCGAATCAAGCCTAGGGCCTCGAGGCGGACGACCGAGCCCTCGCCGAGCGCCCGCCGGGCTTCGCGCTCGATCGCCTCCTGCCGTAGGCGGCACCTGGCCCGCTCGAGCTGCGCGGCGAGAGTGGCGGCCCGAGCCGCGAGCTCGTCGGCGTAGAGGGCAAGGTCGACCGAGCGCATCGCATCGACGGTAGGGGGACGACGCGCGCGAAAGGCGCGCGAAACGCCTCGATTCAGATACGGCTCGAAGGACAAAGATCGTTGATCACGCAGTCCTGACACCGAGGCCGCTGCGCGATGCAGATCCGGCGTCCGTGCCAGATGAGCAGGTGCGGGAAGCGGGCCCAGTCTTCCCTGGGCACCAGCCGCTGGAGATCACGCTCGATCTTCACGGGGTCGTGGTGACGGGTGAGGCCCAGCCGCTGGGACAGCCGGCGGACGTGCGTGTCGACGACGATCCCTTGCGTCATGCCAAGCTCGACGGCCACGACGTTGGCCGTCTTCCGGCCCACTCCGGGGAGGCGAACAAGGTCCTCGAGTCGGGTGGGGACCTGCCCGTGGAACTCTTCCACAAGGACGCGCATCGCTCCACGGAGGTTGCGCGCCTTCTGGCGGAACGTGCCGGTCGGCCGGAGGTCGGCCTCGAGCTCGGCCTCCGGGACCGCCAGGTAGTCCTCGGGCCGGCGGTACTTTCGAAAGAGCCTCTCGGTCACCCTGTTGACCGTCACGTCGGTCGTCTGGGCGGAGAGCATCACCGAGACCAGCAGCTCCACGTCGTCGCGAAAACGGAGCGCGATGACCGCGTCTGGATGCGCGGCAGCGAGGCGCTCGATGATTGGTCGAATGCGCTCCCTCTTCGGGCCGACGCGCCGGCGAGCCTCGGCGACATAGCTCCGAGCCACAGTTTTTCTAGCGGTGTTTATAGCCGACCCATTTCGGCACATTCCGCGAGCCATACGAACATCTTTCGCCGATACGCTCGATGCGGAGGGAGGCTCGCGGCGGCCCCGGGGAACCTGACGACGATGGCCGTGGCCATGAGGGACAGAGCGTTCAGGCCTGCGCGGCCGCGCGAGCTCTGCCGGGGAGCCGCGGGCCGGCGCAGACGACATCGAGGGCCGGGCAGCCGGAGCACGCGAGCTCGCTCGGAGTCGGCACGAAGCGCCCTTCCTGAATCGCTGCGATCGCCGTCGACAGGTCCGCCTCGAGCCCGACCGTCTCGGCACGCGCGAAGGTACGCGCGACGGGCTCCTCCGGCCGCTCGAGGAAGACGTAGACGACCTCCACCTCCTCCGCGCCGGCGCGGAAGGCGGCCAGCGCGTAGACCAGACGCTGGAGCGCGTAGTCGTCCTCGAGCGCCTCCTCGGGAGTCAGCTCCTCGAGACGATTCGTCTTGTAGTCGACGACCAGCGCCCGCCCGTCGCTCTCGGCGTAGACGTCGAAGCGCCCGTGCAGAAGGACGCCGTCATGCTCAAACGCAAACGCGAGCTCCGGTCGCGGGCGCTCGAGCTGCGCCAGCCGCCGCGCGAACGGCGAGTCGTACCAGGCCTGCACCAGCTCGGCAATCCGCGCGAGATCTTCCTCAGTCGCCGCGGGGTAGCGAGCAAGCACAGGGTCCCGCACCTCGCTGGCACCCACACCGTGCTCGAGCAACACATGAACGGCGTCGCCGATCTCGGTGGCCGCGAGCCCGCTCTGCCCGGGGATCGAGCCCCGCGCGTCCGAGGGACGCATCCCGACCACCCGCTCGGCGTAATACCGGTACGAGCAGCGACCGAAGAGCGCGAGCGCGCTGTAGGACAGGCTGCGAACGTGGTGGAGCGGAGGCTCCGGCACCGTCGCGAGCTCAGGCAAGCGCGGCGCTGGGGGCAGCAGCAAGGGAACATCCTCGCCGGCGAAGAGCTCGAGCTGGCCCTCCCTGCCGAGGGCTTCCGGCTCCGGGACCGAGAGTGGCTCCGGCCGATGACGGTCGAGGCGAACGAGCAGGCGCGCCCCGTCCCGCACGAGCTCGACCGTGCCGCGCTCCGCTTCGTCGAGCTCGCGAGCCTCGAGCCGGTCGAGCACCCAGCCGATCGGCGTTTCGGCGTCGGCCCGCTTCTCGGGGTCGATGGCCCCCGAGACGATCAAGCGGTCGATGGCCCGCGTCATGGCGACGTAGTAGAGGCGGAGGCGTTCGGCCTTCTCCTCCTCGCGCTCGGCTTCCCGCACGGCGTCGTATTCGAAGGCGCCGCGCCTCTCACCGGTCGCTGGGTCGGCCACGCGGAAGCCGAAGCGGCCGTCCGGCAGACAGAGAATCTCGTCAGGCGACGGCGCCGCCCTGTCCCGGCCCGCGTCCGCGACGACCACGACCTTGAACTCGAGGCCCTTGGCGGAGTGAATCGTCAAGAGGCGGACGGCATCGCCGTCCTCCTCCTCGGCTACCGCCTCCAGCTCACGCGCGCCGACCGCTTCCTGCTCGCGGACGAAGCGGACGAAGCCCTCGATGTCCGGTCCGCGCAGCTCTTCGTAGGAACGCGCGAGGCGGGCCAGCTTGCGCATGTTCGCGTAGCGGCGGCGGCCGTCCCACTGGGCCAGGGCGGCGAGGTCGTAGTCGTGCTCGGAGATGATCGCCTCCAGCAGCCGCTCGAGGGACAGCGACGGCGCCATCCGCGCGAGACGCTCGAAGCGCTGGTGGAACGCCCGAAAAAGCTGCACGTCGTGGGCCGCCAGCTCTGACGGAAGTCCCTTCTCGAACGGCAGGAAGAGAGGGCGCTTCGGCGCTGCCCGCCGCAGCAGGACTAGGGCGTCGTTCGAGACTCCTACGAGGGGCGAGGCGAGCACGGTCACGAGCGCCTCGTCGTCGTAGCGGTTATGGAGGAGCCGCAAATACGAGAGAAGGTCGACGACCTGCTGCTGGCCGAAGTACCCGCGTCCGGTCGCGCGGTACGTCGGGATCCCGAGGTGGCGAAGCTCTTCCTCGTACCACTCGGCGTCCGTCCCGGCGGCGAACAGGAGGACGATCTCGCCGGCCGGCGCTACCCCCTCCTGGATCAGCTCCTGGACACGCCGTGCGATGTGCTGCGCTTCGGCCCGGCGCCAGTGGACATCCGTACCCGCGTAGCTCGACTTGTCGGTGACGAGCAGCTCGACCGGGGTCTCGAAGGCCGGGTCTGCAAAGCGACCCGCGGCCTCGAGCCGCTGGAAGTCCTCCCCGAACTCGGCTGAGAACAGGTGGTTGATCGCGCCGAGGACCTCGGGGCGGGAGCGGTAGTTCTGAGTCAGCGCGAGGACCCCGGATGCGTGCTCGCGCCGCTCCCGGAACACGTGCACGTCCGCGTGCCGGAAGCCGTAGATGGACTGGAACTCGTCGCCGACGAAGAAGATCTCCTTGTCGTCCGCGCCTTGCGCGAGGAGGTCGACGAGCTCGCATTGAAGGCGGTTCGTGTCCTGGAACTCGTCCACCATGATCGACCTGAAGCGCCAACTCTCCCGCTCGCGCACCTCGGCGTTTTCCCGGAGGAGGTCGCGGGCGAGAAGCTGGAGATCCTCGAAGTCGAGCGCCGACTCGCGCTCCTTCGCGGCCCGATAGGCGCGCTCGAATGCCCCCAGCAGCTCCTGGAGCAGGTCGCGGTCGCGCGCGGCCAGCTCGTCCAGCGCCGCCTGCTCGACGCCCCGGCGGGCTTCCTCGTAAGTGGCAGCTCGCTCGCCGCGCGCCTTGAGCTCGGTGAGGTCGAGCAGGCGCTCGGGCAGCGTCCGCTCCTCGAGAAGCTCGAGCGCGCGGGCCGCGGTCGCGCGCGCCGTCTCGCCTGCTTCGGCCTCGTCCACGAGACAGCGCGCCGCCTCGCGCAGCTCTTCGATCCGCTCGGCCAGGCTCGGTCGCGTTCCGAGCTCGAGGACGAGCGGGCGCCCAGCCGCGCGCAGGGTCTCGTAGACGCCGGTCAACATCCGCCGGAGGGCACGAGCGCCGTAAGTCGAGAGCAGGATCGACCGTTCGTCCTCATCGTCGCTGAGGAATTCCTCAAGCGCGGCTTCGAACGCCTCGCTCTGGAGGACGCGCGACTGGCTTTCATCAAGGACGCGGAACCGGGGATCGATCCCCGCCGCGAACGGATGCGATTTCAGCAGGCGCAGGCAGAACCCATGGATGGTCGAGATCCACGCGCCGTCGAGCGCGCGGGCGAGGTCGCCGCGGCCGAGCTCGCCAAGACGTGCGCGGATCCGGCTGCGAAGCTCGCCGGCCGCGCGCTCGGTGTACGTGATGACGAGGAGAGAGTCCACGTCCAGCCCGCGCTCGCACACGGCCTTGACGAACCGCTCGACGAGCACCGTCGTCTTCCCGGTGCCCGCTCCCGCCGAGACGAAGACGACGCCGGGAGCGTCGATTGCAGCGACCTGCTCCTCGCTGGGTGCGCGCACGTCAACGCTCATGAGCGCCTCACCCGGCACATCGGATACAGATCGCACCAGGAGGGGCAGCCGGCGTCGCCAAGGGGATCGTGCCGGACGTCACCGGTGCGGATGCGGTCGACGAAGCCGCGCGCGTGCTCGACGGCGCCGTCGATCTGGCCCCAGAACTCCTCTTCGTCTCGGTAGTCCGTGCGCGTGAAACCAGGGAGCACATCCTCCTTCGCGGAGGCGCGCAGCAGGCCGCGGGCCTGCCTGTCCCCCTTGAGCGCGCGGTAGAGCCCGCCCAGCGGCTCGATCCCAATTAGGTCGCGCAGGACGAGCATGTACAGGGGGATCTGAAGCTTGAGCTCGGACTCGATCTTGGCCGCCGAGTACGCGGTCTTCCCCGACTTGTAGTCCTGGACGATGCCGCGCGCCGAGAAGGGGTCGACGTCGACCCGGTCGATCTTCCCGGAGATCGTGAAGCCGCCGAGATCGAGCCCTCGCTGCAGCTCCGGAGCCGATCGCTCGGAGCCGAACGAGACCTCGAACCGACGCGGGACGAGCGGGAGATCGGCCTCGGCCTCGGCGCGGACGAAATTCTCCAGATCGCGCCGAAGGCCTCCGGCAAGCTCGCGGCGTTCCAGGTCGGAAAGCTCTTGGCGGATCCCGGCGAGGGCCTCGTCCAGGCACCGGCGGATGAACCTGAGCGAGTCGTCGAGGCGCTGCGGCTCGACACGCTCCGTCCCGACTTCCTTCGGCAGTCCGGCAAAGAACTTGTGCAGCGCGGTATGCGCGATCGAGCCGCGAAGCTTTGCATCGACCTGAGCGTCGATCGACCGTGGCGAGACGACCCGCTCGACGAACCAGATCGACGAGCATGTAGCGAAGGCCTCGAGCTCGGTCGCTCCGAAGGCAGTGCGGCTCCGCAACTCCTCGAGCACGGCGGGATTCGTCAGACGCGTCAGCCGCTGGAAGGCCGTCCTGGCGCGCTCGAGCCGCCGAGTCCATCCGTTTGCGCCCGCGAGCGCGTCCGCCGCCGGACGGTCCGACACCGTCAGCGACGCGAGGGCGCGCAGGCGCTCACGTTCGTTGGGAGCGCGCTCGAGCGGCCACGTGAGCGCCGAGAGCGGACGCTTCCGCGTCCAGCGGACGACGTCCTCCACGGGGAAGAGGCCCCTCGCCTCGTCCCAGAACGGGCTCGCCTGACGGGGGCCACCGTCGTCGGTCGCCGCCTCCCGGACGAGGTAGAGGCGCCGCGTGGGCCGTGTGCAGGCGGTGTAGAAAAGGTAGCGGGCGCGGCTGACCGGCTCGGGCCTGCCCAGCCGGGCGTCGTTCGCCTCGTCGAGAGCGCGCCGCTCGTCCTCGTCGAGGAAGGGCGAGTCCGAGGAGCGGCGCGGGAAGCGGCCCTCCTCGAGGCCGAGGATGAACACCACGTCGTAGCGCCTCGTTCTCGCACGCAGGAGGTCGACAACGGCCACCCGGCCTGCATCGCCGGCCGACCCGAGCCGAACCGTGACGTCCTCGAGCGCGGCCAGCACGTCATCGACGGACAGCTCGCCTGCGAGCTCGACCCAGCCCTCGAGCTCCGCGACGAGCTTTGACGTCTCTTCGAAGGCGCGCAGGTCGACCCGCGAGGTCTCGCCGACGGGCGGCGACTCGAGCCCATGGGCGGATCGGAGCATGCACGCGGCCAGGCCGCGAACCGCTTCCAGAGGTGAGGGGGCCGTACGAATGTCGGCGAGCGCGGGCAGCGGATTGCCTCGGAGCTCGACGGTCCGCTCCTCGACGTTCGTACGCACGCCGAGCCCGCGCAGACGCCCCTCCAGGTAGTCGGCGTGGGCGCGGGCCAGGCCGGAGTAGGGCGAGCGCAGAAAGGAGAAGAGGTGACGCCGCTCGGGCTCCCGCCACGCGAAGCGCAACGCCGAGAGGAGCGCATGTCCGAACGCGGTCTGACCGAGACGAAGCCGACCCTCGAACGAGAACGGGATCTCGAGTGTCCCGAAGGCAGTCTCGAGCGGAGCGCGCCAGTGGTCGAGCGTCGGTACGACCACCGCGATCCGCTCCGGCTTCGTTCCGCTGCGCAGGAGCTCGAGAATCTCGTCGGCGACGAGCTCGAGCGCCCCGCGTGCTCCCGCGCCCTCGAGGAAGCGAAGGGCGCCCTCCAGGGCAGGTGGCTGGGCAGCCGTCCCCGCTCCGAAGAGCTGGCGCTCCAGATGCTCGAGGGCCGGGTGGCCCGAGCCGGCCGCGGGCGGCAGCTCCTCGATCGCCCCACCGGCCAGGCGGGACAGGTCTTCCATCGTGCGTGAGAGGGACGCGAACGCCGGCCGCCCCGGCTCGTACGGAAGAGAGACCGTGACATCGCTCCGCCCCGCGAGAGCCCGCAGCAGCGCCCACTGCGCTCCGGTCAGGTCTTCGAACCCATAGGCGTACACCGGGCGCCTATCCCAAGCGTCCAGCTCGGTCTCGATTCGCTCGACGGCGTAGCGACGCTCGAGATCGCGGTCCCAGAGCTCCAGACGATCGAGCTCGAGCGTGTAGGCGCCGTAGAGACGGGCGAGATCGCCGCTCACATCTTCCGGCGGAAGAAGGCCCGCTTCCAGCTCGGAGATGACGGCAAGGAGGCCACTGGCGAAACCGCCGTAGCGCGCCGACGCCGAGAGCCCGTTCAGCGGGGTCGACGCGAGCGCCCGCCGCAAGACGAGACCGCGCTGCGTCTCTGTCGCCACCTGCCGCTGCCGGCCGTTTCCGCGCGCAATTTCGGCGAAGAGGTCGTCAAACGTGGCGATCGTCCCGCCCAGCAAGGCGGAAGACCGCGCGAGCAGGTCCCGCTCGACGCCGTCGCGGTCGAAGCGGTTGGGGACGACGAGAACGGGCTCCGTATCGAGGCTTTCCAGGTAGCGATCGAGAAGACGCGCCACCTTGCCCGCGTTCGCCGGGCCCACGAGCAGAGCCAGCGGCATTCAGCCCATTCTATGCCCCGGCCCGGCGGGCCCTCCCACCGGGCCGGACGGGGCGCGAGGCCCCGATGACACGCGAAAGGAGGCTAGGCGGCGGCCTTCGGCCGGCGGCCCCGCCGGGCGGCGGCGCGCCCGGGCATCTTGCCCGCGCAGCTGTCGCAAAGATCCGCAGCCTTGGCGCCGCGCCGTGCATCCGTATAGGTGACCCGCAGGCCGGCGCCTTTCCCTTCCTCGACTTCCTTACCACAATTGTCACAAACGAGCACGGTCTTGCGAGCCAACGTTCCTCCCTTGTCAAGAGATGTGAGCGACCGATACTAACGAAAAGGCAAGGAATTATTCGGCGGTAATTCGCGCTCCCAGGAATGCTTTCGCCGCGCTCGCGTTTCGCGAAAGCTCGTTGTCAGCGATTTCCGCCTTTGCTCCCGAATGGGCGACGATGGCGTAACCCATCCGCGTCCGATCGCCGGAGGCCATATCGGGCCGGGTTCCTCCGACGACATTGTCTTCGATCATGCACTCCGAAAAATCGCCGCAGTAGATCCCGACGCCGAGCGCGTTTTGCACGTCATTACCTTCGACCATGACCATCGACATCTCGGTGAGACCGAGTGCGCGAAGCGTTGTTCCACTCACGTGGTTGTCCCGTATGTGAACGTTCGAAAAATGCGTGACGATTCCCTCACGACCGCCCAGAATCGTGCAGCCCTCGATCAAGCTCGGCGGCAGGTCGAATCCGAAGGAGATGTCGATGCCCTGCGTGTATTCGCCGACGGGTGAATGGATCAGGCAGTCGCGAATCGTGACGCTCGCTCGTCTCGCCTGAATCGCGTCGAGACTCGTTCCTGAGATGCGGACGTGCTCGATCTTGACGTTCTCGGCGCCGTCGATCTCGATCCCGATCTCGCCGCCGGTGAGCGCGATGTTGCGGACGGTCACGTCGTCGGACGTGATCACGATTCCCCCGCGGACGACCGCACCGCGGTCCCCAATCAGCTTCTGCGAATGATCGATCAGAAGGGGTCCCTGATGAATGCCGGCGGAGAGGTGCACCGTGGGCGGCTGCGTCGCCCATGCGACTCCCCCGGCGGCGGCGAAGACGGCCACGGCGGCAGCGGCCGCGGCGGGGCCCGCGTTCCCGAGCTCGCCGCCATCCTCCCCGTAGGAGAGCCGCGCTACCGGGAAGCCGGCGTGCACGAGGATCTGGCCGAGAAGCCAGGAGCCGGCGAAGAAGAGCAGGGCGACGTCGAGCGGCGCGGGGATTCCGAACGCGGAGACGATCGCCATGAGGACGCCGAGCTCGAGCAGCGCGAGCGGCAAGGCAAGCCAGCCCGGCTGGTAGGAAAAGAGGCGGTGGTAGATCGTGGCGTCGAGCGCGAGGCCCGTGCCGATCATGATCGCCGCGAGCTCCACGGGCCACCACGACTCGAGCACGAGTGCGACAACGCACGCGGTTGCCAGCGGCACGAGCGACGCCGCCAGACGCGTTTCCAGCCGCCCTCTCAGCGTGTACGACACGTCAGGATGCGCCGAAGGAAGCGTCTGGCCGCGTACTTGTGCCCGGCTAGTGTGTCTGCGGCGGGGAAGGCCCACTGGCCCGGCACGCCTGCAATCGCAAGCGTTCGAGTCTCGTCCGTGAGCGCCGGGATCGTGGAGTCATGCGCGAGCGCTATCCAGCCATCGACGGTCTCGAGGGCGTGGGTATCGACGAGCGCGGCGAGGAGAGAATCGTTACGGAAGCCCCTCTTGAAGCCGGTTGCGCAGATGATCTGCTCGCCGCTGTTGAGCTCTGGCGCGACCCTGAAGCGTCCCTCGCGGCGTGCGCGCTCCACCGGCTCGTCCCAGTCGCGCCCGCTGGGGTAAGACGGCGTCGACCAGCTGCGCAGCAACCCCAGGCGCTGTTCTTTGGACGTGGCATGGAAGCCCCGGAGCCCGCGGCGCGTGAAGAGCTCCCGGGGCAGGTTCAGCGGCCGGCGCTCGGGCTCCCGGCGGCGCACCGAGACGACTGCTGCGCCCGCCGCGAGGGCATTGAGCCATTCCGTCGCCGCGGCCATACCGGCGCCGACGACCTCGACCTCGTCCGCGTAAGCGTGCGGCCGGTAGGCATGGACGACGCGCGGGTCACGCTCGAGACCGTCCGGGAAGGCGAGGCCCGGATGACCCGTGGCGATGAGGACGTGCACGAACGGGCCCTGGCCGTCGAGCTCGAAGCCGCCGTCGACGGCGATGACGGAGCGGATCCTCCGGCGGCGGAAGCTCTCGTCCCACCCCGAGCGCTCGCGAAGCTCGGTGACGTGCGCGAGGAACTCGCCGACGGTCGGGTGGTAGCGGTCGAGCAGCGAGAGTACGAGCGGCGTCGGGTTGCGGCGCAGCACGGCCGAACGCACGGCGAGGCCGGGAAACGAGGCGGGGGCGCAGTGGCCGTCGCTCTCGGAGCGCATCCGACGTTGGCGGATGGACGCCGCCCGCCGCCGCCACTCGGCCGCGGGGTCCGGGTCCGTTCCGAACACGGCTATTTCGGCGGGCGCGAGCCCCCCATGGCGGAGGGTCGCATACGCCGTGAAGCCAGCGAGCCCCGCGCCGACGATTGCGCAGCGTTCCGACACGGCTATTTGACGGAGCCGGCGAGCAGCCCCTGGACGAAATAGCGCTGGAAGGCGAAGAAGACCACGAGCGGCACGACCAGCGACAGGAAGGACGCCGGCGCGATCAGCTCGAGATTGTTCCCGAACTGGCGCAGCTGCGAGAAGATGGCCACCGTGAGCGGTTGCGTGTCGCGCGCAAGCGAGAGCGCCACCAGCAGGTCGTTCCAGGTCCAGAGGAACTGGAAGATGCCGAGCGACGCAATCGCAGGCAGGCCAAGGGGCAGGATCAGGCGCAGGAAGATCCTGATCTCGGAGGCGCCATCTATCCGCGCCGCCTCGAGCAGCTCCTTGGGTATCCCGATGAAGAAGTTCCGGAGCAGGAAGATGGCGAAGGGGAGCCCGAACGCCGTGTGGAAGAGGACAAGGCTCAGGACCGTGTCGAAGATTCCGAGGTCGCTGTAGAGCCTGAACATGGGGATCAGCGCCATCTGGAGCGGCACCACCAGCAGTGCGATCACGAGCACGAAAAGCCAGTCGCGGCCTGGGAATTCGAGCCAGGCAAATGCATAGCCCGCGAGCGCCGCGATCACGATCGGCAGGAACGTGCCCCCGACGGAGATCCAGACGGTCGTCCAGAAGGCCGAGCGGATCGACTGATCGTGCCAGATGTCCTGGTAGTTCTGAAACGTCCCCAGGCTGGGTTTGGAGAAAATCTCCCACCAGCCGAGGCTGTTGACGTCCGTCGGCGTGAAGAGCGATGTCAGGAAGAGCCCGAGGGTGGGCACGAGCCAGAGGAGCCCGACGAGGACGAGCACGAAGTGGACCGGCGCCTTGCCGAGGACGCGCAGGATCCTGCCGGCGACGCTTTCCTCGACCACCGGCCCCCGCCGGACTTCCGCCGCGGCCGTCGCCATCAGACCTCCCTCCGGAAGCGGCTGATGTTGAGGAGGAGAACCGGGATCACGAGGATGAAGAGGAAGACGGCGATGGCCGAGCCGAGACCGAAATCGCTGACGCCGCCGAACGACGTGCGCCACATGGCGAGCGCGATCACGTTGGCGTCGTCCTGCACGGATTGCGGCGCGACGGCTACCACGATGTCGAACACCTTGAGGACGTTGATGAGGAGTGTGATGAAGACCACCGAGAGCACAGGCGCGAGCAAGGGCACCGTGACGCGGCGAAAGACCTGCCACTCCGTCGCCCCGTCGGTGCGGGCAGCCTCGAGCACGTCGCGCGGGATGGCCGCGAGCCCGGCCGCGATAACCACCATCGCGAACCCGGCCCAGATCCAGACGTAGGCGATGATGACGGCGGGCGTGATCAGCTGCGCGCTCAGCCAGGAGACGCCCCCGAACGGCTTGGCGAACGTCGATGCGCCGATGTCGACCTGGTACTGGCCCTGGGAGACCTCGTCGAACGCGAAGGCGCCGTTCTCGGCGGTCTTGGCGGAGTTGACCACCTTGCCGGAGGCGTCCCGAAGCTCGACGGTGACGCCGGGGAGTCCGAGCTCCTCCGGCTCCACCTTGCCCGGCGTGCCTCCGCCCGGCTTGAAGTCCCGCCAGACAACGCCGGTGATCCCGCCCGGGCGCGGCTCCGGCTCCACCGCCTGCTTCGCGGTCTCGGGCACCTCGGTCGAGCGGATGCGCGTCAGGCCGAGCCTGGCGACGTCACCCGGCCCGATCGGCGTCGTGAGCTCGATGCCTCCACCGGACGTCGGCTTCAAATTCTCCGACGAGGGAGCCGCCTGCGAGAGGACCCCCTCGGGGCTGAAGACGCCCTTGACGGACGCGATCGCGGCGTTGATCGCGCCGCGGTCCGGCTCCTGCTGATACATGATCCGCCAGGTCACGCCGGCTGCGAACGCGGACACGGCCATCGGCATGAAAACGACCGTCTTGAACGCGACCGACCAGCGAACGCGTTCCGTCAGGACGGCGAAGATGAGCCCCAGCGCGGTCACCGCGGCCGGAACGACGGCCACCCAGATGGCGTTGTTCTTGATCGCCCTGACGAGATTGTCGCTCGTAAAGAGCGTCTTGTAATTGTCGATCCCCGCGAAATCACTGAAGCCCGTCCCGCGGTAGAGGCTCTGGACGAACGTGTAGATCGCCGGATAGATGATCCAGACGATCAGGAAGAGCGCAGCCGGTCCGAGGAACGCAGCCGCAACGGCGTAGCGCCGCCAGCGGCCCCCCGCAGAGGCAGGCGGAGCCCCCCGGACCGGGGGCTCCGCCGTGATGCTCGCGCCGCTCACGCGCTTCTAGCTATCCGCCGTACGCCTTGGCGGCCGCGTCCTCCAGCTTCTGCGCGATGCCGTCGACGTCGCTCGGATTAGCCAGGAAGTCCTGGAAGAGCTTGAACTCGCCCTGGCCCGGCGTGCCGCCGAAGGCGGACGGCTGCAGGTCGGAAAGGTCGAAGCGGAACGTCTCGGCCGAGGCAATGGCGGTCGCCGTCGTCTTCTGGATGGGATCGGGGTACGCCCCTTCATCGACGTTCTTGTTCGGCGAGGAGAATCCGCCGCGCTTCACCCAGATCTCCGCGGCCTCCGGCGAGGCCATATAGCGGACGAAAGCCCGGCCCGCAGGAGTGTCCTTGAACATTACGAGCATGTCCCCTCCTCCAATGACCGCCGGAGGGGAGTCGTTGATGGAAGGAAACGTGAACACGTTGAAACCGCTCTCCGGCTTCGCCTTCGTAGACTTCGTGATCTCGCCCGGGACGAAATCGCCTTCGATCACCATCGCCGCCTTGGGCGGATCCGTGAAGGCGTTGGTGATCGAGGTGGCGTTATCGGTTTGCAGGGCGCCCTGAGTGCCACCGGCGATGTTGTCCTTGTCCCCATAGATCTTTGCCATCTCCTTGAGCGCGTCCTTGACCGACTGGTCGGTCCACGGGATTTCGTGGCTGGCCAGCTTGTCGTACATGTCTGGTCCGGCGGTCCTGATGTACACATTTTCGAAGAGATCGGTGAGCGTCCATCCGTCCGCGCCGCCGATCGAGTAGGCGGGAATGCCCGACGCCTTGATCGTCTGCGCCGCCGCGAGGAACTCGTCCCATGTCTCTGGCGGCTCGACGCCGGCGTCCTGGAAGACGGGAACGTTGTACCAGACGGTCGACTTGTTCAGGCCCTTGAAGAAGAAGCCGTAGAGCTTGCCTTCGAAAGTACCTTGCTTGACGAGATCTTCAGAGTAGTTCTCGTTTACCACGTCGGTGGCGAAATCGATCGGCTTCAATGCTCCCTTCTTGACGTACTCGCCCACCGTGGCAGGCTGCGCAATCGTTGCGAAATCAGGCGGATTGCCGCCCTGCACGGCCGTCGCTAGAACGGTGACGAGGTTGTCGCCGGCCGGGTTGTACTTCACGGTCACGTCAGGGCACTTCTCGTTGAACCCGTCGATGACGGCCTGGATCGAATCCTGCTCCGTCGAGACCCAGATCCCCATCAGCGAGATCGAGCCGGAGCCGCACTCGGCGCCTCCGCCCGTTGTGCCCGCCGCTCCCGTCTCTCCACCTCCGCCGCCGCCGCACGCGGCGGCCACGAGCACAAGCATTGCAAACAACCCGATTAGCGAAAACCGACGCCTCATCACGCTCCCTTCTTCGCTTCGTCGTAGATGCCGAGCCCCGTTTCGGGGTCGAAAAAGTGCAGCCCGCGCGTGTCGACCGCGACCTCCGCGATCTCGCCTTCCTTCACCTCCGCGCGGGAGTCGAAACGCCCGACGATGGTCGTGTGCTGCTTGGAGCCTTCGGCCGCCTCCCTGACAGCGCGCTCGTCGCCGACGTCCTGCGCGAGCTCCTTGACGTCCTCCGTCAGCGCTGGGGGCGCGTCGACCGTGAAGTGGGCCATGATCTCCGAGCCGAGAGCCTCGATCAGCTCCACTTTCCCGTGCAGGCGGCGATCGGCCGGCACATCCTTG
Source organism: Gaiellaceae bacterium (assembly GCA_035601195.1). Taxonomy (GTDB): domain Bacteria; phylum Actinomycetota; class Thermoleophilia; order Gaiellales; family Gaiellaceae; genus JAIBJP01. Next base: position 32,455 of record DATNOU010000050.1, on the reverse strand, counting down.
GCGATCGCTGCCTCCTCGAGATCTTCCGGACGGATGCCCAGCACGACCTTCTTGCCCTCGTAAGATTTGAGCGCGGGTTGCGCGGAGATGAGCTCCTGATCGATTGAAAGCCGCTGGCCTCCCGCCTCGACGGCCAGACCGCCATTCGACTTGACGAGCGTCGCTTCGAGCATGTTCATCGCGGGACTGCCGATGAAACCGCCGACGAAGAGGTTGACCGGGCGGTCGTAGAGGTCCTGCGGCGTCGCGACCTGCTGCAGCTCTCCCTTGCGCATGACGGCTACGCGGTCGCCCATCGTCATCGCCTCGACCTGGTCGTGCGTGACATAGATCGTCGTCGTACCGAGGTCGTTCTGAAGACGGGCAATCTCCGCGCGCGTCTGGACACGCAGCTTCGCGTCGAGGTTCGAGAGCGGCTCGTCCATGAGGAACGCCTGCGGCCGTCGCACGATCGCTCGGCCCATGGCGACGCGCTGGCGCTGGCCGCCCGAGAGGGCGCGCGGCTTCCGCTTCAAGAACGGCTCGAGTCCGAGGATGTCTGCCGCCTCGTGGACTCGCTTCTCGATCTCCGACTTCTTCTCCTTGCGCAGCTTGAGCCCGAAGGCGATGTTCTCGTACACCGTCAGGTGCGGGTAGAGCGCGTAGCTCTGGAAGACCATCGCGATGTCGCGATCGCGCGGCGGCATGTGGTTGACGACGCGCTCGCCGATCCTGACGACCCCTTCGGTGATCTCCTCGAGCCCGGCGACCATGCGTAGCGCGGTGGTCTTCCCGCAACCCGACGGCCCGACGAGCACCATGAACTCGCCGTCCTTGATCTCAAGATCCATGCCCCCGACAGCACGAGTGCCGTCCGGGTAGACCTTGCCCACCCCGTCGAAGGTGACTTCGGCCAAACCCTCCCTCCCGCTTGGCGGCGACTCTACCAAGCAGCCACATTTCCGGCAAAGACGCGGCGACTACACTCCCGCCCGGGTGCGGACGATCGTGATCCTCGAGGGGGACGAGACCGGGCAGGAGCTGCTCGAGGAGGCGCTGCGCGTCCTCGCCGCCGACGTCGTCGGCTTCGAGCTCGAGCTTCCCCGCTACGACCTTTCCCTCGAGAACCGCCGCGCGACCAAGAACGAGGTTGTCCACGAGGCGGCACGCGCGGTACGCGAGAACGGGCTGGGGATCAAGGCAGCGACGATCACTCCCGAGGGCAAGGACGACGTCGGCAGCCCGAACCGAATCCTGCGTGAGGAGGTCGGCGGTCACGTCATCGTCCGCACGGGCCGGCGAATCCCAGGCGTCGTCCCCATCGGAGGCGCCTACCACCCGATCTCCGTCGTGCGCATGGCGGTGGGAGACGCGTACGGAGCGAAGGAATGGCGCGAGGGTGAAGGTGAGGAGGAGGCGGCGTTCCGGACTACCAAGATCGAGCGGCGCGTCTGCCGCGCGGTGGCGGAGTTCTCCTTCCAGCACGCCGAGCGCATGCGCGCCAAGGTCTTCGGCGGCCCCAAGTACACGGTCAGCCCCGTCTACGAGGGGATGCTCAAGGAGGAGATGGACGCTGCTGCAAAGAGCCATCCCGAGGTTCCGTACGAGCCGCAGCTGATCGACGCGACATTCGCCCTCCTGATCGGCGCCGCGGGCGATCCCCTGGTCATCCCGGCGCTGAACCGTGACGGAGACATCCTCTCCGACCTCGTCCTGCCGCTCTTCGGCTCGATCGCCGGCTCCGAATCGCTCCTGGTCGCGTTCAACGACGACTACACGCCCCGGGCTCTCATGGCCGAGGCGGCGCACGGCACCGCGCCTGCGCTCAAGGGGAAGAACGTCGCCAACCCGATGGCGATGATCCTGGCCGCGGCGGCGCTCCTCAGCCACATGGAGGGCGACGAGGCGCGCGCAGCCGGCGGGGCGATCCGCGAGGCGTCGCTCGAGGCCGTTTCCGCGGGCGTCCGCACCGCCGATCTCGGTGGGCATGCCTCGACCACCGAATTCACGGACGAGGTCATCGGCCGCGTCCGTTCCAAGCTGGAAGTCTGGGCGACCCTAGGCGAGGGTTGATCGGGTCCCTCCGGGCCTACCTGCGGAGCATCGACCCGCGCCTTCCGCGTTCCGTCTGGACGATGGAGGCGGGCGGGCTCGTCAACGCCTTCGGGAACGGGATCACTTACCCGTTCGTCGTCATCTATCTTCATAACGTCCGCGGGTTCTCGCTCGGGACGGCCGGGCTCGTGCTGGCGGCGAACGGGGCCGTGAGCCTCCTCGCCAGCCCGCTCGCGGGGTGGCTCTCGGACCGGATCGGCGGCCGGCTGACGCTCGCCGGCGCGCTCGTTTTCATGGCAGCCGGTATCGCCTCCTTCCCGCTCGTCCGCGAGCCGTGGCACGCGTTCCTGGCGATGGCGGTCGTGGGAGCCGGGAACGGCAGCTTCTGGCCCAGCCAGTCGACGCTGCTCGCGGGCCTTGCTCCCGTAGCTCGTCGCCACGCCGCCTACGCGCTGCAGCGCGTCTCGCGAAACCTCGGGATCGGGCTTGGAGGCCTCACGGGCGGTCTGATCGCAACAACGAGCGACCCGACGAGCTTCACGATCCTCTTCTTGATCGACGCCGCCACCTTCCTCGGTTTCATCGCCGTTCTGCCTTTCGTTCCCGACCCGGAGTTGCCCCCGGTCGAGGAGGGGGCGCGGCCCGGTCGCTACCGCGACGTGCTCCGGGACCGGCTCCTTCTTGGAATCGTCGCCGTGAACGTCGTGTTCGTGTCCGCGGGCTACGCACAGATCGAGCTCCTCCCGGTCTTCGCCAAAAACGAGGCGCACGTCAGCGAGCGGGGGATCGGCGTCATCTTCCTCGTCAACACGCTCGTGATCGTCTTCGCCCAGCTCCCGATCGCCCGAGCCCTGGAAGGCCGCCGCAGAATGCCCGCGCTCGCGCTCATGACGGTGCTCTGGGCTACGGCCTGGATGATCGTGCTCGTGGGCGGAGCCATGCTGGAGGCGATAGCGGCGGCGTCCGTCTTCGCCCTCGCGGGGCTGGTGTTCGGCCTCGGCGAGTGCTTCCACGGCCCGACGCAGGGCGCCCTCGTCGCGGACCTCGCCCCACCTCGGCTCCGCGGCCGCTACATGGCCCTCTCGACAATCTCGTGGGAGATCGGCTTCGTCATCGGGCCGGCGATCGGGGGATTCGTCCTCGATCGACAGCCGCTCGCCCTCTGGCCGCTGGCAGCGGCTGTGTGCCTGCTCGCCGGCGTGGGAGCTCTCGCGCTCGAACGCGGAATCCCACCTGGCCTGCGCCTCACCCCCGCTTAGGCGTACACCTCCAGGAGCATGCGCATGCGCTCGGGAACAGCGTCCGCCTCGTCGTCCCGCAACGGCTGCGGCAGGACGGCGACGACGCTCCGCCACGTGAGACCGCGGCAGAGAACGCCGAGGCGGTAGGAAAGGGGATACGCCTGCTCGAGGTCGCGCCGTGGCCGGAAGCGCGTCCAGGGCTCGAGGTACGCGTCGCGGAAACGGTCGAGCTCGGGGGCGTCGTGGTCGAGCTCCAGCCTGTAGGCGAGAACTGCCAGCGTGACCACGAGCGTGTAGAAGGGATGCGAGACGCACGCGTCGCCCCAGTCGAAGAAGAGGAAGCGCCCGTCCCGGACGAAGACCTGGCCGTCGTGGAGGTCGTCGTGCTGGATCGTCTCGGGCAAGCCGTAATCCGCCAGCTCGCGGCACTCCGCCTCGATGCGGGGAGCGAGTGCAGCCAGGCGGCGTAGCTCATCCTGCGTGAGGGTCTCGAGAGCCTCGGCGTCTGCGAGCACCTCTTCGAACTGGCCCGGAAGCGAGGCGAGCAGCCGGTCGGGGACGCGGGCCGCCAGAAGTCGGTCCCGGTCGGCCGCCACGTCCATCTGCAGCTCGGCGTAGAGGGGCAGGATCTCTATCCAGACGTCGAAATCGCCGGTCTCCTCCAGGATCTCCCGCAGGCGCGTTCCACCGTCGCCCTGCAGCATCCAGCCGCGCTCCAGGTCGGTCGCGAGGAGCGTGGGCACAAGGTCGGGGCGACGCGCGGCCAGCGTTTCGACGACAGCGACTTCGAAGGCTTGTGTGGGCATATTCGCCTTGAACCAGACGTCTCCATCGTCGGTCGGTACCCGAAGAACCGTCGACCAAGGGCGGACGTGCGGCTGCTCGATCTCTCCGGCAGGCTCCAGGCCGAGCCGCTCTAGCTGCGAGCGAATCCAGGCATGGACGGACTCGAGCCAGTCCGGCTCGGTCCAGAGCAATCCGTCAGTCAGGACGTTTCGAGCGGCGGATTCTGAACGTCGTGCTCTTCCGCGTATTCATCCACCAGCTTGTTGACCACGTCGGGGCCCTCGCCGTAGGCGTAGTTGATCTTGACGAAGGGTTCCCATTTCTCGGGGAGGGCATCCTCCGGGAAGATCGCTTCGACCGGGCACTCGGGCTCGCAGGCACCGCAGTCGATGCACTCCTCGGGGTCGATGATGAGCATGCGGTCATACGTGTGGATGCAATCGACCGGGCAGACGTCGACACAGGACAGATCTTTGATGTCGATACAGGGCTCGGCGATGATGTACGTCACAGCGCCGAGTCTACGTGACGAGCTCCTTGACCAGTTCCGATGCCCTCTCGGCTAGCGCGGAACGAACGACGACGCGGTCGAGACCGGCCGCGTGGGCCGCCCGGAGGCCCGCCGTATCGGTGTGGTTCGTGAAGCCCATGATGGGGACGTCCGGGTAGGTCTCGGCGACTTCGTCTGCGTCGACGCGCGCCAGATCGACGATCACCAGTTCCGGAGGATCGACGCTGTCGGTCGTGATGAGCTTGTGACCGTCGAGCAGCACGTCGAGCTTGCCTCGAAAGAAGAGATCGACCCCAACCAGCAGGATCGTCGCCACACAGGGAGCCTAACACCGCCAACACGTGCAAAACAGGGGGCTAGCCCGTCCCTGCGCAGGCGTCGAACCAGGCCCGCGCCCGGTCGATCGCCTCCACTCGCGCATGAGCCTTGCGTTCGACGGCGCGGCGCCTGACTTCGACCAACCAGGCTCGCATGCGCAGAACGGCGTCCGGATCGCCCGCAAACTCGTTCCAGCGGGAGGCGGCCAGCGCGATCGCCATGTTCATCTGCCGCAGGTAGACGGGATCGGCGACGCTTGCGCGGCCTTCGCCAGCGAACCAGGCTCCGACCCGCTGGGAGAAGCACGCGGTTACGTCGACGTCTTCAGACACCGATTCCGAAGAACTCGAACACTCGGTTGAACGCGATGTTCAACCACCAGAACCGGTCGAAGAAGAGGAGCAGGCCGAGGCCCACGAGCAGACCGCCGCTCACGATGCGAACGATTCCGTAGTGGTCGCGCAACCAGCGTGAAGCGCCCATGGCGCGATCGAACCCCACCCCGACGAGGAGGAAGGGAACCGCTAGGCCTGCCGAGTAGACGAGCAGCAGCAGGGATCCTTCGGCCGCGGTGCTCCCCTCGCTCGCGAGAGCGAGGATGGAGGCGAGGACGGGTCCGATGCACGGCGCTGCGCAGATCGCGAAGGCCCCGCCGAGCAGGGCGCTCGAGCCGTGGCGCCGAGCCCCCTCGACCAGCTCCGGCACCGCCATACGGTCGAGCCAGGGAAACGGCAGCAGCCCGATGAAGGCGAACCCGAAGACGACGACGATGAGGCCGGCAGCCATGCCGAGAAGGCGCCGGTCGTCCAGGAAGCCTCCCGCGGCTCCCGCCAGTGCCCCGAGGGCCACGAATACGGCTGTGAAGCCGGCGATGAAGGGGAGACTCGCCACCACGACCCGCCTCCCGCCCACCCCCACCTGGGCGCCCGAGACTGCAGACAGGTAACCCGGGACGAGCGGCAGGACGCACGGGGTGATGAAGGAGAGAAGACCGGCGGCGAAAGCGAGTGGGATCTTCGCCTCCATCAGATTCGCTTCACCTCAGGCGTCGAAGCGGGCGAGCTCCTCGTCGACCCTCCGCTCGAGCTCCGGGTCGAGCGGGCCGCGCCCGTTGCCCGACGGGTCCGTTGGGACCGCGTCCTCGCGCGCGCGGCTCCAGCGCCGCGCCAGCACGGCCAGCGCGGCGCCTCCGAGGCCCAGACCGGCGAAGGGCAACAGCCAGGCAAGAAGGTTGAAACCGTGCTTCGGCGGGGCGGCGAGCACGCTCTCCCCGAACTGGTCGACGAGCTTGGACTTGATCTCGCTCTTCGTGTCGCCCGCCGCGATCCGAGCGCGGATGAACGAGCGCATGCGATCCGCGATCGGCGAGCTCGACACCGCCAGGGACTCATGGCACGTTGGACAGATCAGCTCGCGTTCGAGCTCGGGAAGAGTGGGCTTTTGCTCGCTCGCCGCAACCGTCCCTGCGGCTCCGAGAGCCAGCAGAAGCGCGGCCGTGAGCGCGGCTCTCATCAGGCCCTCCTGAGGGCGATTCGGATGTTCCGGTCGAGCTCTTCGGCCGTCACGGGCCCCTCGACGTGCTCGCCGACGAGACGCCCGTCCCGGTCGACGAACCACGTCTCCGGAAGTCCGCTCAGGCCGTAGCGTCCCCACGTCCAGTTGTGCTTGTCACGCAGGGCGGGGTAGGTGAGCTCGTATCGCTCGACGAAGCGCCGCGCGTCGCTGCTCAAATCCTGGAGGTCGACTCCGACGACGACCACGTCCTGGTTGCGCCATTTCTGCCACGCGGCCTCGAGCGTGGGTGCCTCGTCCTTGCAAGGCGCGCACCAGGAGGCCCAGAAGTTGACGACGACCGCCTTTCCGCGCAGGTCTGCCAGTGAGAGCGTGCCCTGGCCGTCCAGGCGGTCGAGGCTGAAAACCGGTGCCTGCGGCTTCTGGCCGGAGGCGACCTTCGAGCTGAGCAGGCGGCCCTGGTCGGTGCGGAGGACTTGCCACGCCAGCAGGGCCACGAGGAGCCCGACCACCAGGACGGCAGTCGTCTGGAGCGCGATCTTCCCGCGGCGCGCCATAGCCGCGATCCACTCTAGCTAGGCCGAGACGATGAAAACGGGCGTGCCGACGTAGACGCGCTCGAAGAGCCATTCGGCTTGCGGGATGCGCATGCGGATGCACCCGTGCGAGGCCGAGTACCCGATCGAAGCCGAATCGGGCGTCCCGTGAATGCCGACTCCTCCCCGAGAGAGACCCATCCAGCGCGTGCCGAGCGGGTTGCCCGGGCCGGGCGGGATCGGGCTCGCGCCGGCCGCCCACGCCGCGCTCGGCGGATACCACCAGGGGTTTCTCTGCTTGGTGGCGATGGAGAAGCTGCCGAGCGGAGTCGGGTACTGCGGCATCCCTACAGCGACTCCGAAGGTCGTCCAGTACCGCGAGCCCCTGTAGAGGTAGAGACGGTGCGAGGCTCGCCGGATCACGATCACGGGCCCGAAGTTCGCGCGCGTGATCCGCGGCCTGAGCACGCGGTAGGGAGTCGCGATCGGCCCGCGCTCGTGCGCCGCGAAGGCGGTGCGGATGAGCCTTCTCGTGGGGTACTGCCTGATGCGGTAACCGACCCGAGCTCGCGTGATCCTGGGTCGGAGGTAGCGCAGGCGGGCCCTCGAGTTGACCGGGGGCCGGTACCAGGCCCTGGCGAGACGAGCGACAAACGCACGCAGTCTGGTCCCGTCGAAGCGCACGGAGAGAGCGACTTCCTGTCCGGGATCGGCCGCGAGCGCGTTCGTGATCGCGCTCCCGACCCCGGCGGAGGCTCCTACCCACCACGGCGTCGTAGTCCTCGTGCGGCCCCTGAACGTGAACGTCACCGGCCGGGCAAAGAACGCGCGCACCGCTAGGCGGGCCTCGTCGGCCGTGAGACCGCCCACGGACACGCCCGCGATCGTGACGCCGTCCGGAATCACCGGGGGCGGCGGCGTCTCCGCCGTCGTCGTGCCCCCGGTCGAGGTGTCCCCGGTCGTCGCTTCCTGCGCGTACGCGAGCGGCACGCCGAAAGCGGCGAGCAGGGCGGCGAATGCGAGAGCACGCTTCATGGTGCGCTGATCCTAATCTCCAAGGAGGCGAGGGTCATTCGCGATCACCCCGTCCACTCCTGCCGCGAGCACACGTGTCAGAGCCCCATCGTCCTCGATGGTCCAGGCGAGAATGGCCGCGTCCCGACCGTGGCAGCGGTCGACGAGCGTCCGAGAGACGAGCGCGTGGTGAACCACGAGAGCGTCGGCCTGCGCGCGGGCCAGCATTCTCGCGATGCGCGCCGGAAGCGCCCGGCGGAGGCCCGAGAGGCCCACGCGGATGAGTGGCTCGAAGGCCGCACGCTCGGAGATTCCAGCGCGGTCGAAGGGATAGGAGAACCCAGTCGTCAACGCGGGCTCGACCTTCTTGACTTTGCGGAGGCGGGCGGGATGGAACGAGGCAACGACAGCACGATCCAGCAGGTTGTGCTCGCCCAAAGCCTCGACGGCGGAACGCTCGATCCCGCGGGACTTCAGGTCGAGGATCACACCGGCAGCCGCTCGCGCGACGAGCGCCAGAGCCTCGTCCAGCGTCGGGCTCTCGTCTTTCACCTCCGCGGGCGAATGGGCCAGCCGGAGAGCGTTCGCGTGGGCAACCACGTCAATTTCGACCAGATCGAGCTTGTATTCGATCGCGGCTTCGATCGAGGCGAGGGTGTTCTCGGGTGCAAGCGCCGCTGCGCCCCGGTGGCCGATCCGGAGCACGCGCCCTTGCCGAAGGTTCACGGCGCGGTCGGGAGCGGTCTCTCGTCGTGGTCGCCGCCGGCGGCGATGAAGTCCACGATCATCCGGTCGGTCAGCCACTCGACCGGAGCGCGGTCGTCGGTGAGCGGGTCGCCCTCCACGCGTACGGGCTCGAGCCCGGCGCGGAAGAGGGGGACGAGGGAGGCGACCGCCGGAGGGACCTTCCCGACCCGCTGCACGAGCCGGGAACGCGGAAGCGGGCGGTCGAATGCCAGAACGAGCTCGTTGAACCGCAGCGGCTTCCAGCGCCACGCTTGGGGAAAGGCCGAGAGGACGGTCGTGCCTATCGCCTGCCCCAGCCGGAGATCGCCCGGAACAGCGGCGACGTTGAGCGCGAGCACGCCGCCGGGAGCCAGGTGCCGGCGCGCGAGGCGGAAGAACTCTTCTGTCGCGAGGTAGAAGGGGATGTAGGGCTGGCGGTAGGCGTCCACGACGATGACGTCGTAGCGCTCGTCAGTGAGCTGGAGAAACGGACGCCCGTCGTCCGTGATCACGTGGAGCTTCGGGTTGTCGCCGAGCCCGAGAAACCGACGGCCGGCGTCGGTGACCTTTGGGTCGATCTCGACGCCATCGATCCGGACGCCCGGATAGAGCTTCCCGTACGCGCGCGCAATCGTTCCGCCCGCGTTGCCGATCACGAGCATCCGCTCCACCGGCCTGTCGAGTAGCGGCGGCACCACGAGGAACATGTCCCACTCCCCACCGGTGAGCACAGAGTGCGGATGCCAGACCGAGTGCACCGCGACTCCCTCGTTCAGCTTGAGCACGCGGGAACCGTCGGCCCTTTGCAGCACCTGGACGTACTGGTAGGGCGACTCCGCCTCGTACAGGAGCCCGGACGACGCCTTGATCGTCCCGGCAGGGATGAAGAGCAGGGCTGCTACCGCGACGGTCGCAAGCTGCCACCGCGTTCCCAGGACGAGCGCACCCGCGAGCACGAGGAGCGCTGCCGAGCCCAACATCGTCCGTTGCGTCCCCACGAGTGGGATCGTCAGCAGCGCGGAGGCGAACGTCCCGACGATGCTGCCGACCGTCGAGAGCGCATAGAGGCGCCCCGCAACGGTTCCCGCCTCGCCGACGTCGTCGAGTGCCAGGCGGATGGCGAACGGAGAGACCGCGCCCAGCAGCGTCACCGGGACGGCGAAGAGGGCGAGGGCGGCGAAGAAAGAGCCGACAACCGCGCCAACGGAAACTGCGTCCAGGCCGCGGACGGCCACGTCGAGGATCGGCCTCGAGACGAAGGGGAGGACGGCGATGAAGAGAGCCGCGACGATGACGATCGAGCCGAGGAGACGCGGCTCGGGACGGCGATCGGCGAGCTTGCCCCCGAACCAGTAGCCGATCGAGAGATAGACGAGGATGAGGCCGATGATGTTCGCCCAGACGATCGTCGAGCTTCCGAAGTAGGGCGCGAGGAGGCGCGAGGCCGCGATCTCGGTCGCCAGCGTCCCGCCGCCGGCTGTGAAGACGAGCACCCCGAGACGGGCCCTGCTCACCGCCTGCGCAGCGGCCGCGGAGGCGGATGTCGCTGCCTCAGCCAGAATCGGAAAGACGTAGACAAACGAGCGCGCAGTCGTCTCCGAGCTCGCCCCCGGCGAAGCTCTGGCAGTCCGCCAGGATCGCCTCCGCCAGCTCCTGCGGGCCGAGGCCCGCGCGACGGCGCAGCAGCTCGTCCAGCCGCTCCTCGCCGTACATCTGGCCATCCCGACGGGCCTCGAGAACACCGTCCGTGTAGAGGACGACCGAGACGCCGGGCTGAAGCTCGGCCTGCTCGGTCTCGTATTCCTGGTCGGGCTCGATCCCGAGCACGAGGCCCTGGCCCGCGAGGGGGGTGACGTTCCCTTCGGGATCGACAAGCTTTGCGGCGGGATGGCCGGCGCTCGCGCAGGAGATCGTCCGGGCCTTCGGGTCGACCAGCGTGTAGAGCATGGTGATGAACTTCCCCACGCCGATCTCGTCGACGATGACCTCGTTCGCGCGCGCGAGGAAGTCGGCAGGCTCGGGGTGCATGCGCGCGAGCGCGCGGAAGCTGAACTTGGCCATGGCCATGTCGGCGGCGGCCTGGATGCCCTTGCCGGTGACGTCGCCGAGAATGATCGCGAGCCGTCCGTCGTCGAGCGTGAGGAAGTCGTAGACGTCCCCGCCGACGTCCACGCGAGCCGAGGATTCGTACACGTGGCCCACGTCGAGACCTGGCACGGCCGGGAGCTCACGCGGCAGCAGCGAGTGCTGCATCATCTCCGAGAAGTCCTTCTGCTGCTGGTACAGACGGGCGTTGTCGATCGCGAGGGCCGCCTGCCCGCTCACGGTCATCGCCGTGTCCAGCGTGTCGCGGTCGATGGGCTTGGCGGGATCGAGGGAGAGAAGCGTCAGCGTCCCCAGGATCTCTCCGGGCGTGGTCAGCGGGAGCACGGCAGCCGTCGAGCCCTGGGCGAGGAAAGGCTCGAGAAGCCGGTGCGCATCGTCGCCGGTGGCCATGCCCGGCTCGAGCAGGATCGCCTGCCCGGAGCGCAACAGGGGGCGCGCGGTGGGGGCGCGCATGGGCTGTGGCTGGCCGAGGAGCTTGGGAGCCGTGTCCGCGAGCTTGGGATCGGCAACGTGCACCGCTCGGAGCTCGAGCGACTCACCTCGCTCGTCCGGGATGCGGATGGCGGCTGCATCCACGCCGAAAAGCTCGACCATGCTCCGGGCGACAGCGTCCAGCGTTGCCTGGAGCGAGAGACTCTCCGCGAACGAATGCGAGATCTCGTAGAGGCCGCGCAGCTGGCGCGCGGCGCGGCGCTCGGACTCGAGCGTGCGCTCGAGCCGCTCGCCGAGCTCCTTTGCCCGCTCGTGCAGGCGCGCGTTCTGGACCGCGACCGCGAGCTGGCTCGAGAGCGCGACGAGGAGACCCTCCTCGCCCTCACGATAGGGCCGCGCACGCGTCTTGAATACGCCGAGCGCGCCGATCACCTCGTCGTGGACGATGAGCGGAATGAAGAGAACACGGCGGATGCCCGTCTGCTCCCAGGTACTCTCGAGTCCGCGCAGGCGGGAGTCGCGGCGCATGTCCTCGATGAAAACGTAGCCGCGCCCGCGAAACGGCCCGAGCGCGAGCTCGAGCAGCCGCTCCGCGAGGTCTGCCTCGGCACCCTCCAGCCCGCGCGAGGCCGCGGTGGTCAGCCCCTCTCCCTCCCGAAGGTAGATGGCGACGTGACCGCTGCCGGTCAGCTCGGCAATTCGCTCGACGGCGGTCTCGAGGGTGTGGGTCAGGGAGAGCTGGGCGATTGCCTGGCTGATGACGCCGATGACGGTCTGCGACCGCTGGAGCGCCCGGGCGATCAGCCCCACCCGCCGGCTGCGTCGCAGGGCGAGCGCCGCGCGGGCCGCGAAGGGCGAGAGCAGCTCGAGCTCCTCCACAGCAGGCCCGCCGTTCTCGAAATAGAGCTGGAGCGCGCCGACTGGAGGCTCACCGAGGGGAAGCGTTGCGGTCCGGAGACCGGCACCGCCGTCCGCGGTACTCGCGACGCCGTCGCGCGGGCGGTCGAGGAGGGCGGCTAGGGCCTGCTCCACCGCCTCGCCGGACGCCGGGCGCTCGCCGGACCCGTACGAGGCCAGGAAGGTCGGCGGCGCATCGGTCTCGATTCGCCAAAGGGCGGCCGCGCCGGCGCCGGTCGCCTCCGCCGCCAGTCGAACGACATGCTCGGCCGTCGCCGTCTCGTCGGCGCCGGCAGCCAGAGCCTCGCCGAGGAGCTCGAGAGAGGAAAGGCCGACGTCGCGAGCGCCGTTGCCGACAACCGCCACCCGCTCGAGCCGAACCGCAACGCCGACATGAGCGGCGGCGAGGCGGCCCAGCAGCTCCTCCCGGGCTGACAGCTCTCCTTCCGCCCGGTAAAGCTCAAGGGTTGCCGCCGGACGGCCGTGGAGCAAAACCGGGTAGATGCGCGCAACGGCGGCGCCGACGCGCTCCGCCACTCGGCGCAAGGCGTCGGGGAGCTGGTCCGCAGCGAGGTCGCTCTCCTCGCCGGGGACGTCGGTCGCGGGAAGGCGGGTGCCTTCGACGTCGGCCGCCAGGGCGGGCGACGCGGCCTCGACGGCTCTCGCCACGAGCTCGCCCCCTGGGGATGAGGCCGTTCGGACAATCGCGACATCGGCTCCAGTCGCTATCGCGACCGCTTCGACCAAGGCAGTCAGCGCCTGGTCGGTCGCTCCCTCCTCGAGAAGCTTCTCCGCCGCGGCGGCCAGAGCTTCGACTGCCTCCGGCTCGAGCTCGTGCGCGACCCCCGTCATGACCGAATTATGGCTCCGCGGTCAGCCCCAGGCGGTCCCGGACTCGCTTGCGGTCATCCGCCAGAGCGGCAACAATCGGCTTTCATCGGCTCTCCGGCCCCCACGCGTCCCCCAGTCGAAGACCCGCCGATCGACCCCTCGGCGATTCCGCGCGCGTTCGCGCACGCTCGTGCTCGCCGGCGCGCGCGCATCGAGCACAGGCGGGAGCTTCGCCGCGCGCGCGTCCGTTTCCTCGTCCTCCTCGGCGTTCTCCTCTTCATCACGATCTTCCTCGCCCTGTCGATCTGGGAAAAGATCCAGACGGCCTTCGGGATCTAGGTTGGAACGCCCGAGACCTGGCCTTCCGCCCGGAGCGCTGCGCGCGCCCGGGGAATTGCTCACCTGGGTCGGCGGGCTCGTGCTGGCGCTCAGCTCCTTCATGAGCTGGTACACGGTCTCGAACGAGGGGTTCACGGCCTCGGTCACGGGCTGGCACACCGGCACGCTCGGCAAGCTCGTCTTCTTCATCGGACTCGCAGTCCTGGGCTTGCTCGTCCTCCGCGCCACCGGATTCGAGCTGCCTCCGAACGTGCCCCTCGGAATGGTCATCGCCGGACTCGGCTCCGTCGGAACGGTCTTCGTACTCGTCAGGCTCATCTCCATCCCGGACGACTTCGCTCCCGCGGGGAGAAGCATCGGCCTCTGGATCAGCCTGCTCGCGGCGCTTCTTCTGATCGCCGCCGGCCTCCTGAAGTCCGCCGAAGAAGTCTGAGCAGCCCGAGGCCGGCGAAGCCGACCGCTGCGCCGAGGGCCGCCCCGGCCACGACGTCAGACGGGTAGTGCACCCCCACGTAGATGCGCGAGAACGCGATCGCCGCGGCAAGCAGAAACACATACGGCGCCGAGCGAGGCAGAAAGTAGCTGAGAATGACGGCCCCCGCGAAGCTGGTGGCGGCGTGGCCGGAGGGCATGGACTGGCCGACCGTCGCCTTCAGGAGAGGGTCAGCCTGCGGAATGGTCTCGAACGGCCGCGCGCGGTCCGTGGCCGCCTTGAGCCCGAGCGCGATCAGATCCGCCGACCAGACGCACGTGGCCATGAAGGCCGTCGCGAAGAGAGCGTTCCGCTTCGCGAGGTAGGCGACGAAGGGAGCCAAAACGACCCAGACGAGCCCCGCGAAGCCCACCACCGACAGGGCGACGAAGACGGGATCGAGCCAGCCCGCCCGATGCTCGACGACCCAGAGAAAGATGCTGCGGTCTACGCTGGCTACTGCTGTCTACGCCCGCGAGGCCCGGATGAGCTGCTTGGTCGACTCGATCAGCGTTTGCGGATCGACCGGCTTCCCGAGAAAGGCCTGCGCACCGCGCTCGGCCGCCCGCTCGGGAGACTCGTCCGCCTGGCCGCTGAACATGATCACGGGGATCGTCCCGACCCCGTGCCGGTCCTGGACCGCCTGGAGCATCTCGTAGCCGCTCATGCCGGGCATCATCACGTCGAGAAGGATGAGATCCGGCGGCTCCTCCTCGAGCGCGGCGAGGCCTTCCTCGGCGTTCGCGGCTTCGCGCACCGAGTAGCCGTCCATCTCGAGGTTCACTCGCACGAACTCGCGCAGGCGGTCGTCGTCGTCGACGACGAGCACGACCGGCGTGCCGCGCAGGGGAGTGCTGCGCGAGCCGGACAAGAAGTCGTCGAGGTCGCCGCGGCGAAAGCGCCTATGGTGGCCGGGCGTGTAGAAGGCGGCCAGCCGACCGCTGTCCGACCACTTGCGCACGGTGCTCTGCGCTACTCCCAGGTACGTGGCCGCCTGGCCGAGCGTCAGCCATTCGGGGCCGGCCCCGGGCTGTCGCTCCGGTGTCGCAATGCGCCGTTGTTCTTCGGCCATGGTGGCAGGGCCAAAATCTACCAAACCTTTACTTTCTTCCCAGCTCAGGGTTTTGAAACCGTAACGGTGACCGTCTCGCGCGGCGTCAGCGTGGTTGGGAGTAACGTGCGGACGAGCGTCTGGTCGCCCGTTTTCCCGTTGTCCTCGAGGGCCATTCCGACCGCCAGGCCGACGAAGAAAACGAACGCGAGGACCAGCAAGCCGCCGCTCCAGCGCAGCACTCGCCGGCCACTGCGGGCGCGGCGCGCGCGGGCGCGCTCGCTGGCGAGGGAGGACGTGGGCCGGCCGGAGCTCGCCACTCAGGGGCTGTAGTCGATTGCGCCCTGCGCGTAGCGTGCGAACGCAGCGTCCTGGACGATGGCCGCATCACGGATCCCGGCGCGCGATCGGGGCGGTGCGGAGCTCACGATCACCTCGCGCACCCAGTCGTCCGCGCCCTCGTAGGCGCCGGCGAGCTCGCCCAGCGTGAACGTCTGCCCGATGCGCCTGCGCAACTCCTCGATGACCGCCCCGACGAGGAGATCGAGGTGACGCGAGCGAGCGGTGTTCTCGCCCTCGCTGGCGAGGCGCCGCTTGCCCTCGTCCCACTGGTGGCGGACGGCCTGAAGGCGAGTCATTCGCGGTTCCTACCCGCCAAGGCGTCCCCGCAACGTGCGTCCGGGCACCAGGGCTCGGCGACCTCGGCCACGATCCGGTCGCCGAGCTCGTAGCCGGGCCGCGCCAGGGCGAAGGCGGCGTGGGCGTGCAGGCATTTGAGGTTGCCCGGCTTTCGCGTTCCGGCAATGCCGACCTCGAGCTCGGGGCGGATGCGCCGCTGCTCCGCGTCCGCGTGCTCAAGGCTTTCCCGCAGGCCAGGATCCGCTGCGGCCACGCGGGATAACCGCTCCACGCCACCCGAGGCCTCGACGCGGGCGATGCCCGCCACGAGCCAGGGACAGGTCAGGTAGTAGGTCGTCGGGAACGGCCTCCCGTCGTCCCCGAACGGAGCCTGCTCGGTAACCGCTGGAAAGCCGTACGGGCAGCGCACCGCCACGCGCCGAAACGCGCGGGCGGGGCGGCCGAGCTGCCAGGAGACGACTCGTTCGTCGTCCACCAGATCATCGTACCGAGCCCCTCCTCCAGTCTTCGACGCCCTTCACAATGAAGAGGCGCTCGCCTGGCCGTACCAGGCCGAGGCGGCGGGCCTCTCGTTCGACGAAGGAATCCTCGCCCGCAAGGGCGAGCCGATGCGTCAGACGGGCGTTCTCGCGCTCGAGCGCGGCCAGCTCGGCCTGCCGCTCCTGCACACGCGCGCGGGCCGCCTCGTAGCTTCGGAGCGGATGGACGTACGAGAGCGCGATGGCGACGAGCGCGGCGACCCCCAGCCAGCGAAGAGCGATCGAGGAGCGCGATGGTCGTCTGCGGCGCGGCATGGACCCGCGGCATTCGACCGCCTCAGGCCTGGTCCTCCCTCCCTACGCGGTAGAGCGAGTAGCGCTCGTCCCCGTACTCGAGTTTCAGCCCCGGCGGCAGGCTCGGACGGCCGCGGGTCTTGTCGACCACCACCCAGCCGACGTCGTAGCGCCTCAGGATGGCGGCCCGCTGGGCGGGCGTTGTCGACGGCTCGAGGAAGAAGAGCCGCGCGGCGCGAAAACGGTCGCGATACTCGTCCTCCGCCTTGAAGGCGACGTGGCCGGCCGGCGCCACGACGATCCGGACGGGGGCGTAGCCGGCGATCCGGTAGGACGTCACGCTCGGCGCGAGCACCGTCGCCAGCGGCGGGATGTCCTCGTCGAGGGCGCGGGTCAGGCCGGGCGTGAGCCCGTACGGATCGGGCTTGTCCCACCGCTCGTAGCCGGCGAAGCCGGTGACCGCGACCGGGAGCGTGAAGGCGGCGGCGGCGAGAGCAGTCCACGTGCCGGGACCGGACTCGTCCAGAGAGAGAGGGCGCAGACCGACGAAGAGGGCAAGCCCGCCCGTGGCGGCAAGGGCCGCCAGCCAGACGGCCCACGCGGCTCCTGTCACCGGGTGCCGGTACGCGAGCTCGAACCCGATCCCGGCGGCGAGGGCGGAAGCGGCACCGAGGGCTCGGGCTCTCCCGGCGAGCGCAGCCGCGCCGGCGAGCGCGAACGGGAGCGGCAGGAAGCCCGCGAGCCGCACGGCCTGGGGCAGCGAGACCGCGTCGGCGAAGCGGTCGAAGACCGGCGGGACGAGGGCCGTGATCGCGAGAGCCGCGGTTCCTCCGAGGACGTAGGCGGCCCAGCGCCGCCCGCTTGCGAGGAGCGCCAGCGGAACCGCCACGAACGCAGCGACCTTGACGCCTCCGCCCCACGCCATCTGCTCGGGACGCAGCTGCAGCCCCATGCCGATCTCCTCGACCTGTTGCGTGAAGCGAACCGGAGGACGGAACCGGGTGTCCTCGAGAAACTGGACGAGCCAGGCGAAGAAGAGCCCCGCTGGAACGACCACCGCGCCGAGGGCGGCCAGGAGAAAGCGGGTGTCCGCACCGTCGCTCAGGATCGCGCGCGCGAGGAGGAAGCCGAAGACAGGCAACGCAACGAAGACGACGTAGGTCGGATGGACGACCGCGAGGGCAAACCCCGCCGCTGCCGCGGCTCCCAGGAGGGACAGCCCTCCCTCGGCGACGAACGCGAAGACGAGCGCCAGCAGGGCGGGGATCAGGAGCAGCCGGGCCGCGCCACCGGGTTGGGCGAGGAACTGGAGCGACCCGGTTCCTCCCCGTGCGAATGCAAAAAGGGCCAGCTGGCCCGCAGCGGCCGCGATTCCGCCCGCCCAGGAGCGAAAGAGCGCCGTGCCGGCCGCGTAGGCGATTAAGACCGCGAGAGGAGCGAGAATCGCCGGCAGGTAGAGGACGACGAGCGTGGGGTCGACGCCGGCGAGGCGGGCGACGAGCGCGAGCCCGGCGTGCCAAAGAGGGAAAGCGTAGCCCGGGTGTTCGTGCGACCCGGAGAGGTCGTTCACGACCGCGATCGAGCCGAGCGAGCCGGCGTCGTCGAGCTTGCGAACGCGCGCGAGATGGAAGAGCGCATCGCTGACGCTCGGCCCGAGGCTCCCGCCGATCGTCCCGGTCGCCCACCAGAGAGCGCCCGCCAGCGCGGCACCGGCGAAGAGGAGTGCGAGCACGGCCTGGATCTCGCCGCGGTCGAGCGCCGGCGCTGCCGCACGAAGCGACAGCCCGAAGGCGGCCAGCATTGTTCCTCCCAGCAGCCCCACCGCCAGGCCGAGCGTCCCGGAGACGGCAAAGACGACCGTGAAGATGGCGAAAAGGAGGGCGAGACTCCAAGTCAGGGCGGCCCCGAGAGCGACGCCGATGGAGCGGGGCGCCCCGAGGGAGCGCACGACAAGGGCGCCCGGAAGAAGGAGAACGCACGCGGCGGCGCCCGCGAGCCGAAGGGCAAGTCCCGGTCCTTCCGACGGCAGCAGCCGACCGACGAGGAGAAGAAACGGCGGGGCTCCGCAGAGAGCGAGCCAGAGCCTGGGCCAGCCCTGCACCGAGCCAGCCTATGTCAGGCCGTCTCGACCTTGATGACGTTGGTCGTGCCGGGGACGTTGACCGCCGTTCCGGCTGTGATCACGACGCGATCGCCGGGCTGGACTAGGCCCGTCGCGCGCGAGGCCTCGAGCGTGCGCGCCCAGAGGTCCTCCACGTCCCTGCACTCCTCGATCTCCGCGGAGATCACGCCCCATTCGAGCGCCAGCTGCTGCACCGCATAGCGCTTGTGCGTGACGGCGATGATCGGACGCTGCGGGCGATGGCAAGCAACGGCGGATGCTGTCCTCCCGCTGTAGGTGGGCACGAGGATCGCCACCGCGCCGAGGACTTCGGCAATGTCGCAGGCCGCGTTCGACATCGCCTCCCCGACCGTCGGGAAGGCGGAGTCGGCCGCCTGGGCGAGCTCGTGGCGGGGGCTGAGGCTGGGCTCGACCGCGCGCGCGATCCGGTCCATGTACGCGACGCTCTCGACGGGGTAGTTCCCGACCGCAGTCTCCCCGGAGAGCATGAGCGCAGAACTGCCGTCGAGGACGGCGTTGGCCACGTCGCTCGCCTCGGCTCTGGTGGGCTCCGGGTGGCGCAGCATCGACTCGAGCATCTGCGTCGCCGTGATGGCGGGCTTCCCGTGCTCGAGAGCGCAGATGATGATTCGCTTCTGGACCAGCGGGACCGCTGCGGGACCGATCTCGACGCCGAGATCGCCGCGGGCAACCATGACGGCATCCGAGGCGCTCACGATCTGGTCGAGCTCGTCGAGGGCTTCCGCCTTCTCGATCTTGGCGATGATCAGCGCGGTCGAGTCGGCGGCCTGGAGGAGCTCCCGCAGGGCGCGGCAGTCCTCCGCCGAGCGCACGAACGAGAGCGCGACGTAGTCGACGCCGAGCCCGAGAGCGAACTCGAGGTCCCGGAGATCCTTCTCGGTCAGGGAAGGAACGGGGATCGGGATCCCGGGCAGGTTTACGCCCTTGTGCGACTCCACAGAGCCGCCGACGAGTACGGTGGCGCGGGCGCGAACGGCATCGACCTCGTCCACGCGCAGGCGCACGCGACCGTCGTCGATCAGGACGTCGTGGCCGACGAGGAGAACCTCCTGCAAGACCGGAGGGCTGATCGGCAACGTGCCTGCGGCGCCGTTCTCCTGGCCCGTGACGTCGATTTGGTCGCCCTCGACGAGCATGAGCGGATGCGCCAGCTCGCCGATTCGGAGCTTCGGGCCCTGCAGGTCGGCGATGAGCGCTAGCGGGCGGCCGGCGCGCTCCTGCGCTTCCCGAATGAGCGTCACCCGCTCGGCGTGCTCTTCGTGCGAGCCGTGGGAGAAGTTGAGGCGCGCGGCATCCATGCCTGCGGCGACGAGGCTGTCGATCCGTTCGGGCGTCGAGGAAGCAGGTCCGATCGTGCAGACGATCTTCGTGCGACGCGGAGTCACACGCTCACGTTAGCGCGCCCGAAGGAGCACACAATCTCACGAGGGCCCTCGGGGCCACCCCTTGCCTCCACCCGCTATCGAGCGTAACGTCGAAAGACTCGCGTGGGTCGCGCGGAACGAGCCGAGGGAATCACGCCTCGCGCCGAAAGCGAGGAAAGGCTTCCCAGCCGGGATAGGACGCCCGCTCACCGAGCTCCTCTTCGATCCGAAGGAGCTGGTTGTACTTGGCCACGCGGTCGGTGCGGGAAGGGGCGCCGGCCTTGATCTGTCCCGCTCCAGTGGCGACGGCGAGGTCGGCGATCGTCGTGTCCTCGGTCTCGCCCGACCGGTGCGAGATGACGGCGGCATACCCGGCGGAGCGGGCAAGCTCGATCGCCTCGAGGGTCTCCGTGAGCGTGCCGATCTGATTCACCTTGATGAGGATCGCGTTCGCCACGCCCTGCTCGATCCCCCGCTGTAAGCGCTCGGTGTTCGTCACGAACAGGTCGTCCCCGACCAGCTGGAGTCGTTCACCCAGGAGCTCGGTCAGAGCGCGCCAGTCGCTCCACTCGTCTTCGGCCAGCGGGTCCTCGATCGACACGATCGGGAACCGCTCCGAGAGCGCTCCCCAATACTCGATGAGGCCGGCCGGGGGCAGCGACCGCCCTTCGAACGTGTACACGCCGTCCGCGAAGATCTCGGTCGCCGCCGGATCGAGCGCGATCGCCACCCGTTCGCGGTGACCCGCCCGCTCGGCCGCCTCGAGGACCGCCTCGATCGCCTCCTCGCTCGAGCCGAGGTCGGGCGCGAAGCCGCCCTCGTCACCCACGGCAGTCGCCAGGCCGCGCTCGTGCAGGAGCGCTTTCAGCGCGTGGAAGACCTCCGCACCGATGCGAAGCGCAGCCGAAAACGTCTCCGCTCCAGCCGGGACGACCATGAACTCCTGGAGGTCGAGCGAGTTTTGCGCGTGCGCTCCGCCGTTGACCACGTTCATGAGCGGCACCGGGAGGACGTTCGCCTGCTTCCCCCCGACCCATTCGTAGAGCGGCTTGCCGGCATCTGCTGCTGCCGCCCTGGCGGCCGCCAGGGAGCAGCCCAGGATCGCGTTCGCTCCGAGGCGGCCCTTGTTGGGCGTCCCGTCCAGCTCGACGAGCGCGCGGTCGAGCGCGGCCTGGTCGGCGGCGTCCAGTTCGCGAAGCCTCGTGGCGATCTCGCCGTTGACGTTGGCGACGGCGTGCGACACGCCTTTTCCGTCGGGATCGCGCAGCTCGACCGCTTCGAAGCGTCCCGTCGAGGCGCCCGACGGAACCGCCGCCCGGCCGAAGGCGCCGGACTCCAGCCGAAGGTCGACCTCGACAGTCGGGTTGCCGCGCGAGTCGCGGATCTCGCGCCCGTGAACGTGGGCTATCCGGCCGATCGCTCCCCCTCCTTGGCGGCGTCGAACCAGCGGTCCTGTTCCTCGAGAGGGAGCCCTGTGAACTCCTGGCCCTCCTCGGCGGCGAGCTCGGCCGCCCGCTCGACGCGACCGACGAAGCGGCGACTGGCCTCGCGCAGCTCGAGCTCGGGATCCACGCCGAGATGGCGCGCCACGTTCACGCAGGCGAAGAGAACGTCCCCGAGCTCGTCCCCGCTCGGCGTCGCGCGCAGCTCCTCGACCTCGTCGTCGAGATCGGCGAAGGCGGCGGCGAAGTCCGGATACTCGAAGCCGATCGTGGCCGCGCGCCGCTGGACCTTCTGGGCAAGAAGAAGAGCAGGCAGCGCCTCGGGCACGTGGTGGAAGATGCCTTCGCGGCCCTCCTGCTCGGTCTTCAGCTCCTCCCAGCGCTTCTTGACGGCGCCGGCCGAGTCGACTTGCGCCTCGCCGAACACGTGCGGGTGGCGCCGGACGAGCTTCTCATGGATCCCTTCGGCAACAGCCGCGAGATCGCCGACGCCGCGCTCCTCGAGCAGCAAGGACAGGAAGAACACTTGGAAGAGAAGGTCGCCGAGCTCGTCGAGGAGCTTGGCGTCGTCGCCGGCAACGGCTGCGTCGGCAACCTCGTAGGCCTCCTCCACCGTATGGGGGACGATCGTGCGCGCGGTCTGCTCGCGGTCCCAGGGGCAGTCGCGCCGCAACCGCTCGGCGAGCTCCTGAAGGTCGACGAGGGCCGACGCCAGCCCGTCCCGCGCGGTCACGCTAGCCGGTGGAAGTACCGGAATCGGTCGTGCCGGTGGACGCCGGGGCGTAACCGGGCGCGTACGTGACCTCATAGTTGGACTGGGCGTCCTTCACCCAGGCCTTCAGGGCCTCGTTCTGCTGCTGCTGCAGGAGCGTGGCGCTGATCGTGTCCTTCGCTTCCGCAAGCGGCTGGGGAGCCGCCGGCTTGACCTCGGAGAGCACCTCGATCAGGTGCCAGCCGAACTCGGTCTTGATCGGCTTCGAGAGGTCGCCTTTCTTCGCGGCGAAGACGAACTTGTCGAAGGGTGCAACCGTCTTCCCCTTGTAGGCCGTGAAGTTGCCGCCGTCGGCCTTTGACGCCTCGTCCTGGGTGTACTTGCGGGCGAGCTGCGCGAAGTCGGCGCCGTTCTTGAGCTTCGCGTAGAGCTCGTCGGCGAGCGACTCCTTCTTGACGAGGATGTGCCGCACCTCGCGCGATTCCGGCTGCAAGTACTGGGCCTTGTGGTTGTCGTAGTACGCCTTGATCTTCGCGTCGGTGACCTTGACCTTCTTGATCACGGCGCTGTAGATCTTGTCCGAGAGAACGCGCGCGCGGAGCTGTTCGCGCAGCTGTTCGACGGTCAGTCCCTGTTTGTCGAGCTCAGCCTTGAACTTGTCCTCGTCGCCCTTGAAGTACTGCTGCTTGAGGGCATCCAGGCGGGTATCGATCTCCTTGTCCGAGACGCGCACTCCCATCGCGGCGCCGGCCTGCTCCCACTGGGCCTGCTGGACGAGCCCCTTGAGCAGCGTGCTCTTGAGAGTTTCGTACTGGGGAGTCCCAACTTCCGGAAACTCCTGCTTCTGTGCCTCGTAGTTCGTCTTCGTCTGGGCGAGGAGCCGGTCGAGGTCGGCCTTCTCGATCGCCTTGTCCCCGACCAGCGCGACGGCTCCGGGTGGAACCGTCTTCGAGCTGTCGGAGCTGCCGCACGCCGCGACGAGCGTCGCCGCAAGGGCGAGCAAAAGCAGGGGCAGAAGCTTGCGTAGCGAGGAAGCCATAGTGCGAGGCTAGGCGGCGAGCCGCAGATCGAGGATAGCATCGACGAGCTCGAGCGCTCGGGCGAACCGGTCGCCGCGCAGCGTCACCTCGCTCTGCGCCGAGGAGTAGACGGCCGTCTCGACCAGGCGCCGGAGCTCGCGGAGCTCGACGGATCCGAGGACGAGCGGGCCGACGACGGTGCGCCCGCCCCGGAAGACGAGGTAGTCGGCCCCCAAGCGCGCGAGCTTGAGCTTCGCCTCCTGGATGGCGAAGAGGTTCTCGACGGGCTCGGGCGGCGGGCCGAAGCGATCCTCGGCCGCGGCATGCAGCTCCCGCAGCTCGTCCTCGGACTCGGCCAGGGCCAGCCGTCGGTGGAGGTCGATCTTCTGAGCCTCGCCGGGCACGTAAGCGGAGGGAATGTAAGCGTCGATCTGGGCTTCGACACGGACGGGGCGGGCGACTGCCCGCCTGGTGCCTTCGAGCTCGGCAACGGCTTCGCCGAGCAGTTCCACGTAGAGCTCGAAGCCGACGGCGGCGACGTGCCCGGACTGCTCGGCCCCGAGCAGGTCGCCGGCGCCGCGGATCTCCAGGTCGCGCATGGCGATGGCGAAGCCGGCACCGAGCTCCGTGTGATCGGCGAGAGTCGCCAGCCTGGCCCGAGCCTCCGCCGTCAGCTCCTGCCCGTCCGGATAAAAGAGGTAGGCGTGCGCGGGGACGTCGCTACGTCCGACCCGCCCGCGGATCTGGTAGAGCTGGGCAAGACCGAGCGCATCTGCCCTCTCGACGACCAGCGTGTTCGCCTGGGGGATGTCGAGGCCCGATTCGATGATCGTCGTCGAGACGAGCACGTCCGCGTCGCCGGCGAGGAAGGAGAGCATGTGCTCTTCGAGCTCCCGCTCCCGCATCTGTCCATGCACGACGAGGAAGCGCAGGTCGGGCAGGAGCTGGCGCAACTTCTCCGTCGCCTCCTCGATCGTGTCCACCCGGTTGTGAAGGTAGAACGCCTGGCCTTCACGTGCATGCTCGCGCACGAGGGCGAGCTGCACGAGCTCCTCGTCGTACTCGCCGACGTGCGTGCGGATCGGCCGGCGGCCGACAGGCGGCGTCTCGATCACGCTGATGTCCCTCAGGCCGGACAACGACATGTGCAGAGTGCGCGGAATCGGGGTCGCGGTGAGCGCGAGCACGTCCACCTCGAGGCGGAGCTGGCGCAGGAGCTCCTTCTGCGCCACCCCGAAGCGGTGCTCCTCGTCGACCACGACGAGGCCGAGGGTCTTCGGCACGACGTCTCGCGAGAGCACGCGATGCGTCCCGATCAGGACGTCGACCTTCCCTGCGGTGAACTCCCGGAGAACCGCCTTCACCTCGGACGGTTTTCTGAAGCGGGAGACGACTTCCACCCGCACGGGGAGGTCGCGGTAGCGCTCGCGGAAGGTGTTCCAGTGCTGCTGCGCGAGAATCGTCGTAGGCGCAAGGACAAGGGTCTGCTTTCCCTCCACGGCGACCGCGAGGGCGGCGCGCACCGCGACCTCTGTCTTGCCGAAGCCGACGTCGCCGCAGACGAGCCGGTCCATCGGCCGAGGCGTCTCCAGGTCTTCCTTCACCGCCTCGATCGCGCGTCGCTGGTCGGGCGTCTCTTCGTAGGGGAAGCTCGCCTCGAGTTGCTCCATGAGGTCGTTGTCCACGTGGTATGCGACGCCTTCCGCACGCTGCCGGCGGGCGTAGAGCGCGATCAGCTCGCCCGCGAGCTCGCGCGCTCCTGCGCGCGCCCGCGACTTGATCGTCTGCCACGCCTTGCCCCCCAGCTTCGAGAGCGCGGGGGCGTGCCCGTCGGCTCCGACGTAGCGCGAGACCTTCCCGATCTGCTCGTGCGGCACATAGAGGCGGTCGTCGCCGCGGAAGGCGAGGAAGAGGTAGTCGCGCGTGACCCCGGCGACCGTCTTCGTTTCGAAGCCCAGCAACCGGCCGACGCCGTGGTCCTCGTGGACGACGTGGTCGCCGGTGCGGAGGTCGGCGAAGCTCTGGAGCGCCCGTCCGACGCGAACGTCGGCACGCGGAGGGCGCTTGCGAAAGACCTGCGTGTCCGGAAGGAGCACGAGGCCGAGGTCGCGGAGGACGAAGCCGCGGCGCGCCGGGGCGACCGTGAAGACGAGGCCGGGCTCCTCCGGAAGCTGATCGCCCGGTTCGAGGACCACAGCCTCGATTCGGCGAAGGAGAGCCTTCGTGCGCAGCGCCTCTCCGCGGTGGGCGAACGTGACCACAACTCGGTTGCCGGCGCGGACGAACGCGGTGAGGTCGCGCTCGGCTTCGGAGAGTCCGCGGGCGGCGACGGCGGGCCTCTGAGCCTCGAAGGCATAGGGCTGCCCGGCCGGGAGTTGGGAGAGCTTGACGGCGCCCTTGAGAGACGACGGCTCGCCGAGCTCCTCCCGGGCCACTCGGTCGACTTCGTCGGCGTCCCAGACGAGGTCAACACGTGCGAGCGGCCGGACGAGATCGCCGGGCGCCGGCCTCGGCCCTTCTTCGAGCCAGGGCTCCACGAGATCGAGCCGACGCTCCGCCGCCGGGTAGACCACAGCCTCGTCAACGGGGTGGAGCGTGCGCTGCGTGAAGGCGGAGAACGCGCGGACCGATTCGACCTCGTCCCCAAAGAACTCGAGGCGGATGGGCTCTCGCCCCGTCGCGGGAAAGATGTCCACGATCCCTCCGCGAACGGCGAACTGGCCGCGCTCCTGGGCCTGCTCGACCCGCTCGTAACCCGCGAGGGCGAGGCGCTCCGCCAAAGCCTCGGTGCCCGGCTCGTCGCCCACCCGGAGGCGAATCGTCTCGGGACGCGCTTCCGCGGGCGGAATCCCCTCTCCGGCCCCGATCGCCGACGCGCACACGAGCCCGCCCGCCCCCAGCACCTGTAGGGCGCGGGCACGTTCGCCGACGAGGTGCGGCGGCGACTCCAGCCCACTGCCCCAGCGGACGCCTCGGGAGGCGAGCAGCCCGACGTTTTCCTCGCCCAGAAACCAACCGGCCGCCTCGGCCACGTCGCGAGCCTCGGCGTCCTCCGGAAGCACGCACACCAGGGGGCCGCCACGCTCGAGCCAGAGGGCCGCGACGAAGAGAGGAAGCAGCGGCTCCGAGACGCGGGCCGCCTTCGGGTCGGCAACGAACGCGCGCAGGCGCTCGCTCTCGGCGAAGCGGCTGGCGAGGACGTGAAGTGCGGGCTGGTCCATGACGAACGACGGAACCCGGGGTTCCGCGCGGGTCATGGTAGCGGCCGGTCTAGAGTTGCCCTGTGGCTGGAGAGCTGCTCGACATCGGGTTTCGCCCCAAGCTCGTGGCGTCGTTCGATCCTCCGGACGCGGAGACGGGGTTTCGGGATTGGAAGGACGCAAATGCGAAGGCGCTGGCGGGAGTCCCGGCGGAGGCGATGCGGGTCGAGTATGGGCGGACCGGCGCGGGCCTGTACGTGCGCGTGCGGATCGACGAGTCGCAGCTTCCGGAAGGGCTCAAGTCGCCATGACTTCGGGGCCACCCCGAACCACCACCCGCTTTCGAGCGTAGCCCTGACGAGCGCGCGAGTGGCGCGCGAAATGCGCCGAGAGCGGGCCGGCGTCTCTACCCGCGTTCGTTGACGCGGTTCTGCGCTTCCTCCACCCCTTCGCGCGCGACCGTCTCCACGGCGTCCGCAGCCCGGGCCACAAGGCCCTCCACGTCCACCTCGCGAGGAAACGGCGAGAGGACGAAGTCCGCCACCGGACGCGGATCGCCGCGCTCCGGCCGCCCCACCCCGATTCGCAAGCGGGCGAATTCCGGCGTTCCCAGGTGCTGCGCCACCGAGCGCAGGCCGTTGTGCCCCGCAAGTCCTCCGCCGAGGCGCGCCTGAAGGCGCCCCGGCTCCAGGTCGACCTCGTCGTGCACCACGAGCAGCGCCTCTGGTTCCACCTTGAAGAACCGTACGGCCGCGCCCACCGATCGGCCCGACTCGTTCATGTAGGTCTGCGGCTTCAAGACAGCGAGCCTGAGGCCGTCCAGCCGCAACTCGGCGAGATCGCCGGAGAACCTCGCCCGCCACGAGCCGCCATGCCTGCGCGCGAGCTCGTCCGCGACCATGAAGCCGACGTTGTGGCGCGTGTCCGCGTACTCGCGGCCCGGATTGCCCAGACCTGCGACGAGAAGGTCGAGCGTCGAGGCCGACTCGCCCCGACGGAAAAGACGCACGCGGGGCTAGCCCTCGGAGTTCTGTTCTTCGCCGGCCGCGTCGCCCTCCGACTCGACAGGCTGCTCCGCCGCCCCCTCGGGCTCCTCGCCCTCGGGAACCTCGCCCTCGGGCAGCTCGCCTTCCTCGAGCTCCTCCTCGACGACCTCGGGCTCCTCGATCTTCGTCGGAGGACTCACCGTCGCGAGGACCATCTCGGGATCGTCGAGCAGCTTGACCCCTTCGGGCACGCGGAGATCGGAAAGGCGCATCGAATCCCCGATCACCATCCGGGAGACGTCGAGGTCGAGCCGGTCGGGCACCTCCATCGGCAACGCCTCGACGTTGACCTCGCGGTTGATCTGGGAGAGGACGCCGCCCTCCTTGACGCCGGCGGACTCACCGACGAGCTCGACGACGACCTGCGTATGGATCGCCTGGTCGAGCCGCACTTCCTGCAAGTCGATGTGGAGCAGCCGCGGCCGCGTTGGATCGAGCTGGTACTCCTTGAGCACGGCGTGGTGCTCCTTCTGCGAACCGTCGAGGACGACGTCCAGGATCGCGTGCAGGCCGTGGTCGCCCGTGATCGCCTTCCGCAGCGCACGCTCCTCGATGCAGAACGGGTGGGCCTCGCCGCCGTTCCCATACAGAACGCCGGGAATGAGCCCTCTCGCACGCAAGCGCCGCGAGGCCGCGCTTCCGCGCGACTCCCGCGCCTGCACCCTGAGCTTGACGCGTTCGCCGGCCATGTCCGGCCGCGAAGTGTAGCGAAGGCGTCCGTGACTTCTGCCTCCCGGAGTGCTTCAACCTGGCGCCGTCGAATCCGATCCGGGGAGATCTTCATGAAGCTGATCGTCCTTGTTGTGCTGCTCGCGCTCGCGCCCATCCTCGTCCCTGCCAAGGTAGACGCCATCACGCTGCGCCAGCGCGTCACCCGACTGGAGGGGAAGCTCAACTGCCTGCGCCGATCCCAGTAAGTGCATTCGGCGAGATGGCCGCCTATGGCCACCCACTTAGCGGGCCCAACACGATGAATGTTTTCGCCACGGTGGCGGACCCGGCAGTGACGGGCGCATTGGACAATCGCGACTCGCTTACGGATGAAGGTCCACTACCGGCTCTGGACTGGGACTTTGGTGAGACGGGGCCGCATTACCTCCTGCTCGCCATCCGGGCGAACACCGAAAACGTTCCGTAATCCGGGTTGCGCGTCGAAGTTCCGCCTCCAGCCCACCCCTGTCTGGTGGGGCCGCGTCTCTCCAGCGCAATGGATGACCCGCGCGCGCCAGCTGGCCCGCGCAGTAGCGCCGAAGTCAAAGAGGCCCGCTTCCGCGGGCCTCTTTCGTTTTGGAAGAGCTGGCTCGGACTACGGACAGTGCGTGGCGTCGATCCCGTCAGCAGTGGCGAGAAACGCGCCCAGATCGCTCACGTGACTCCCACCGGTCAAGTCCGAGAGTGCACGAGCGACGTTTCCCATGCCGAGTCTCGGTTCGCCGGCAAAGCTGGATGAGTGCTCGCCCACATCGTGCAGGGTCGACGCCCGCTGGGAGGTGACCACGCCCCAGCAGCTCTTGGGAACCTCAGCTCCAGCCGAAGGTGCGAGCATGGCGAGCCCGACCACCCCCTGCGCCGCAGAGCACAGAGAGTCTCTTCTTCATTGCCCCTACCTCCCTAAGTTGCCGCAGACCTGAGGGATGATCCTCTTCTCCCGAAGACATGTCCAGTCCCCGGGCGCGAACCCGCCTGGTTGCGGCGTACCTAGAAGAGCTGGTTGTCTGAGGGCCATGTGGGTGGGTAGTCTCCCGTGTCGGGGAGTGCACGATTAGCAGGCAAAAGAGGGGGCGCGACGCAGTCGGGGCGACGCCCCGTTTCGTCTCGTTATGCGCCGTTAGGCCGCCCGTTAGCCGGCCGACAACTATCCGCTCTTAGGACGAGGCAGCGCAGCAAGCAGCCGCTCCACAACCTTCCTGAGCAGCTAGCGAGGGGAGCGGATGCCGTTGTCGAGCGCGGTCGGCATCTCGAGAACCTAGAAGAACGTCTCGATAGAGCTCACGACGTCGATCGAATCGACCCGAGCGCGGTCCGATCCACGGCCGCCACGTACGCGCTCTCGCAAGCCATCGCGCGCGCGGAGCGTGTCGGCGCCGCGGCCGCCGCTTATCTCGAACTCGCGTCCGTCGCCCCCGATAAGGAGGTCGTTGCCGCGCCCTCCGAAGAGAAAGTCCCGACCCGGGCCGCCACGGATCGTGTCCGCGCCCCCGGCCCCTTCGAGGTCATCGGAGCCACCGCCCCCGTTGAGATCGTCCTCGCCAGGGCCGCCGAAGCAAGAGTCCGCGCGGGCGCCGCCGATCAAGACGTCATCGCCCGAGCCGCCCACACCGAACACTCCTCGTGCGCCGGTCGAAATGAACGTATCGTTCCCGCCCCTCCCGGCCGCGTCGATGTCAGTGAAGGTGTCGCCGGCCGACCCTCCGAGGACGAGGAAGACGTTGGGCGAGACGTTGTCGCCTTCACCCGCTTCTCCGTCGTCGGCAACCCCGTTGCCGACGACGATCACGGGGTTTGCTCGCGCCCTGTAGTCAACCTCGGCGTCACTGCCTTCCATCGTGTCCCCGCCTGCCCCTCCGTCGAGCCGAGCGAAAGCACCCACTGCTCTAAGGATGTCGGCTCCCGGCCCGCCCCGGAGGAGGTTCTTGCACACAACCTCCGACGCACATCCGCTACTGATCTCCAGCTCATCGGTTCCATCCCCACCATCAACGGTCGCTTCATTAGAGAACGTGGGGGCTATGGAGGCGAAGTCGTTGAGATCGCCCAGGAAGATGTCCACCTTCGGGGTCTCTTCGACGACGAGAGTGAACGCACAGAAGACCTCGCTCGAGTTGACCGCGGTGCATCCTAGGCCAGGCGTAATGGCTGCACCCAGGTCGACTACTCGATAGCCGCCAAACCCAAGAAGCAGAAGGAGGTGGTTAGCCTCGCCGCTCCCCGCGGTGAAGGTCAGATGGGGCCCGCCGGGATCGGGATCCTCGATCTGTGCAGTTCCTGCACTCGCCAACGAAGGTGCGACGAGCGCAATGAGGCAAGCAATAATCGAGAGCCCTGTCGCGGTCGAATATCGACGTGATGCCTGCACCTGGGAACCCCCACGCCAGCGAGGCCCCACTATCTCTCGTTCCTACAGGGCAAGTCAAGATCTGCACAAGCCAGGAGGAACGATGAGAGGTCACGTCCGCAAGCGAGGCAACACCTGGAGCGTCACCCCGTGGGAAACGGTCAGCCCCGCCGGCTGGCCGTTTCTTTTGGACCCGCCAGGGGCATTACTCGAAGCGGAGAGGGAAACGGCAAAAAGGTCGTCCTTGCGGAGTCTCACGGGCGACCTTTTTCTTTGCCCCTTGCTGATGGCTCAGTTTCCGAGCCGCTTCTCGCGTTAGCAACTGGTTAGCGAACGCGGCGCAACTCGGCATGGCTACACGCCGTATCTAGAAGAGCTGGTTCTCGCCGGCGAAGATCGCCGAGACCGAGTCGTCGGCGAAGATGTTCATGATCGTCTCCGCGAGCAGGCCCGAGACCGGGAGGACGTCAATGTTCTCCGGCCGCCTGATCGGGTCGATCGGCACCGTGTCCGTCACCGTGACCTGTGTGAGCTCGCTCTCGCCGATCTTCTCGAAGGCGTCGCCCGGGAAGAGGCCGTGCGTCGCGCAGGCGAAGACCTCATTCGCCCCGGCCTCGCGGAGCGCGGTCGCGCCTGCGATGAGGGTGCCGCCGGTGAGGATCATGTCGTCGATCATCACCGCGACCTTGCCGTCGACGTGGCCGATCACCTCCGTGACCTCGGCCGTGTCGTGCTCGGGGCGCGTCTTGTTCAGGATCGCGAGGTCGGCCTCGAGCATCTTGCTGAAGCGCCGGGCGAACTTCGCACGGCCGACGTCGGGCGAGACGGCGACGACGCCCTCGCCGCTCAGGCCCTTGTCGCGGTAGTGCTGCGCGAACAGCTGCAGCGCCGTCATGTGGTCGACCGGAACACTGAAGAAGCCCTGGATCTGGCCGGCGTGCAAGTCCATCGTCACGACGCGGTCGACGCCGGCGCTCTCGAGCGCGTCCGCGACGAGCTTGGCAGTGATCGGCTCGCGTGGGGCGGACTTCTTGTCCTGTCGCGAGTACGGGTACCACGGGACGACGGCGGTGATCCGCTTCGCGGAGGCAAGCTTGGCCGCCTGGATCATGATCAGAAGCTCGACGACGTGGTCGTTGACCGGCGCGTTCCCGGACTGGACGATGAAGACGTCGCAGCCTCGGATCGACTCGCAGTAGCGGACGTACGTCTCGCCGTTGGCGAAGGTCTTCAGTTCGACCTCGCCGAGCACGACGCCGAGCTTCTCCGCGATCGCCTCCGCCAGCGCTGGGTTCGAGCTGCCGGAGACGAGCATCAGCCGCTTCTGCGGCCCACGTTCGATCCACGGGGTGCGCTCAGCCTCCGGCACGACCGGGACGTCCACCGTCTCCAGCCCTGGGAGTGTCGCCTCAGCCATCCTGCCCTCGCCTTCTCCGGACGTAGCCTTCCCTGTTTTCCTGCCGCGCACGCGCGATCGCGAGCGCCTCGGGCGGGACGTTTTTGGTGATGACCGATCCCGCCCCGATCCAGGCGTCGTCTCCGATCTCGACCGGCGCAACGAACGCATTGTGGACGCCGGTCCTGACGTTGCGGCCGATTTTTGTCCGCCCTTTCGGCTTGCCCTCCTGGTGCGGGAAGTTGACGGTGATGTTGCCGGCGGCGATGTTCGTGTCGTCGCCGATCTCGGCGTCGCCGATGTACGACTGATGCGGCACCTTCGTCCGCTCTCCGATGCGTGAGTTCTTGATCTCCACGAACGCGCCCGCTTTGGCCTCAGCCTGCAGCACCGTTCCGGGGCGAAGGTAACAGAACGGGCCGACCAGCGCACCGGGGCCCACGTCCGCGTCGACCAGCACGGCGTGGGGCCCGATCTCGGAGCCGCGCGCCGCCCGCGTCGAGCCGCGCAGGACGGTGAACGGATGCACTGTCGTGTCGGGCTCGAGCTCCACCGAGCCGTCGATCCATGTCGTCGCCGGATCGACGATCGTCGCCCCGGCCAGCATGTGCGCGCGGTTGATGCGGTCCCGGAGGACGGCGGCCGCAGCGGCGAGCTCGGCGCGGGTGTTCACGCCTTCGGCCTCGAAAGGATCCTCGGCCTTGTGCACCACGACCTGCTCGCCGGCCTCGACGAGCGCGCGGACGGTGTCGGTCAGGTAGAGCTCGCCCTGCGCGTTGTGGGAGTCGAGCCGCTCCAGCGCGGGCCAGAGCTTCTCGGCGGCGAAGGCGTAGATCGAGGAGTTGACCTCGCGGACAGCC